>CAWIQV010000008.1:0-77891 GCA_963838275.1 uncultured Gammaproteobacteria bacterium | reverse complement strand
ATTCCGCGCCTTCGGCAACAATTTCGCGGTGCCGGCGCTGTTCCTGCATGCCTTTCCGCCGTGGTTCGCGGGCATTGCGTTCGCCGCGATCGCGATCGGCGCGCTGGTGCCCGCCGCGATCATGGCCATCGCCTGCGGCAACCTGTTCAGTCGCAACGTGTTCCGCGAATTCATCGTGCCGGACTGCTCGGCGGCGCTGGAGTCCCGGGTCGCGAAGATCGTCTCGCTGTGCATGAAGCTCGGCGCGCTGCTGTTCGTCCTGGAGCTGCAGAGCTCCTATGCGATCCAGCTGCAGCTGCTCGGCGGCATCTGGGTCTGCCAGACCGTGCCGGCGGTGCTGATCGGGTTGTACACGCGCTTCTTCCATCCGACCGCGCTGCTGCTCGGCTGGGCCGCCGGCATGCTCGCGGGCACCTGGATGGCGGCGCAGCTGGATTTCCGCGCCTCGGTCTACGCACTGCACCTGTTCGGCTACACCGTGCCGTGCTACGCGGCACTGAGCGCGCTGGCCCTGAACCTCGGCGTCAGCTTCGGCGCGAGCCTGGTGTGCAACGCGTGGTCCACCGGGCCGCGGATCGACGAAACGCTGGCCGAGGACTATTCCGGCTAGCGTCCCGCACCCCTCAGCGCGTTGCCGGGAGGCTCACTGCCGTGGCGTGAAACGGCCTGGGCGCGTAGCGCGCATCGCTCGCCAGTGCCCGCCACTGTGCTTCCAGCACGTAGGCGCTCGGGCCCACCACGGTCACGGCCACCGCATCGTCCGGAAAGCCCTCGTGCAGGGTTACGAGGCTCGCGCGGCCGCCCGCGATGCGCAGTTGCGAGAGCCGGCCCGGGGCCCCGCCCTCGACCAGCAGCATGCTGTCGCCGCCGTGGCTGCGCATGCCGTCGGGATGATCGAGCGTGCGCGGCAGCTGGATCTGCACCGCGGCGCCGGCGTTTCCGCCACGACCGATCGGCACCGCGTAGAGCCTGCCGGTCTCGACCGTATTCACGTAGACGGTTCCGTCCAGCACCGCAATGCCATCCACCTTGCCCTGCATCGGGCCGAAGGCACCCGGAGCACTCCAGACCTCGAGCTGCGCGGCGCCCGGCCGCAGGCGTACCACCTGCATGTTGTTGGTGTCCGTCGCGTACACCGAGCCGTCGGGCCCGGTTGCGATGTCGTTGCATAGCGCACCCGGGGTCGGCAGCGGAAACCGGCCGCGCAGCGTCCCGGAGCGCAGGTCGAAGGCCTGCAGCTCCGCGGGCGATCCGATCACGGCGTCCTGCCTGGGACTGCGCGTGTTCGCGCACGCCCACAGGGTCCCGGAGCGCTCGTCGGCGTACAGGCCGAGCACTGCGGTACGCGGTCCCAGCAACGGCTGGATCCACGGCAGCGCCGTATCGCTGCCCGGCGCGGCCCGGCGAATGATCCCGGTGCCGACGCTGCTGACGTAGACCGTACCGTCCTGGGCGGAGCTCAGGCTCTCCGGCACGACACGGGCGCCGGGAATATGCAGCTCGGGAGGCGGAGCGGCACCTTGCACGGGGGAGACCGGTGCCTCGGCTCCCGGCACGTTCGACCAGCGGGCCAGCACCACGGCGCAGGCGCACAGCGCCGCCACGACATGCCGCACGATGGGAGAACCGGGCACGGCGAGCGTTCGCGCTGCTGGGGCAGGAGCCGGGTGGCGCTCAGGGCTTCAGCGTGGCCGCGATGCTGCGTACCTCGTCCGGCGTATGCTCACCGGCCAGCGGCGTACCGGGCATCAGGTACTTGCCCATTTCGAGCCCACCGACCACGATGGGTTCGAAGCCGATCTCCCGGACCAGCTGCGAGGCCACGGCAAGCGCGTGCTGGTCGTCGCCGGCGATCGGCATGCCGACCTTCCCCGGGGTCTCGTGGGCGCTGGCCATGTGTGCGGCCGGTACCGCGTTGAACGCCCGCACCACGTGCGCGCCCGGCAGCAGCTGCGCGTCGAACAGTCCGGCTCCCTTGTCCCGCGCCTGATTGGCGATGTCGCCGTCGCGCTGCGGGAACGGGTTGCTCGCATTGATCACGACCTTGCCCTTGAGGGAGCTACCCAGGCTCTTGACGAGATCGGGAAAGGCGCTGTACGGCACGGCGAACACCAGCACCTGCCCGAACGCTGCCGCCTCCTGGGGTGTGCCGGCCTGCGCGCCCGCTCCGACCTCGGCACTGAGCTTCTGGTCGTTCTCGAGACTGCGCGAGGCGAACATCACCTGGTTTCCGGCCTTGGCCCAGACGCCACCCAGCGCACTGCCGACGTGGCCGGAGCCGATGATGCCTATCTTCAGGTGCTCCATGGCGGCTCCCATCGCCACAGGTGCCGCGAGCGGCAGCAGGCCGACAGCGGCTGCCGCTGCGGTCCATTTGAGCAGGCTACGACGCCGGGGGTCCGTAATGCCGCGTGCTTTCATGAGGGTCTCCAGGGTCGGGAACGATGGCTGACGAAGGTGGAACCGATGATCGCCGGAGGGGGAAGATAAACCTTTGGTTCGGCGTGTCCAGTCCAGCCGCTGCGCGCGGCGCTGCGGGGGCCCGACAACCTCATGCCGCCCCGGCAACCAGTAGACTGTCCGCACCCGGAAGCCCTGGCGCAGCAACGGCACGAGTGGAAGACACAGCGGAAACAGGCATTGCCGTCGAGCGGCGCGGCGATACGAGCGATCGCACGGTATCCGTCGCGCCGATGATGGACTGGACCGACCGTCACTGCCGGTACTTCCTGCGCGGTTTCTCCCCGCGCATCCAGCTGTACACCGAGATGCTCACTGCGGCGGCGATCGTGCATGGCGACCGGGAGCGGCTGTTGCGCTACTCGAGCGCGGAACGCCCGCTCGCGCTGCAGCTCGGGGGCAGCGATCCTGCCCAGCTGGCCATTGCCGCGCGGGCCGGGCAGGACTGGGGCTACGACGAGATCAACCTGAACTGCGGCTGTCCGAGCGATCGGGTCCATTCCGGCGCCTTCGGTGCCTGCCTGATGCAGCGACCCGAGCGCGTCGCCGAATGTGTCGCGGCGATGCGTGCGGAGGTCGGCGTGCCGGTGACCGTCAAGATGCGAATCGGAGTCATTCACGCGCCTGGCGCGCGCGCGCAGCTCGGACAGTTCGGGGAGCCGGAGTATGCCGCGCTGCACGCGTTCACCGCGGCGGTGGCCGCCGCCGGCTGCCGCCGATTCATCGTGCATGCGCGCCGTGCCGTGCTCGGCGGTTGGTCCCCGAAGCAGAACCGTGAAGTGCCGCCGCTGCGCTTCGATGTCGTGCAGCGGCTCAAGCAGGACTTCCCCTCCCTCTGGCTGGCAGTCAATGGCGGACTGCGGACCGCGGATCAGGCCACCGAGGCGCTGCGTTGGGCCGACGGCGTGATGCTCGGCCGCGAGGCCTATCACCGGCCCTACGTGCTCGGGGAGCTGCACGAGCGCGTCTACCGGGACGGCTGGTGCACGCCGCTGCCGGCCATGCTGGTCGAGCGCATGCAGGAGTACGCCGAGCGCGAAGTGGCGGCAGGGGAGCCGCTGGGCGCGATTACGCGGCATATGCTGGGGCTGCTGAACGGGCAGCCGGGAGCGCGGCGCTACCGGCAATGGCTGTCCGAAGGCACCCGCATGTCCGGCAATGCCGCCAACGGCGGCGCCGACGCGGCGCGAGCGGCCGCGCTGCTGCGCGAGGCGCGCGCGCTGTGTGCCGCATAGCGGCGCGGGAGCGACCGCGTATAATCCTTGGCTTGCATCCACTTACCCGGTCTTTCGCCAGTGCGCCATAGCTGTCTCCACTAAGATACGGAACGCATGGGCAAAGACATCGAGCTCGCGATCCTGTTCGCCGACGTCGTCGGCTCCACCCGCCTGTTCGAGGAGATGGGCGACCTGCGTGCGCGCGACATGGTCGCCACCTGCATCGACGTGATGCGCGAGGCAACCGAGCAGCACAACGGCACGGTCATCAAGACCATCGGCGATGAGGTGATGTCGAGTTTTCCGACCGCCGACGACGCGCTGAACGCCGCCGGCCAGATGCAGAAGCAGATCGTCGCCCACACCGAGCTGCGCGTCGAGGGCCAGCCGGTGGCGATCCGCATCGGCTGCCATTTCGGTCCGGTGGTGCTCGAGAGCCGCGACATCTTCGGCGCGAGCGTGCACATGGCCAACCGCATGACCAGCCAGGCCAAGGCCGGACAGATCATCACCACCGCCGCGACCGTCGAGCGGCTCTCGCCCGAATGGCGTGCCTCGGTGCGGCAGATCGACATCGCGACCATCCGCGGCCAGGGCAGCGAAGTGGTGCTCTACGAGGTGCTGTGGCAGACCGAGGACGTGACGAGCATGCTGCCGGCGATCGCGATGCCCGCGCGCGATACGCGCCGGCCGCAGCGCCTGCGCCTGCTCGTGCTCGACCGCGAGGTCGTCGCTCGACGAGCAGCGCACCGCAGGTCACGATCGGGCGCGCGGACGACAACGATATCGTGATCCGCGGCAACCTGATCTCGCGGCTGCATGCGCGCATCGAATTCAGACCGCAACCGCTTCACGCTGACCGACCAGAGCACGAATGGCACCTTCGTGCAGGTCAATGGCCAGGAAGAGGCGTTCGTGCGGCGCGACAGCATCCCGATCAAGGGCGAGGGGATGATCGGGCTCGGGCGCGTGCCGGAGCTGCGATTCGGCGCTGACGATCCGTTTCGTCTGCGAGGAAAGCTGATCGCAGCGTGCCCCGATCGATGCCGTATTGAATCGATGCCGGATTGAAACGTGGTCCGTGAGGCGCGCCGCTAGCCCGTCGCAGCGGCTTCCAGCCGGCGCTCGATGTCGGCAACTTCCCGCAGCAGCTGCTGCGGCAGGCGGGCGCCGTACTCGCCCAGATACTCGCGCAACTCCGTCATTTCGCGTTGCCACGCCGCTTTCGGAACGGCAGTCAGCTCATCGAGCGCTTCGAAGCTGATATCCAGTCCCGCCGTGTTCAGATCCCCGGCCCGCGGCAGGAAGCCGATCGGCGTATCCGCCGCTCCGGCACGACCCGCGCAGCGCTCCAGCATCCACGCGATCACGCGCAGGTTGTCCCCAAAGCCAGGCCACAGGAACTTGCCGGCCGCATTCTGCCGGAACCAGTTCACGTGGAAGATGCGCGGCGGCTGACGCAGTTTCGCGCCGACGTCGAGCCAGTGCGACCAGTAATCGCCGAAGTTGTAGCCGCAGAACGGCTTCATCGCCATCGGGTCCCGGCGCACGACGCCGACCGTACCGGTGGCCGCGGCCGTGGTTTCGGAGGCGACCGAGGCCCCCACCAGCACGCCGTGCGACCAGTTGCGCGCTTCGTAGACCAGCGGCGCGAGCGAGCGCCGGCGGCCGCCGAAGATCACCGCGGACAGCGGAACGCCGCGCGGATCCTCGGCCGCCTTGCTGTAGGCTGGGTTGTGCGTTGCGGCTACCGTGAAACGGGAATTCGGATGCGCCGCGGGCCCGTGCTTCGGATCGTAGGGGCGGCCGAGCCAGTCGGTGACCGGGGCGCCATCGGTGCGTCCTTCCCACCACGGTTCCCGGTCTGCGGTCAGCGCGACGTTGGTGTAGAGCGTGTCGCGCTGGATCATCTCGTAGGCATTGCGATTGGTCTTGGGGCTCGTGCCCGGCACCACGCCGAAGTATCCCGACTCCGGATTCATCGCCCACAGGCGGCCGTCACGGCCGGGCTGCAGCCACGCGATGTCGTCGCCAATCGTGTGCACCTTCCACCCGGGAAGCGAATCGGGCGGGATCAGCATCGCGAGGTTGGTCTTGCCGCAGGCCGACGGAAACGCCGCGGCCACGTAGTGGGTCTCGCCCTGGGGGCTGGTCAGGCCGACGATCAGCATGTGCTCGGCGAGCCAGCCCTCCTGCCGTGCCTGCCAGCTCGCGATCCGCAGCGCGTGGCACTTCTTGCCGAGCAGCGCATTGCCGCCGTATCCCGAGCCTATGCTCTGGATCGACAGCTCCTCGGGAAAGTGCATGATGAAGCGTCGGTCCGGATTCAGGTCGCCGGTCGAGTGCAGGCCGCGCACGAAGCCGCCCTCGGTCGCGATGCGCTCGAGGGCCGCGCGGCCCATGCGCGTCATGATCGCCATGTTCAGCACCACGTAGGCGCTGTCCGTGATCTCCACGCCGCAGCGTGCATGCGGCGAATCGATCGGGCCCATGCAGTAGGGCACGACGTACAGCGTGCGTCCCTGCATGCTGCCGCGGAACAGCTCGCGCATCTTGGCGCGCGCCGCCTCCGGGTCCATCCACAGATTGTTCGGGCCGGCGTCCTCCCGGGAACGGGTACAGATGTAGGTCAGATGCTCGACGCGCGCGACATCGCTGGGATCGGAGCGGTACAGGTGGCAGGCAGGGAAGGTGCGGGGATTGAGCTCCAGCAGCTCGCCGCTCGCGGTGAGCTCCCCGCGCAGGCGCTGGAACTCGCGCTGCGAGCCATCACACCAGTACACACGATCCGGCCTGGTCAGCTCCGCGACATCCGCCACCCAGTCCGCGACATTTCTGGATATTTCGGACAGAGAGGCCAGCGTGTGCGGAGCGGTCGCCATGACGAATCCTCAAGTAGACTATTTGTGCCGCTGCTCGAATTGGTTCGGAAAGTATACTGCTGCGCCTGCAGCTTGAGGGAATTTTGCGCACTGCAGTGTCGTCCGTGACGTAATATGCCGGAGCTGGCGGCCATTCTCGCTGCCGACGGCCCGCTGGCGCGGGCAGTGCCGGGTTATCGCGCCCGTCCCGTGCAGCTGCAGATGGCCGAGCGCATCGAGGCGGCGCTCGCGGCGCGCAGCGTGCTGCTGGTCGAGGCCGGTACCGGCACCGGCAAGACCTTCGCCTATCTGGTACCGGCGCTGCGCAGTGGCCGACGCATCCTGATCTCCACCGGTACCCGGACGCTGCAGGACCAGCTGTTTCACCGCGACCTGCCCCTGCTCTGCGGCGCACTGGGGCGGCCGGCGCGCGTGACGCTGCTCAAGGGTCGATCGAACTACCTGTGCCGTGAGCGGCTTGCGGCCTCGGCTCGGCAACCGGCGCTGTTCGGCTCCGCCGGCGATGGCCTGCATGCACGCATCCTCGAGTGGTCGCTGGTCACGCGCACCGGCGACCTGGCCGAGCTGCCGGAACTTCCCGATTCCCATCCGCTGCATCCGCAGGTCACTTCCACGCGGGAGAACTGCCTCGGGCAGCGCTGTACGCAGTACACCCAGTGCCACGTGTTCCAGGCCCGGCGTGCGGCACTCGAGGCGGATATCGTCGTCGTCAATCACCACCTGCTGCTGGCCGATCTCGCGCTCAAGCAGGATGGCTTCGCCGAGCTGCTGCCGAGCGTCGACGCGGTGATACTCGATGAAGCGCACCAGCTGCCGGACCTGGCCAGCGAATTCTTCGGCCAGGTACTCTCGGGACGCCAGCTCGAAGTGCTGCTCGCGGACCTGCAGGGGGAGCTGCCGCCGGGGCGCTCGCCCGCGGCAATGCAGGCGCTGGCAGCGCTCGAGCAGGCACTGGCGGCGATGCGGGCCGCGATCGGCGGCGGCGCCGAGCGGCAGGTCGCGTGGCGCGAGCTCGACCCGCAGGCGCATCGGGCGCTGGCCGAGCTCGAACGGGCGCTGTGCAGCTGCGAGCGGCTGCCGGAGCAGGCCCCGGACCCGTCACCGGCACTGGAGTCCTGCGCCCTGCGGGCGCAGCAGCTGCGCGCGGCGCTCGCGGTGCTCGAGCCCGCGCCCGGCACCGAAGCACCGGCTGGTGCCCGCACCGCCTCGGGCGGCACGCGCGGCTTCGTGCTGCGCTTCCTGCCCTACGACATCGCGCCCCGGTTCCGCGCCCTGCTCGGTGCCGGCCAGTGCGCGTGGATCTTCACCTCGGCGACGCTCGCAGTCGGGGAGGATTTCAGCCACTTCGCGAACCGACTCGGGCTCGAAGCGGCGGCCACCGCACGTTTCGAGAGCCCGTTCGACTACCCGCGCCAGGGACTGCTATACCTGCCGCGTGGATTGCCCGAGCCGACCGACCCGGCCTACGGCGAGGCCGTGACCGACTGCGCACGTGCACTGCTCGCAGCGGCCGGCGGCGGTGCGTTCCTGCTGTTCACGAGCCATCGCGCACTGCGCGCCGCGGCACAGTCGCTGGAACGCTCCCCGCCGGACGCCGGACCGCTGCTGGTGCAGGGCAGGGCGCCGCGCGAGCAGCTGCTGCGCCGCTTTCGCGCCAGTGGCAGCGCGATCCTGCTCGGAACCGCGAGCTTCTGGGAGGGCGTCGACGTGCAGGGACCCGCGCTGCGCCTGGTCATCATCGACCGCCTGCCGTTCGCATCCCCGGAGGATCCGGTGGTGCGCTCGCGCATCGAGTTTCTGCAGGCACAGGGCGGTAGCCCGTTCAAGGAGTACCAGCTGCCCGAGGCGGTGCTCGCCCTCAAGCAGGGGGTGGGTCGCCTGATCCGCAGTGAAAGCGATGAAGGCGTGGTCGCGATCTGCGATCCCAGGCTCACCGGGCGCGGCTATGGACGCCTGTTCCGCGCCAGTCTGCCGCCGCTGACCGAGACGCGCGAACTGCCTGCCGTACTCGCGCGGCTGCGCGCGCTGCGCTGCGCGCAGGAACGCGGCGCGCGACGGTCGCTGCCGGCATGAAGCTGCTGGCGCTCGATACCGCGACCGAACGGTGCTCGGCCGCGTTGTGGCACGACGGCGAGGTGCTGGCGCGCGAGGCGCCGCGAGCCGGCGCCGCGAGCGAACAGATCCTGTGCCTGATCGAGCAGCTGCTGGCCGAGTCCGGTGCCGGGCTGGCCGCGCTGGATGCGATCGCCTTCGGGCGCGGTCCGGGCGCTTTCACGGGCGTGCGGCTGGCGACCGGCGTTGCGCAGGGCCTCGCGTTCGCGGCCGGGCTGCCGGTGTTGCCGGTCTCGGACCTCGGTGCACTCGCCTTGCTGGCGTTCCGGCAGCCCGGGACGGCCGGGCGTGCGCTCATCTGCCAGGACGCGCGGATGGGCGAAGTGTACTGGGCCAGCTTCGTGCGCGCCGGAGCGCTACCCGGACTGGTCGGGCGGGAGGCGGTCGGCGCGCCCTCGCAGGTCTGCCTCCCCGCATCCTGGCAGGGCGAGCGCTGGTGTGGGGCGGGCTCGGGCTTCGAGGCCCATCCGGCCCTCGGCGAACTGGCCGGCACCGCAGCGGGCCCGATCTGGCCGTCGCTGCGACCACACGCGCGCGAGATCGCCGCGATGGCCGCCGCCCAGGGTCTCGCGCCTGCGGTGAGTGCGGAGCACGCGCTGCCGGTGTACCTGCGCGACGAAGTTGCAGCCGTACCGTCACGAAACTGACAGAATCGGGAGCGGCGTCATACCACTGCAACAGACTGCCCCTAAGGTGCCCGCGCAGGTCCGCAAGAATATGACTTCCAAGCAGATTTTAATCGTCGAGGACGAGCGCGCCATCCGCGAGATGATCGCGTTCGGGCTCAAGCGGGCCGGCTTCGAGGTGCGCGAGGCCGAGGATTGTCGCGCTGCGCGCGCCGCGCTGGCGGACCGCCGCCCGGACCTGATCCTGATCGACTGGATGCTGCCGGACACCAGCGGCCTGGAGCTCACGCGCTCCCTGAAGCGCGAACGGGAAACGCGGGACCTGCCGGTGATCATGCTGACCGCACGGGCCGAGGAGGCCGACAAGGTGGCCGGGCTCGACGGGGGTGCCGACGACTACGTGATCAAGCCATTCTCGCCGCGCGAGCTGATCGCGCGGGTCAATGCGGTCCTGCGGCGCAGCGGCGCGCAGGACGAGACCGAAGTCATCCGGTTTGACGACCTGAGCCTCGATCGCGCCGGCCACCGGGTGATGGTCGGGGAGCGCACGGTCACGCTCGGTCCGACGGAATACCGCCTGCTCGAGTTCTTCATGACCCATCCCGAGCGGGTCTATAGTCGCGAGCAGCTGCTCGACCGGGTCTGGGGCGGGAACGTCTACGTGGAGGAGCGCACCATCGACGTGCACATCCGGCGTCTGCGCAAGGCGCTCGAGGAGTTCGGTTACGACCGCCTGGTGCAGACCGTGCGCGGCGCAGGCTACCGCTTCTCCGCACGGCCGGAAGCCTGAGGTCGCCGGCCCGCACCAGGCCGCGCCGCTGACGCCGCGCCGATGAATTCACGGGCCTGGCTGTATCTCGCGGTCCGACTGTCGCTCGCGGCACTGTTCGGGCTGTTCGCGCTGCTGATCTTCGGCCGCTCCTGGGCCGCCTTCGCGCTGGCCGTGCTCGGCCTGCTGGGGCTGCAGCTGCTGAACCTGCAGCGGGTGCTGCGCTGGCTGCAGACCGACCAGGCGGAACTCGCGCCCGACCTGCCCGGTCCGTGGGGTGATCTGGTCGCCCGCATCGTGCGCCTGTACCGGCGCAAGCAGTTCCACAAGCTGCGGCTGTTGCGGCTGCTGCGCGAACTGCGGCGCTCGACCGCGGCGATGCCCGATGGCGTGGTCGTGCTCAATCCGCAGGCCGAGATCCTGTGGTTCAACCGCACCGCCGCACGCCTGCTCGGACTGCGGGGCAAGAGCGACGTGGGCCTGCGGATCGAGAACCTGCTGCGCGCCCCCGAGTTCCTGCGCTACCTGCGCCAGGGGCAGTACGCGGTGCCGGTCGTACTGCACTCCGCGGTCGGCGGCGAATGCTTTCTGTCGCTGCAGATCGTGCCGTACGGCGCCGGGCAGCTGCTGGTGCTGGTGCGCGACGTCACGCGCGAGGCGCGACTGGAGGGGATGCGCAAGGACTTCGTCGCCAACGCCTCGCACGAGCTGCGTTCGCCGCTGACCGTGCTGTCGGGCTACCTGGAGACCCTGGCCCAGGAGCCGGGCATCGACCCGTCGTTGCAGGGGCCGCTGCAGGAAATGCGGCGCCAGGCCCAGCGCATGACCCGCATCGTGCAGGACCTGCTCGAGCTCTCACGCCTGGAATCCTCGGATGCGTCGGCGCCGTCGCAGCCCATCGACGTCGCGGCGCTGATGGCCCAGCTGCGCCAGGACGTGCTGGCGCGCCCGGTACACCCATCGACGGTGCAGGTGCAGGCCGAGTCGGCCACGCGGCTGCTGGGCGAAGAGGTGCAGATCCATTCGGCATTCGCGAACCTGGTGGACAACGCCGCCAAGTACACCCCGGTCGACGGCTCGGTGCGGATACGCTGGTGGACCGATGCGCAGGGGGGGCATTTTTCGGTCGCCGACACCGGCATCGGGATCGCGCCGGAGCACATACCGCGGCTGACCGAGCGCTTCTACCGGGTCGACGCCGGGCGCAGCCGCGCGACCGGCGGCTCCGGACTCGGCCTCGCGATCGTCAAGCACGTGCTGCAGCGGCACGGGGGCCAGCTTTCGATCGACAGCGCGGAGGGTCGTGGCAGCAGCTTCACCTGCCACTTCCCGCCCGAGCGGCTGCAGCAGGTGGCCTGAGTGTGAGCAGCGCGAATTTTTTTCATGCGGCTGTGACGGCGCTCCGCTCAGCGACCGGCCCGTGCGCTATATTCATTGCCGGGCGGCGCCGGCTGGCGCCGCCGTAGGTCCAGTGGCATCCGAACCAGGACATCCGATGGAAGCTGCCGATCTCACCCACCATACCTCGAGGCGCTACAACGAGGAGCTGGAACGCGTTCGCTCCAAGGTGCTGGCGATGGGCGGCTTCGTCGAGGAACAGCTGGTGCGCAGCCTCACCGCGCTGGTGGAGGGCGACAGCGAGCTCGGACGGGCGGTGGCGACCTCCGACTACCAGGTCAACGGGATGGAGGTCGCGATCGACGAGGAGTGCAGCCGGATCCTCGCGACCCGCTCGCCGGCGGCCGGCGACCTGCGCATGATCGTCGCGACCATCAAGGCGATCACCGATCTCGAACGCATCGGCGATGAGTGCGAGAAGATCGGCCAGATCGCGGCGCGCCTCGCGACCGTGGAGCGCCCGAGCAACCGCTACCGCGAGGTCAAGCATCTGGGCCGGATCGTGCAGGCGCTCGTGCATGACGCGCTCGACGCGTTCGCGCGGCTGGATGCCGGCGCGGCGCTCGCGACCTGCCGGCGGGATCGCATCGTCGATGAGGAATACGAGTCCATCCAGCGCCAGTGCATCACGTTCATGATGGAGGATACGCGCACGATCCGCCGGGCACTGGACGTGATGTGGGTCGTGCGCTCGCTCGAACGCATCGGGGATCATGCCAAGAACATCTGCGAGTACGTGATCTACATGGTGCATGGCAAGGACGTGCGCCATACGTCGCTCGATCACATCGAGCGCGAGCTCGCGCTCGCTGCGGACCAAACACGCTGAGCGGCCCGGCGCGATGACACGTCGCTCCGCGAACCTGCTCGGGCTGCTGTGCTGCGCCGGCCTGCTGGCCTACGCGTGGTACGCGCAGTCGGTGCTGCACCTCGAACCCTGTCCGCTGTGCATCTTCCAGCGCATCGGGATCGCTGCAGTCGGCGTGGTGTTCCTGCTCGCGGCGCTGCATGCACCGCGCGGCCGCGGGGCGATCGTTTACGGAGGTCTGATCCTGCTGGCCGCGGCCGCGACCATCGGCGTCGCGGTGCGCCACATCTGGATCCAGCACCTGCCGGAAGGCAGCGTGCCGGTCTGCGGCGCGACGCTGGGCTACATGCTCGACGTGTTCCCGTTGACCGACGTGATCCGCAAGGTCCTGACGGGTTCGGGCGAATGCGCCAAGGTGACCTGGAGCTTTCTCGGCGCCTCGATGCCCGAGTGGGTGCTGATCGCCGCGGCCGGCCTCGGGGTCCTCGGCGGCTGGGCCAACCTCGCGCCACGCCGGCCGGCCTGAAGTCCCGCGCCCGCCACTCGAGGCGCGCGCCGCCTCAGGTGAGCAGGTTGCGCATCGCGCCCAGGTACATCTCGTGCAGGCGATCGATGTCCTCGATCCGCACGCACTCGTTGACCTTGTGGATGCTGGCGTTGACCACCCCGAGTTCGACCACGGCGGCGCCCAGCGGGGCGATGAAGCGCCCGTCGGAGGTGCCCCCGCCGGTCGAGAGCTGGGGCGGCTCCCCGGTGACCGCCTGGATCGCGGCGCTGACCGCGTCGGACAGCGGCCCTGGCGGCGTGTAGAACGGCTCGCCCGACAGGTACCACTCGAGCGTGTAGCGCACCTGGTGGCGGTCCAGGATCTCCTCGACGCTGCGCTTCAGCTGTGCCAGCGATTGCACCGGCGAGTAGCGCAGGTTGAAGCGTGCCTTCAGCTCGCCGGGAATCACGTTGGGCGCGCCGGTGCCGGCATTGAGGTTCGAGACCTGGAAGCTGGTCGCGCCGAAATGCACGTTGCCCTGGTCCCACACCCGGGTCACGAGCTCGGCCAGCGCCGGCGCGAAGCGGTGCAGCGGGTTGTCGGCGAGCTGCGGATACGCGATGTGACCCTGCACGCCGTGCACCGTGAGCCGACCGGACAGGGAGCCGCGGCGACCGATCTTGATGGTGTCGCCAATCCGGTGCTCGCTCGAAGGCTCGCCCACGATGCACCAGTCGATGCGCTCGCCGCGCTCGCGGAGCAGTTCCACGACGCGGCGCGTACCGTCGACCGACGGGCCTTCCTCATCGCTCGTGATCAGGAATGCCAGCGCGCCGCGTGGATTTACCGCGCTGTCCACGAACGCCTCGGTGGCCGTGATCATCGCGGCCAGCCCGCTCTTCATGTCGGCGGCGCCGCGGCCATAGAGCAGGCCGTCGCGGATCGTCGGCTTGAACGGATCGGAATGCCACTCCTCCAGCGGCCCGGTCGGTACGACGTCGGTGTGGCCGGCGAAGCACAGCACGGGACCCGGCGGTCCACGCCGCGCCCAGAGATTCTCGACATTGCCGTAGCGCAGCCGTTCGACTTCGAAGCCCAGGCGCGAGAGCCGCCCGGCCATCACATCCTGGCAACCCTCGTCGGCGGGCGTGACCGAGGCGCGGGTCATGAGTTCCTGCGTGAGTTCCAGCGTCGCGGACATCGGTTTCCTATGGTTTTCAGGCGGTTGTGATCGATCTGGCCGCGCGCCGGGTACCGGGGGCGGGCGCCGGATGCGCGAGCGGACTTATACGACCTCGGAGCGGGTCGGGCAAGGGATGCAATGATTCTGTCATCGTGAAAACGTATACCATTGGAGGATGAGCACCGAAGGCCTGACGCACCACATTTCCAGCCGCTACAACGAGGATCTGGAACGGTTGCGCAGCAGCGTGATGGAGATGGGCGGACTCGTGGAGCGCCAGCTGATCGAGGCCGTCGGTGGCATCACGGAACCGGACAGCCGCGTGATGCTGCGGGTGGCGCAGGAGGAGCTGCGGGTGAACCAGCTCGAGCGCAGCATCGACGAGGACTGCAGCCGCATCCTCGCAACCCGTGGCCCCACCGCATCGGACCTGCGCCTGATCATCGCCATCCTGAAGACCATCACCGACCTGGAGCGGATCGGCGACGAGGGCGAGAAGGTGGCCGCGATCGCCGTGCGGCTCGGCATGCGCGAGCGCCCCAACAACCGCTATCGCGAGCTGCGCAACCTCGGCGAGCTCGTGATCGAGATGGTGCACGATACGCTGGATGCCTTTGCGCGCCTCGATACCAAGCTGGCCCTGGAGGTCGTGAAGCGCGACCGCACGGTGGACGAGGAATACGAATCGATCCATCGCCAGAGCATCACCTTCATGCTCGAGGACCCGCGCTCGATCCGTCGTACGCTCGACATCATGTGGGTAGTGCGGGCGCTCGAGCGCATCGGGGATCATTCCAAGAACATCTGTGAGTACATCGTCTATCTCGTGCACGGCAAGGACGTGCGGCATACCAACGTCGAAGACATCGAGCAGGCACTGGAGTCCGCCCGCAGTTGACGGGGCGAACCGGCCGTATCGATCAACTGGGGGCGGTGGCGCATTCCATGGAGCAAGTAGTGAACAGCATGCCCAGCGGCCCCGAACCGTCCGGCTTTCCGCCCGCCACCGACATCGACACCGGCGTAATCCCGATCCGGCCGAGCGGGCGCGGCATGCGCGTCGCGGTGGACGAGACCCGCAACTCCCCCGCGCTCGATGCGCCGGTCAAGGCGCGTGCCCGGCAGCTCAGCTTCTTCTACGGCGAATTCAAGGCGCTCAAGAGTCTGAACATCGAGATCAGGGAAAAGCAGGTCACCGCGCTGATCGGTCCCTCGGGCTGCGGCAAGAGCACGTTCCTGCGCTGCTTCAACCGCATGCACGACCTGACCCCGGGTGCCCGCTACGAGGGCAACATCATGCTGCTGCCCGAGGAGATGGACCTGGTGTCGCGCGGCATCGACCCTATCGAAGTGCGCATGCGCATCGGCATGGTGTTCCAGAAGCCGAACCCGTTTCCGAAGTCGATCTTCGAGAACGTCGCCTACGGGCTGCGTATCCGCGGCGTGCGCTCCCACCTGCGGATCCAGGAAGAGGTCGAGCGTGCGTTGCGCGGAGCCGCGCTTTGGGACGAGGTCAAGGACCGGCTGTCCGGCTCGGCGATGTCGCTCTCGGGCGGCCAGCAGCAGCGCCTGTGCATCGCGCGCGCGCTCGCGACCAGCCCGGAAATCCTGCTGTTCGACGAGCCGACCTCGGCGCTCGATCCGATCGCCACCGCCCGCATCGAGGAGCTCATCGCCTCGCTGCGCGAGCAGGTCACCGTGCTGATCGTCACGCACAACATGCAGCAGGCGGCACGGGTGTCGGATTACACGGCGTTCATGTACCTCGGTGAGATCATCGAGTTCGACCAGACCTCGAAGATCTTCACCAATCCCGGCCCAGAAGGCCACCGAAGACTACATCACGGGGCGCTACGGCTAGCCGCAGGGGCGCGCACCGCGCGGCCCGGATGGGGGCTCCTGCCGGGTCGGCGCCCCCGCTCGGCGCAGCGCGCCTCAATCGGCGCTGCGCAGCAGCTCGTTGAGCGAGGTCTTGGCCCGGGTCTGTGCGTCGACGCGCTTGACGATGACCGCGCAGTAGAGGCTGTGCGTGCCGTCCTTCGCCGGCAGCGAGCCCGGAACCACGACCGAGCCGGCCGGTACGCTGCCGGCCAGCTGCGTCCGCTGCTGCGCTCGTAGATGCGCGTGCTCGCGCCGATGAACACGCCCATCGAGATCACCGAACCGGCGCCCGACCACGACGCCCTCGACGATCTCGGAGCGCGCGCCGATGAAGCAGTCGTCCTCGATGATCGTCGGGGCTCGCCTGCAGCGGCTCGAGCACGCCGCCGATGCCGACGCCGCCGGAGAGGTGCACGTTGCGGCCGATCTGGGCGCACGAGCCGACGGTGGCCCAGGTGTCGACCATCGTGCCGGCGCCGACGTAGGCGCCGATGTTCACGTAGCTGGGCATCAGCACCACGTTGGGCGCCACGTAGGCGCCGCGGCGCACGAGCGCGTGCGGCACCACGCGCACGCCCGCGGCGGCCAAGTCCTCGGCTCGAGCTGGCCGCGAACTTCAGCGGCACCTTGTCGAAGAAGCGCGTATAGCCCGCGTCGATCAGCGCGTTGTCGTGGATGCGGAAGTACAGCAGCACGGCCTTCTTGAGCCAGGCGTTGCACCACGCCAGCGCGCCGTCGACGCGGCTCGGCCACGCGCAGCTCGCCGCGATCGAGGCGCGTCGATCGCCGCGCAGGATCGCCGTGCGCGTGTCGCGGCATCGACCGTGCGGGGAGAGTTCCGCTGCGCCGCTCCCAGGCGGCCTCGATGAGGGCTCTGCAGTTCGACGTCATGGTCCGGTCATCCTCCCGTGGAGAAAGTCCCGCAGTCGCGTCGCGCCGCCTCGATGCACTGTGCGCAAGTGGTCGGCACCAGCGAGATGCGTATCCGGCCGCGGCCGGGGTTCTCGCCGTGCGCCTCGCGCGCCAGGTAGCTGCCGGGCAGGACGGTCAGGTGCGTAGCGCTCGAACAGCGCGCGCGCGAAGGCCTCCTCGTCGCCCCCGACCTGCGGCCAGAGATAGAAGCCGCCGTCGGGCCGCGTGAGCGGCAGCACCGGCGCGAGGATCGGCAGCACCCGGTCGAACTTCTGCTGGTAGAGGCGCCGGTTCGCGGCCGACGTGCGCATCGTCCTCCCAGGCCGCGATGCTCGCGAGCTGCGCCGGGAGCGACATCGCGCAGCCGTGATAGGTCCGATAGAGCAGGAAGCGCGCGATCAGCGCCGCATCGCCCGGCGACGAGCCCGCGAGCGCAGCCCGGGCAGGCTGGAGCGCTTGGAGAGGCTGTGGAACACGAGACAGCGCCGGAACGTGTCGTTGCCGATGCTGGCGGCGGCGCGCAGCAGGCTGACGCGGCGCCCGGGCCTCGTCCAGGTGAGATCGGCATAGCATTCGTCGGCCGCGATCACGAAGTCGTAGCGATCGGCGAGTGCGAGCGCCGCGCGCAGGTACTCGAGGCTCAAGGTCGTGCCGGTCGGGTTGCCCGGGGAGCACAGGAACAGCAGCTGGCAGCGTCGCCAGACCTGCGGCGGCACGGCGTCGAGGTCCGGCACGTGGCCGGTTGCCGCCGTCGTGTTCAGGAAGTACGGTTCGGCGCCGGCGAGCAGCGCCGCGCCCTCGTAGATCTGATAGCACGGGTTGGGCATCGCGACCAGCGCATCGCGCGACCGGGTCGACGAGCGCCTGCACCAGGGCGAACAGCCCCTCGCGCGTGCCGTTCAGCGGCAGCACCATGGTCTCCGGGTCGACCGCGCTGCCGGCGCCGAGGAAGCGGCGGCCGAGCGCCGCGGCCATCGCGGCGCGCAGCGCCGGCAGGCCGCGCGTCGCCGGATAGCTGCCGAGCTGCTGCAGGCTGCGCGCCAGCGCGGCCAGCACGAACGCGGGCGGTTCGTGCTTCGGCTCGCCGATCGACAGCGCGATCGGCGCCAGTTCCGGCGGCGGCGCGGCACCGGCCAGCAGGGCCGCCAGGCGCTCGAACGGGTAGGCGTGCAGCCGCGCGAGCGCCGGATTCATGCCAGGCGCTGGTCCAGCGCCTCGGCCAGGCGCGCTGCGCAGCCGCTCCGCGGCGGCCTCGTTCGAGCGGCTGCTGCGCGCGGTCGGTCACGTAGAACACGTCCTCGGCGCGCTCGCCGAGCGTGCTGATCTTGGCCGCATGCAGGTCGACGCGCTCCTCCCACAGCACCTTGCCGACGTCGCACAGCAGCCCCGGCCGGTCGCCGGCCGTCAGTTCGAGCACCGAGCGGCGGTTGCGCTCGTCGACGCTGATCGATGATCTGGGTCGCGGTCTTGAACACGCGCATCTGGCGCGGTCGCGCGCCGCGATACCGCCAGCGGCGCCTCCTCGGGCCGCTGCAGCGAGCGCCACAGCGCCTGCTCGATCTCGTCGCGCCGCTCGGCACTCGGTGATCGGCGAGCCGTCCTCCTCGAGCACGTGGTAGGAGTCGAGCGAGAAGCCGTTGCCGACCGGCGTGATGTCGGCGTCGACGATGTTGAGCCCGAGCTGGTCGAGCACCGCCGTGGCGCGCGCGAAGCCGTGGCGGCGGTGCGGCGCGTAGATCATCACCGCGGTGGTGCCGCGCTCGCTCTGCGGCTCGACGCGCGACGAGCGCCTCGTCGGCATGCCGCCTCGCCGCCCGCCAGCGCGCGCGTGTGCCGGCGATCTCCTCGGCGGATGGCGCAGGAAATAGGCGGTCGGCAGGCGCGCCCAGGCGCGCTCGATCGCGCCGGCCGCCAGTCCCGCGCCCGCGCAGCAGCGCGCGCGCATGATCCTGGTTCTCGCGCACCAGCTCGTCCTGGTCGACCGGGGTTTCGAGGCCGCGGCGCAGCGCGCGCTTCACGCGGTCGTAGAAATCCTGGAACAGCGCCGTCTTCCAGGAGTTCCATAGCTTCGGGATTGGTGCCGCGCACGTCGGCGCAGGTCAGCACGTACAGGTAGTCCAGGTGGATCTCGTCACCGACCTCGCGGGCGAACTCGCTGATGACCTGCGGGTCGCCGATGTCGCGCTTCTGCGCCGTCATCGAGAACAGCAGGTGGTGCCGGACCAGCCAGGCGACCAGGCGCGCGTCGTAGCGCGACAGGCCCTGCTCGAGGCAGAAGGCCTCGGCATCGACCGCCCCGAGGTCGGAGTGATCGCCGCCGCGTCCCTTGGCGATGTCGTGGAACAGCGCGCCGAGGTAGGCGATCTCGGGCTTCGGCAGCTGCTGCATGATCGGCGATACCAGCGGCAGCTCGTGGTCGTACTCGCTGATCGCGAGGCGGCGCAGGTTGCTGACCACGAACAGGGTATGCGCGTCGACGGTGTAGGCGTGGAACAGGTCGTACTGCATCCGGCCCACGATGCGACCGAACGCCGGGATGTACCGCCCCAGCACGCCATAGTCGTTCATGCGACGCAGCTCGTGGGTCACGCCGCGCGGTGCGCGCAGGATCTCGAGGAACAGGCGGTGGTTGCGCGGGTTCTGGCGGAACTCCTCGTCGATCAGCCACAGGTTGCGGGCCAGCGCGCGGATGGTCGCGGCGCGCACGCCGCGGATCTGCGGATTCTGCTGCAGCAGCACGAACAGCTCGAGCAGCGCCGAGGGCGCGCGCGCGAACACGTCTTCGTTGACCGCCTCGAGGTAGTCGCTGCGCACCTGGAAGCGCGGATTGAGCGGCAGCGGCGGCGCGTTGCTCGGTCAGGATGGCCTCGCGGAACAGCTGCAGCAGCAGCTCGTTGAGCAGCGTGACGTCCATGACCGTGCGGTAGTAGCGCTGCATGAGCTGCTCGACCGCGAGCGTGTAGGAGGCGTCCTCGTAGCCGAAGCTGTGGGCGAGCTTGATCTGGTAGTCGAACAGCAGCCGGTCCTCGTGCCGGCCGGTCAGCACGTGCAGGCCGAAACGCACCTTCCACAGGAACGACTGCGCCTGCTTGAGGCGGCGCAGCTCCGAGGGCGTCAGGAAGCCGTGGGCGACCAGTTCATCGAGCGACTCGGCGTCGAAGTGCCGCTTGGCGACCCAGGCGATGGTCTGGATGTCGCGCAGGCCTCCTGGGCCGGTCTTGACGTTCGGCTCGAGGTTGTAGGCGGTGTCGTTGGCCTTGAGCCGCCGCTCCTGCTGCTCGCGCACCTTGGCCTCGAAGAATTCGCGCACCGGCCAGATGCGGTCCGGCGCCAGTGCCGCGCGCATCGCGCGCGACCAGCTCGTCCGAGCCCGCCAGCCGCCGCGATTCCATCAGCGTGGTCATCACGCCGACGTCGGCCGCGCTCTCCTCGGCGCACTCGGCCACGGTGCGCACGCTGTGGCCCACTTCCAGTCCGATGTCCCACAGGAAGGACACCAGCTGCTCGACGCTGGCGCGGTCGCCCTCCGCCAGCGGCGCGGGCACCAGCACCAGCAGGTCGACGTCGGAGCACGGATGCAGTTCGCCGCGCCCGTAGCCGCCGACCGCGACCAGCGCCAGGCGCGCCGCGAGTTCCCCGGACAGCCGCGTCTGCCACAGCGTGCGCAGCAGCAGGTCGATGAACCGCGCCCGCGCGCGCACCAGTCCTTCGACCGGTTCGTCCTCGACGAAGCGGGTGCGCAGTTCCTCCTGCGCGCGCTCGAGCAGGCCGCGGCAGGTGCCGGCGTCCGCGGATTCGGCCAGCAGGGCGGGCAGCCGCAGCAGCAGCGGCCAGTCGAGCGGCGCGGGGTCGGCCGGCGCTGCATCCTCGAGCACCGTGGAGTCGGTTACTGCCATGATTTCCTGCGTTGCGGTCAGCGCGCGGCGTCGCGGCCGAGTGTGAGCACTTCATGTCCGGTCGGGGTCACGAGCACCATGTGCTCCCACTGCGCCGACAGCGAATGGTCGCGGGTCACGACGGTCCAGCCGTCCGGCAGCACGCGCACCAGGCGCTTGCCGGCGTTGATCATCGGTTCGATGGTGAACACCATGCCCGCGGCGAGTTCCAGTCCCGTGCCCGGCTCGCCGTAGTGCAGGATCTGGGGGTCCTCGTGATAGACGCGGCCGATGCCGTGCCCGCAGTACTCGCGCACTACCGAGAATCCCTCCGACTCGGCCAGGCTCTGGATCGCGTGGCCGATGTCGCCCAGACGCGCCCCGGGCCGTACCACCCCGATCGCGCGCCACATCGCATTCTTGCACGTCTCGACCAGGCGCTGCGCCAGTACCGGCGGCCTGCCCACGAAATACATCCGGCTGGTATCGCCGTGGTAGCCGTTCTTGATCACCGCGACGTCGATATTGAGGATGTCGCCGGACTTCAGGCGCCGCTCGTTCGGGATGCCGTGACACACCACGTGATTGACCGAGGTGCACACGGTCTTGGGGAAACCGCGATAGCCGACGTTGGCCGGGATCGCATGCAGTTCCTGGACGATGAAATCGTTGCAGATGCGGTCGAGCTCGTCGGTAGAGACCCCGGGCGCCACGTGCTCGCCGATCATGTCGAGTACCGACGCGGCCAGGGCCCCGGCAACGCGCAGCTTCTGCTGCTCTTCCGGGGATTTCAGTGAGATCTGGGTATCGCGCAGCATGGATCTCCGCGGGCCTGCTTAAAGCATTGTTCGGGCTGGAACTTCATGGTATAAAGCGCGGCCTTTTTTGGCAACGCAATCCACACGCGCATCACGAACCTGTGACCGGGTGTCCTTGAGAGCGGCGTCCCAGTTCCGAGCTTCTGCAGCTTCAGGACCAGGGCGGCAATCGCGGGATCGTCAGCAGGGATGCGCGGAGGCCACAACCCGATCGAGAGGAAACAGCCATGCCCAGCGTGTCCATGCGACAGATGCTGGAAGCGGGTGTCCATTTCGGACACCAGACCCGCTTCTGGAACCCGAAGATGGAGCCCTTCATCTTCGGCGAACGCAACAAGATCCACATCATCAATCTCGAAAAGACGCAGCCGCTGTTCGCCGACGCGGCGCAGTTCATCCGGCAGGTCGTCGCGGACGGCGGCACGGTGCTGTTCGTCGGCACCAAGCGTTCAGCCCGCGACGCGATCCAGAAGGAGGCGCTGCGGGCCGAAATGCCCTACGTGAACCAGCGCTGGCTCGGCGGCATGCTCACGAATTTCAAGACCATCCGGGCGTCGATCAAGCGCCTCGGCGAACTGCAGGACATGGCCACCTCCGGCGCGCTCGACAAGCGCGGCAAGAAGGAGGCGACCCAGCTGCGCCGCGAGATGGTCAAGCTGGAGCGCAGCCTCGGCGGCATCCGGTTGATGGAAGCGCTGCCGGACGCGCTGTTCGTGATCGACGTCGGCCACGAGCACATCGCGATCCACGAGGCGCGCAAGCTCGGCATACCGGTGGTCGCCGTCGTCGACACCAACTGCTCGCCGGACGGCATCGAGCACGTCATCCCGGGCAACGATGATGCGATGCGCGCGATCGTGCTGTACGCCACCGCGATCGCGGACGCCGTGATCGAGGGCCGCTCCGCGGTGCCGCAGGTCGCGGTCGGCGAGGACGAATTCGTCGAACTCGACGAGGAAGGCAATCCGCGTCGCAAGGGCGGCCGCCCGCAGCGGGCCAAGCCCGCTGCCGCGGTGCGCAAGAAGCCTCCGGTGCGCCGGCGTCCCCCGGCACTACCCCCCGCGGCGGTCGAGGAAGCCGCGCTCGATGCCGAGATCGACGAGACCGCGGAGCCTGCTGATCCGGTCGCGAGCACGACGCCGACGACGCTCAAGCGTCGCAGCCCTCCCGGCCAGGCGCGGCGGCCACGCAGCGGCAACGGCGCGCCCTGAGAGCGCCGCGGCGCGGCTGGCCGTCGGCCGCGCACCGGATTCGCACGCGACCTATACGGAGAGTTGAACCATGAGCGTCACAGCCGAAGCCGTCCGACAGCTGCGCGAGCGCACCGGCGCCGGCATGATGGAATGCAAGAAGGCCCTGGTCGAGACCGGCGGCAATCTCGACGCCGCCGCCGAGTACATGCGCAAGCAGGGTCTGGCCAAGGCCGACAAGAAGGCCGCCCGGATCGCCGCCGAGGGCGTCATCGTGATCGAGCGCTCGGCGGATGGCCGCGCGGCCGCCATGGCCGAGATCAACTGCGAGACCGACTTCGTCGCGCGCGAGCACGATTTCCGCAACTTCGCCGCCGACGTGGTGCGGCTCACGCTGGCCGGCCGGCCGGTGGACCTGAACGCGCTGCTCAATGCCGAGCTGGCGGCGGGCGAGAGCGTCGACGCGCGGCGCCGCGCGCTGGTCGCCAAGATCGGCGAGAACATCAGCGTGCGTCGCTGCGTCGTGCTGGAGAGCGACCGGGCCACTCGGCGCCTACGTCCACGGCACGCGCATCGGCGCGCTGGTGGCGCTGGCGGGCGGGAGCGCGCCGACTGGCGCACGAGCTCGCGATGCACGTGGCGGCGAGCAACCCGCGCTACGTCAGCGCCGCCGACGTGCCCGCCGAGGTCTCGCCAAGGAGCGCGAGATCCTGGCCGAGCAGGCCCGTGGCGAAGGCAAGCCGCCGGAGATCGTCGCCAAGATGATCGAAGGCCGGCTGCGCAAGTCGCTGAACGAGATCGCGCTGCTCGGCCAGCCCTTCATCCGGGACCCCGACCAGAGCGTCGAGAAGCTGCTGAAGGCCGCCGGTGCCCGCGTGATCGCGCTTCGAGCGCTTCGAGGTCGGGGCCGGGATCGAGAAGAAACAGGAAGATTTCGTCGCCGAAGTCATGGCCCAGGTCAAAGCCTCGGGGGCGCACTAGCCTTTAAGGCGCCGGTCGCGCGGACGGCGCGCAACGGAACCGCACCATGCAGGAATCTCAGACCAGTTGCAGCCGGATCCTCGTGAAGCTGTCCGGCGAGGCGCTGCTGGGGCAGGCCGCGTACGGGATCGATCCCGCGGTGCTCAAGCGCGTGGCGCTCGAGATCTCCGAAGTCCAGGCGCTCGGCGTGCAGATCGCGGTCGTGATCGGCGGCGGCAACATCTTTCGCGGCTCGGGTCTGGCGCGCGCCGGCATGGACCGCGTGACCGCGGACCAGATGGGCATGCTCGCGACCGTCATGAACGCGCTGGCGCTGCAGGACGCGCTCGAGCAGCAGGGCCTGCAGGCGCGCGTCATGTCGGCGATCCGCATCAACGAGGTCTGCGAGGACTACATCCGCCGCCGCGCGGTCCGGCACCTCGAGAAGGGCCGGGCCGTGATCTTCGCGGCCGGCACCGGCAACCCGTTCTTCACCACCGATACCGCCGCCAGCCTGCGCGCGATCGAGATCGAGGCGCAGCTGCTGCTCAAGGCCACCAAGGTGAATGGCATCTATTCGGATGACCCGGTCAAGAATCCGGATGCGCGTCACTATCCGCGGCTGACCTACGACCGCGTGCTCGACGAGCGGCTCAACGTCATGGACGCCACCGCCATCGTGATGTGCCGGGACTACCGCATGCCGCTGCGCGTATTCAACCTGGGACAGCCCGGGGCACCTGCTGCGCATCGTGCGCGGCGAGGACATCGGAACTCTCGTCACCAACGACTGAGGGCAGGGGAGGCGCATGCTCGAGGATCTGAAGAAGGACGCGTCGACGCGCATGCAGAAATGCGTGCAGTCATTCCAGGGCAATCTGCGCAAGCTGCGCACCGGGCGCGCACACCCGAGCCTGATCGAGCAGTTGAAGGTGGACTACTACGGTTCCGACGTGCCCCTGCAGCAGGTCGCCAGCATCAGCGTCGAGGATGCGCGCACGCTGGTGGTGTCCCCCTGGGAGAAGGGCGTGGTCGCCGCGATCGAGAAGGCGATCTACAAGTCCGAACTCGGGCTGACGCCCAATACCGCGGGCACCGTGATCCGTATCCCGCTGCCGCCGCTGACCGAGGAGCGACGGCGTGACATCACCAAGGTGGTGCGCCACGAGGCCGAGGACGCGCGCGTGAGCGTGCGCAGCGTACGCCGCGACGTGCTGGCCGACCTGAAGGAGATGCTCAAGGAGAAGATGATCTCGCAGGACGACGAGCGTCGCGGCCAGGACGAGGTGCAGAAGCTGACCGACCACTATGTCGCCGAGATCGACCAGCTGCTGCAGGCCAAGGAAAAGGAAATTCTTCAGGTTTGAGCAGCGTACCGCCAGACGCAGTGCCGATACCGCTGCCCGCGCACATAGCCATCGTCATGGATGGCAACGGGCGCTGGGCGCGTGCGCGCGGCGCGCTGCGGGCCGAAGGCCATCGCGCCGGCGTGGCGACCGTACGCATGGTGGTGGAGGAGTGCGTGCGCCGCGGCATCGGCGCCCTGACCCTGTTCGCATTCAGCCACGAGAACTGGGGCCGGCCGCGCGAGGAGGTCATGAGCCTGATGGCGCTGTTCCTCGAGTCACTGGAGGCGGAGATCACGGAGCTGCACCGCAATGGCGTGCGCGTGCGCTTCATCGGTGACCGCGCCTCGCTCGATGCGCGGCTGCGTGACAGCATGGCGAGTTCCGAGCAGGTCACCGCGGGCAATTCGAGGCTGCGGCTGCAGATCGCGATGAGCTATGGTGGGCGCGCCGACATGGTCAGCGCGGTGCGCGGACTGGCAGCGCAGGTCGAGCGCCGGGAAATCGCGGCCGCGGATATCGACGAGGCGCGCGTATCGGGCGCGCTCGCGCTCGCCGGCCTGCCGGATCCGGACCTCTTCATCCGCACCGGCGGCGAGCAGCGCATCAGCAATTTCCTGCTATGGAACCTCGCCTACACGGAACTCTACTTCACCGAGTGTCTCTGGCCGGCGTTCGACGTCGCGGCATTCGAGGCCGCCCTGCAGCACTTTGCGGCACGCCAGCGGCGCTTCGGCCTCACCGGTGAGCAGGTCGAGGGCGGCGGCGCGGGACCGTCGACACCCTGAGGTCCCGGCCATGCTGCGCGCGCGCGTGCTGACGGCCCTGGGACTGGCATTGCTGCTGGTGGTTGCTATCCTGCTGTCCCCGCCGCCGGTGACGGCGGGGGTGCTGGGCCTGATACTGCTGATCGGCGCGTGGGAATGGTCGGCGTTCCTGGGGGTCGCGGTGGCGACGCGCGTGGCCTACGTATTGCTGCTGCTGGTGCTCGGATTAGTGGGGTTGCCGTTGATGGGCGAGTTGACCTGGTTCAGCTGGACGATGCTCGCGAGTGGCGCCTGGTGGCTGGTCGCACTGCTATGGATCGCGCTCGCTCCCGGGCGCGTGCCCCGGGCCGCCGCGGCGCTCGCCGGGGCGCTGGCGCTGCTGCCGACCTGGTACGCGGTGGTGCGCATCGACGGGCACTGGCCGCAGGGCGCGCAGTGGACGCTGTTCATCCTCGTGCTGTGCGTCGCGGCCGATACCGGCGCGTTCTTCGCCGGGCGCTGGTTCGGCAGGGTGCCGCTGGCGCCGCGCGTGTCGCCCAACAAGACCTGGGAAGGCGTGCTGGGCGGCATCGTGCTGGCCCTGATCGTGGCGGCCGCCGCGGCCTCCTGGTTCGGCGTGCCGCCGGTCCGCTTCCTGCCCCTGTGCGCCGGCGCCGCGGCTTTCTCGGTAGTCGGCGATCTGACCGAGAGCCTGCTCAAGCGCCATGTGAACCTGAAGGACAGCGGGCGCCTGTTCCCGGGACATGGCGGTGTGCTCGACCGCATCGACAGCGTGACCGCGGCCACTCCGGTCATGGCGCTCGGTCTGCTGTGGCTCGGAGTCGGCCGGTGAGCGCGATCGGCATCGCCGTACTGGGCTCGACCGGCAGCGTGGGCTGCTCCACGCTCGAAGTGCTGGCGCTGCACCCGGACCGCTATCGTGTCGTGGGCCTCGCCGCGCGCCGCGATGTCGAGCGGATCGCACAGCAGTGCCAGCGTTTCCAGCCCGAATGGGCCGCGATGGAATCGCCGCCGGCGGCGCGCGAGCTCGAGCAGCGGCTGGCCGCCGCGGGCAGCGGCACGCGCGTACTGGCCGGCGCCGAGGCGATCGCGCAGCTCGCGGCCAGCGCCCCGGTCGACTACGTCATGGCGGCCATCAGTGGTGCCGCGGGGCTGCGTTCGACGCTGGCGGCAGCGGCAGCCGGCAAGCGCGTGCTGCTGGCCAACAAGGAATCCGCGGTGATGGCCGGGGCGCTGCTGATCGAGACCGTGCGGCGCTCCGGCGCGCAGATCGTCCCGATCGACAGCGAGCACAACGCGATCTTCCAGTGCCTGCCGGCCGGTGCCCAGATCGGCACCCGGCCGCCGGGCGTGCGCCGGCTGCTGCTGACCGCATCAGGGGGTCCGTTCCTGCATTGGCAGGCCGAAGCGCTCGAGCGCGTCACGCCGGCCCAGGCCTGCGCGCACCCGCGCTGGGTCATGGGGCGCAAGATCTCGGTCGATTCCGCGACCCTGATGAACAAGGGGCTGGAGCTGATCGAGGCCAGCGTGCTGTTCGGCATGCCGGCGGCAGAGGTGGAGGTGGTGGTGCACCCCCAGAGCGTCGTGCACTCGCTGGTCGAATACCACGACGGCTCGTTGCTCGCCCAGCTTTCCTCGCCGGATATGCGCACCCCCATCGCCCACGCGCTGGCCTGGCCGCAGCGCATCACGGCGGGCGTAGCGTTCCTCGACCTGGTCCGCGCCGCCCCCCTCGAATTCCTGGCCCCGGATCCGCAGCGTTTTCCGTGCCTGCGTCACGCGCAGGAGGCGGCCCGGCTGGGCGGGCTGGCTCCGGCGAGCCTGAATGCGGCCGATGAGATCGCCGTGCAGGCTTTCCTCGACAACCAGTTGAACTTTGGCGATATTCCGGCAGTCATTGAACTAGTGATGGAACGGGCCCCGGGGGGATCCATGAGCAGTCTCGAAGCAGTCCTCGATGCCGATGGCGAAGCCCGGGCGCTGGCGTCCGAGGCGGTAGCCCGCCGCAGTGCCGCCCAGGGCGTGCGGGCATGAGCCTGTCCTGGATCCATCTGCTGTCGTTCATCGCGGCCGTCTGCCTGCTGGTGACGGTGCACGAATTCGGGCATTTCTGGGTCGCCCGCCGCCTCGGCTTCAAGGTGCTGCGCTTCTCGGTGGGGTTCGGCAAGACCCTGTGGCGCCGGGTCGGTCGGGTCGACGGTACGGAATATGTCATCGCCGCGGTGCCGCTCGGCGGCTACGTCAAGATGCTCGACGAGCGGGAGGGGCCCGTGGCGCCGGCGGAACTCGCGCGCTCGTTCACCCGCCGGCCGCACTGGCAGCGCATCACCGTGCTGCTGGCCGGTCCGGCCTTCAACATCATCTTCGCCGTGCTGCTGCTGACGATGATGCTGCTGTCCTCGGGAATCACCGATGTGCGCCCGGTGCTCGGCACCATCGACCCGACCTCGATCGCGGGACGCGCCGGCCTGCACGCGGATGACGAGGTGGTCGCGATCGACGCGCGCGCCGTGGCTTCGCAGCGCGACGTGATGCTGGGACTGCTCGATGCGGTGAGCACCCAGGCGCCGATCACGCTGCAGCTGCGCGCGCCGGACGGCACGCAGCGCGTCGCGACGCTCGCGCTCGCCGATCCTGCGCAGCGCCTGCGCCTGACCGAGCCTTCCGCGATGATGAGCGGACTCGGCCTGCGCTTCTACGAGCCGCCGATTCCGGCGATCCTCGGGGCCGTGGACCCCAATGGGCCCGCGGCGCTGGCGGGCCTGCACACCGGGGACGAGATCCTGGCGGTCAACGGCGAGCCGGTGCACGACTTCCTCGACCTGGTCGCGCGCATCCAGCCGCATGCCGGCGACAGCGTCTCGATCCGCTACCGGCGCGCGGGCGCCGAGGGGGCGGTGCGGGTGCCGGTACTGCGCGAGAGCCAGGACGGACGGACCGTCGGGCGCATCCACGTGCACCAGCCGCTGAATTCGCCATACCCGGCCAGCATGCTGCGCCATACCCACCTGTCGCTGCCGGCCGCGTTTGCGCGCGCCAACGTCGAGGCCTGGAACATGACCGCGCTGCAGGCGCGCCTGTTCGGCCGCATGCTCGTCGGCCAGGTGTCGATCAAGAACCTCAGCGGTCCCTTGAGCATTGCCGAGTACGCCGGGGATTCCGCGGCCGCCGGAGTGTCCGCGTTCCTGTATTTCCTCGTGGTGGTGAGCCTGGCTCTGGGTTTCATGAACCTGCTGCCGATTCCGATCCTGGACGGCGGGCAGATCCTGTTCCAGGCGATCGAGTGGCTCAAGGGCAGCCCGCTGTCGGAGCGCTTCCAGAGCGTGACCCAGCAGCTCGGCGTGGCACTGCTGGTGCTGCTGATGGGCGTCGCGCTGTTCAACGACATTTCGCGACAGTTCGGTTGAAGCGTTCTTGACCAACAGGACCCGGCACGCACTGTCGCGCGCGTTCGTCGCGGCGCTGGCCCTCGCGAGCGCGCCCGCGGCGCTGTTCGCGCAGTCGGCCGCGGATTCCGACTTCACCGTGAGCGACATCAAGCGTCGAGGGACTGCAGCGCATCTCCGAGGGCACGGTCTACAACTACCTGCCGGTCAACATCGGCGATCACCTGACGCCCCAGCGGCTGCGCGAAGCGTTGCGCGCCCTGTACGCGACCGGGTTCTTCCGCGACGTCGAGCTGCGGCGCGACGGCACCACGCTGATCGTGGCGCTGGCCGAGCGTCCCTCGCTCGAAAGCGTCGACATCAAGGGCAACAAGGACATCAAGACCGAGGACCTGCAGAAGTCCCTGCGCAACGTCGGACTGGCGGCGGGCAAGACCTTCGACCGCTCCACGCTCGACGAAGTGACGCAGTACCTGACCGACCAGTACTACAGCCGCGGCAAGTACGCGGTGCAGATCGACACCAAGATCGAGGAGCTGCCCGACAACCGCGTGCGCGTGAACATCAACATCAAGGAAGGCAGTCGCGCGAAGATCCGCCAGATCAACATCGTCGGCAACACGGCGTTCAAGGAAAAGGACATCCTGTCCACCCTGACGCTGCAGACTCCGACCCTGACCTCCTGGATCAAGTCCAGACGACCGCTATTCGCGCGAATCGCTGCAGGGCGACCTGGACAAGATCACCGCCTGGTACCAGGACCGCGGCTATGCCAACGTCCGCATCGACTCGGTGCAGGTCGCGATCGCGCCGGACAAGAGCGACATCTTCATCACCGTCAACCTCACCGAGGGCGCCGTCTACAAGGTCGGCGAGGTCAAGCTCGGCGGCAACCTGATCGTGCCCGAGGCGCAGCTGCGCGCGCTGCTGCTGGTGCAGCCCGGGCAGCGGCTACTCGCAGAAGGTGATCAGCGCGACCCAGGAGCTGATCCGCAACCGCCTCGGGGCCGAGGGCTTCTACTTCGCGAAGGTGGAGCCGGTGCCGGAGACCGACGACGCACACCGGATCGTGAACCTCACGCTGTTCGTCAATCCGGGCAGCCGCACCTACGTGCGCCACATCAATTTCACCGGCACCACGCGCAGCAACGACGAGACGCTGCGGCGCGAGCTGCGCCAGCTCGAGGGCGCCTGGATGTCCAATATCGCGGTCGAACGCTCCAAGCAGCGACTGCAGCGGCTGCCGTTCGTCGAGACCGTCGACATGACCACCGATCCGGTGGCCGGCGCACCCGACCTGGTGGACGTGAATTTCGCGGTCAAGGAGCGGCCCAGCGCCTCGGTGGGCGGCGGCATCGGCTATTCGGCCGCGCAGAAGTTCGTGCTCAACGCCAATTTCAGCGACAGCGATTTCTTCGGCGGCGGCGACCAGGTCACCCTGGCCGTCGACTCGGGGGCCTACAACAAGCAGTACAGCCTGTCGCAGACCGACCCTTACCGCACCGTCGACGGCCTGTCACGCACCCTGTCGCTGTCCTACCGCGATTCCACCCAGTTCGTGTCGGCCTCCTCGGCGTTCAATTCCTCGTCGCTCGAGCTCGGGATCGGCTACGGCTATCCGATCAGCGAGTTCCAGGGCATCAATGCCGGCATCAACGTGCAGTCGATCAACCTGCTGACCTTCGCTGCCAGCAGCGCCCAGCAGGCGGTGCAGTGGGTGCAGGACAACGGCCGCTCGTACCGGCGCGAGGCGGTCACGAGCTACCTCGAGCCCGACGGCAGCACGATCACGAACAGCACCGCCCTGATCGGCTCGCGCTTCAACCTGTACGAGCTCACCGCAGGCTGGGCCTACGATTCGCGCAATCGCGGGCTGTTCGCCGACCGCGGCATGCGCAGCGCACTGTCGATCTCGGTGGTACCGCCGGGCGGTGACGTGCGCTACTGGATCGGCAGCTACAGCTTCACCGGCTACTGGGGACTGTGGCGGACCTTCACGCTGGCCGAGAGCCTGCAGCTGGCCTACGGCCGGGGGATCGTCCGGCACCACCGGCCTGCCGCCCTACAAGCGTTTCTACGCCGGCGGCCCGGACACCATCCGCGGCTACACCGAGGACACGCTCGGTCCGGTCGACAGCAACGGCAACCCGTATGGCGGCAACATGCTGGCCGTTTCGCGCACCGAGCTGCTGCTGCCGGTGCCGCAGAAGTGGCAGACCAGCGCGCGTGTGAGCCTGTTCTTCGACCTGGGCAACGTGTTCTCGAACGACGGCACCAAGTTTCTCGGCGAAGACCTGCAGACCCCGGTGAACTACGGGTTCAGCTTTAGTGCACTGCGGCAGTCGACCGGGATCGCCGTGCAATGGCTGGCCCCGGCACTGGGCATATTCCGGTTCAGCCTGGGGGTCCCGCTCAACAAGTTCTCGGGCAACGCGATCCAGTTCCCCGACCGGACCGAGGTTTTCCAGTTCTCGGTGGGTCAGTCGTTCTAGAATAGCGGCCCGACCGGAATCACAAACCATTTCAGGATCAAGCAGCAGGGAGCAGGCATGAGGCGTCGCGTGAATTTCTTGGGGCTGCTGGGAGTGCTGGCGCTGGCCGCCGCGGCGGGCCCGGCATGGGCGGATCTGAAGATCGGGGTCGTCAACTATTCCAAGCTGATGCAGGAATCCCCGCAGGCCAAGACGGTGCAGGAGGCGCTGCGCGGCGAATTCGCGGGCCGGCAGAAGGATCTGCAGGGACAGCAGGTGGCCCTCAAGGCCAAGGAGGAGGCCCTGGCCAAGGACGAGGTCACGATGACCCCCGAGCAGCTGGCCAAGGCCCAGAAGGAGCTGCGCGACGGCAACCGGGATCTGCAGCAGAAGGTCACGGAGTTCCAGGATGACCTGAACGGCAGGCAGAACGAGGAACTCTCCAAGCTGCAGAAGGCGCTGGTCGAGGAAGTGCAGAACTTCGCCGTGGCGCAGAAGTTCGACCTGGTGCTGGCCGACGGCGTGATCTTCGCCAGTCCGGGGCTCGACATCACGCCGCAGATCCTGACGGCGTTGCAGTCGCGCAGCGCGGCGCGGCCCGCGGCCTCCGGCGCGACGGCGGCTCCGGCGGCGCAGCCCAAGCCCCAGGTCACGCCGGGGCTCAAGTAGGGCCGCGCGCGCGGCACCCGGCCTCCCGGCCTGCCTTGGGGCCTCGTACGATGGGCATCGCGCTCGGCGAGCTTGCCGTCCGGTTCGGCTGCGAGCTGCGCGGCGATCCGGAGCTGCGCGTCGACCACGTGGCCGCGCTCGGCACGGCGGGCCCCGGATCCTTGAGCTTCCTGGCCAATCCGCGGATGGCACACCAGCTGGCGCAGTCGCGCGCGACCGCCGTGGTCGTGGATGAGCGCGCTGCGGCCGGTTGTCCCGCCGCGACGCTGGTCCACCGCAATCCCCACGCGCTGTTTGCCCGGATCGCGGCGCTGCTGCACCCCTTGCCGCCGCTGCAGCCCGGCGTGCACGCCGATGCGCTGGTCGATCCGCGCGCCCGCATAGATCCCGGTGCCGAGGTCGGTCCGCTGTGTGTGATCGGCGCGGATGCCGTGATCGGCGAGCGCTGCTACCTCGGACCGGGCTGCGTGATCGGGGCCGGGGTACGGATCGGCGCGGACAGCCGGCTGGTCGCGCGCGTCACGCTGCTGCACGGCGTGCAGCTCGCCGAGCGGGTACTGGTACATCCCGGCGCCGTGATCGGTGCCGATGGCTTCGGCTACGCACGCGATGGCGCGCAGTGGCTGAAGGTGCCGCAGATCGGCGGCGTGCGCGTCGGCGCGGACGTCGAGATCGGGGCGAACACGACCATCGATCGCGGCGCGATCGAGCGACACGGTGATCGAGGAGGGCGTGAAGCTCGACAACCAGATCCAGGTGGGGCACAACGTGCGCATCGGCGCGCACACCGCCATCGCGGCCTGCACCGGCATTTCCGGCAGCGCGCGCATCGGCGCGCGCTGCATGATCGGCGGGCTCACCGGCATCGCCGGTCACATCGAGATTTGCGATGATACGGTGATCACCGCCATGAGCGGAATCTCGCACTCCATCCGGCAGCCGGGCATGTATTCCGGCCTGATTCCCGCCGAGCCGGTGCGCCGCTGGCGGCGCATCGTCGCGCGCCTGAAACTGCTGGCCGATCGAGCGCAGCCCGAGCCGCCACTGGAGGCAGACCATGACTGAGACGCGATACCTCGACATCAACGGCATCATGCTGCGCCTGCCGCACCGCTACCCGTTCCTGCTGGTCGACCGGGTGCTCGAGTGCGAGCGCGGCCGCAGCATCCGGGCGCTGAAGAACGTGACTACAACGAGCCGTATTTCACCGGGCCATTTCCCGCACCGGCCGCTGATGCCGGGCGTGATCATCATCGAGGCGCTGGCGCAGGCCGCGGGCCTGCTCGCCTTCCTGTCGGTCGACGCAGCTGCCCGACGACACGACCCGCTTCTACTTCGTCGGCATCGACAAGGCGCGCTTCCGCAAGCCGGTCGAGCCGGGCGACCAGCTGATCCTCAAGGCCGACTTCGAGCGCAATTTCCGCGGCATCTGGCGGCTGGCGACCGTCGCCGAAGTGGCCGGCGAGGAAGTCGCCAACGCGATCATCATGATCGCGCCGGACCTGAAGGGCACGGCCGGAGCGGACGGCCCCGGTGAGCTGCCGTGATCGATCCGCGGGCGATCGTCGCGGACGGGGCACGGGTGGCGGAGGACGTCGAGATCGGGCCGTTCACGATCATCGGTCCGGAGGTCGAGATCGGCCCGGGCTGCTGGATCGGCCCGCATGCGGTGATCACGGGCCGCACGACGCTGGGCGCCGGCAACCAGGTGTTCCAGTTCGCCTCGCTCGGCGAGGCACCGCAGGACAAGAAGTACACCGGAGCGCCGACCCGGCTGCAGATCGGCGCACGCAACGTGTTCCGCGAGGGCTGCACGATCAACCGCGGTGCCGCCCCGGAGCGCGGCGTCACGATCATCGGCGATGACAACCTGTTCATGGCGTGCACGCACGTGGCCCACGACTGCGTCCTCGGCAACCGCATCGTGATGGTGAACTACGCGGGCCTCGCGGGCCACGTGGAACTCGGCGACTGGGTCATCCTCAGCGGGTACGTCGGCGTGCACCAGTTCGTCAAGATCGGCACGCATGCCTTCGTGGCCAACAACGGCGCCGTCACGCGCGACGTACCGCCCTACGTGATGGCGGTCGGCCAGCCAGCCGTACCGCACTCGATCAACATCGAGGGACTCAAGCGCCGCGGCTTCGCGCCGGAGCAGATCCGCAACCTGCGCAATGCCTATCGCGTGCTCTACCGCAGCGAGCTGTCGCTGGCGGCGGCGGTGGAGCAGCTCAATGGCGCGGCGGCGCAGCAGCCGGAACTGCAGCCGTTGCTGCAGTTCATCGCGCAGTCGGATCGCAGCCTGATCCGCTGATGGGCGCGTTGCGGGTCGCGATCGTGGCCGGGGAGACCTCGGGCGACGCGCTCGGTGCTGCGCTGATCGGATCGCTGCGCGAGCGCGTGCCGGACGCCCGCTTCCTCGGCGTGCCGGGCGCGGCGATGCGGGCCGCGGGCTGCGAACCGCTCGCCGACGCGCACGAACTGGCCGTCATGGGGCTCACCGAGGTGCTGGGCCACCTGCCGCGGCTGCTGCGGCTGCGCGCGCGCCTGCTGCGCCAGATCATCGCCTGGCGCCCCGACGTGTTCATCGGCATCGACTACCAGCAGTTCAACCTGGGGCTGGCGTTGCGCCTCAAGGCCCGCGGCTTCACCACGGTCCAGTACGTGAGTCCGCAGGTCTGGGCGTGGCGGGCGGGACGCGTCACGACCATGGCGCGGGCCTACGACCTGGTGCTGTGCCTGCTGCCGTTCGAGCCGGCCTTCTACGACGCGCACGCCGTGCGCGCGCGCTTCGTCGGCCACCCGCTGGCCGACCAGATCCCGTTGCAGAACCAGCGCGCCGCGGCGCGCGCCGCGCTGCACCTGGATCCGGACGGTCCGGTGCTCGCGCTGCTGCCGGGCAGCCGCGAATCCGAGGTGCAGCGGCTGGCCGCGCCCTTTCTGGGCGCGGCCGGCGTGCTGGCAGGCCGCATCGCGGGTCTCACGATCGTGGCTCCGATGGCCGGGCCCGTGGTGCGCGCGCAGTTCGAGCGCGCACTGGCCGCCAGTGCCGGCGCAACGGCGGTGCGTGTGCTGGATGGACAGTCGCGCCTCGCGCTCAGCGCGGCCGACGTCGCGCTGGTGGCCTCCGGCACCGCGACGCTCGAGGCCCTGCTGTGCCGCTGCCCGATGGTGGTGGCGTACCGCTTCGGTGCCCTGACCGCCTGGGTGGTGCGCCGCCTGCGGCTGGTGCGGGCGACGTATTTCGCGCTGCCGAACCTGCTGGCCGGTGAGCGGCTCGCGCCCGAGTTCCTGCAGGAGGCGGTCGTCGCCGGCGCCATGGCGGACGCACTCGAGCAGGCGCTGCGCGACACGGCGCGGCGCGCGTATCTGCTCGAGCGCTTCCACGCGATCCACGAGGCGCTGCGCCGCGACGGCGCCGCGCTCGCGGCCCAGGCGGTGCTCGAACTGCTGCGCGAGCGCGACGCGCGCGACCCGCACCTGGCCGGCCGGCCCGCCGGCCGGACTTGAGGCCGACGATGCTGCTGGTCGGGGTCGACGAAGCCGGGCGCGGGCCGCTCGCCGGACCGGTGGTCGCGGCGGCGGTGATCCTGGACCCGCAGCGGTTCATCCCCGGGCTGCGCGACTCCAAGCAGCTGCGACCGGCGGTGCGCGAGCGGCTGGCGCAGTGCATCCGCCGCGATGCGCTGGGCGTCGCGGTGGCCGAGGTCGATGCGCCGGACATCGACCGCCTCAACATCCTGCGCGCCACCATGGAGGCGATGCGGCGCGCGCTGCTCGCGCTGCACGCGGCCGGCATCCAGCCGTCGCGCGTCATGATCGATGGCAATTGCGCGCCGCAGCTCCCTGATTGGCTTGGGCGTTGCGCGCTCGAGACGGTCGTCGGCGGCGACGCCCTGGTACCGGCGATCAGTGCCGCATCGATCATCGCCAAGACGCACCGCGACGCGCTGATGCGCGATCTGGACGCGCTGCACCCGGGCTACGGGCTGTCGCAGCACTTCGGCTACGGCACGGCGCAGCACCTGCAGGCGCTCGCGCAGCTCGGCCCCTCGCCGATCCATCGACGCAGTTTCAACCCGCTGCGCGGCTGGCTCGGCGGGGTAGCGGCGGGCGGCAGCTTGCCGCGGGGCTCGGGAGTGCGAGAATCTTGAGCACCCTGGCGCTGTCCACTCCGGTTCGAGGCGCGTGATGGCTGCGAGCTTCGTGCATCTGCGGGTACACACCGAATTCTCGCTGATCGACAGCGTAGTGAGAGTGCCCGAGCTGATGGCGGCGGTGGCCACCGCAGGCATGCCCGCCGTGGCGCTGACCGACCAGTCGAACCTGTTCGCGATGGTCAAGTTCTACCGCGCCGCGCTCGAACAGGGTGTCCAGCCCATCATCGGCGTGGACCTGCTGGTGCGCGAGCCCGGCGAGGCACAGGCGCCCTCGCGCCTCACGCTGCTGTGCCAGAACCTCGAGGGCTACCGCAATCTCGCGCGGCTCGTGAGCCGCGCGTACCTTTCGGGCCAGGATGCTTCGGGCGCACCCTTGCTCGATCGCGCGTGGCTCGATCGCGCCTCGAGCGCCGGGCTGATCGCGCTGTCCGGCGGTGCCGAAGGCGACGTCGGGCGCGCGCTGCTGCGCGGCCGTGAGCACGGCGCGCAGCGCGCGCTGGACGCCTGGCTGGCGCTGTTCGCGGATCGCTACTATGTCGAACTGCAGCGCCTCGGTCGGCCGGAGGAGGAGCAGTACGTGCAGCGCGCGGTCGAACTCGCCGCGCATCGCGGCGTGCCGGTGGTCGCCACCAACGACGTGCGGTTCCTGGCGGCTGCGGAGTTCGACGCGCACGAGGCCCGGGTCTGCATCCACGACGGTACGCTGCTCGCCGATCCGGGACGGGCGCGGCGCTACACGGCCGGCCAGTACCTGCGCACCCCCGCGGAAATGCACGCACTGTTCGCCGACCTGCCCGAGGCGCTCGCCAACAGCGTGCAGATCGCCCGGCGCTGCAGCCTGTCCCTGAAGCTCGGCCAGGCCCGCCTGCCCGACTACCCGGTGCCGGAAGGCAGCAGCCCGGAACGATTCCTGCGCGAGCAGGCGAGCGCGGGCCTCGCGAGCGCGACTGGCAGCGCTCGGGCTCGCTGGCGATGCGGCGGCGCGCTACCAAGAGCGTCTCGCATCCGAGCTCGACACATCTGCCAGATGGGCTTCGCCGGCTATTTCCTGATCGTCGCGGATTTCATCCGCTGGGCGCGCGAGCATGGCGTCCCGGTCGGGCCGGGCCGCGGCTCCGGCGCCGGCTCGCTGGTCGCCTATTCCCTGCGCATCACGGACATCGAGCCGCTGCGCTACGACCTGCTGTTCGAGCGCTTCCTGAATCCCGAGCGCGTCTCGATGCCGGACTTCGACGTCGACTTCTGCATGGAAGGCCGCGACCGCGTGATCGAGTACGTCGCCGCACAAGCTACGGACACGAACGCGTCTCGCAGATCATCACCTACGGCACCATGGCGGCCAAGGCCGTGGTGCGCGACGTCGGCCGCGTGCTCGGTCACCCCTACGGCTTCGTCGACCGGATCGCCAAGCTGATCCCGTTCGAGCTCGGCATCACGCTCGATGATGCGATCGCCAAGGAGCCGGAGCTCAAGCGGCTGCGCGAGCAGGACGAGGAGGTGCGCAACCTGCTCGAGCTGGCGCGGTGCGCTCGAGGGCCTGACCCGCAATGCCGGCAAGCACGCCGGCGGAGTCGTGATCGCCCCTTCGGTGCTGACGGATTTCACGCCGCTGTACTGCGAGCCCGGCGGCACCCACGTGATCACGCAGTTCGACAAGGACGACGTCGAGGCGGCGGGCCTGGTCAAGTTCGACTTCCTCGGGCTGCGCACGCTCACGGTGCTCGATTGGGCCATGACGCGGATCAACGCGCTGCGCAGCGCCGCGGGCCAGCCGCCACTGGAGCTCGGCGCGCTGCCGCTGGACGATCGCCGCGACCTACGCGCTGCTCAAGTCGTGCCGCACCACCGCCGTGTTCCAGCTCGAGTCGCGCGGCATGAAGGACCTGATCCGGCGGCTGCAGCCCGACTGCTTCGAGGACATCATCGCGCTGGTCGCGCTGTTCCGGCCCGGGCCGCTGCAGTCCGGCATGGTGGAGGACTTCATCAGCCGCAAGCACGGCCGCAATGCCGCGGCCATCGACTACCTCCATCCGGACCTCGAGGGGGTGCTGACGCCGACCTACGGCGTGATCCTGTACCAGGAGCAGGTCATGCAGATCGCGCAGGTCCTCGCCGGCTACACGCTCGGCGGCGCCGACCTGCTGCGCCGGGCCATGGGCAAGAAGAAGCCGGAGGAGATGGCCAAGCAGCGCTCGATCTTCATCGACGGCGCGCGTGCACGCGGCGTCGAGGCGCGGCAGGCCGGCCACATCTTCGACCTGATGGAGAAGTTCGCGGGTTACGGCTTCAACAAGTCGCATTCGGCCGCGTACGCGCTGCTGTCGTACCAGACCGCCTGGCTCAAGGCGCACTACCCGTCGGCCTTCATGGCAGCCGTGCTGTCGGCGGACATGGACCATACCGACAAGATCGTCACGCTGATCGACGAGTGCGCGCAGATCGGACTGACGGTGCTGCCGCCGGACGTGAACGCGTCCGGTTACGGCTTCGCGATGGCGGATGAACGCACGATCCGCTACGGACTCGGGGCGATCAAGGGTGTGGGCCGCTCGGCGGTCGAGGCGCTGGTCGAGGAGCGCGAGGCCCGCGGCCCCTACCGGAGCCTGCCCGAGCTGTGCCGGCGCGTCGGCCCGGCGCGGGTGAACCGGCGCGCACTCGAGGCGCTGATCCGCGCCGGCAGCCTCGATGCGCTCGGCCCGGGCCGGGCCGCGCTGATGGCGGGGCTGGAGCAGGCGCTGCATGGCGGCGAGCAGAGTGCGCGCAGCAGCGAGGCCGGTCAGGGGGACATCTTCGGAATCGCGGCCGCGCACGATGCGCAGCCCGCCGACGCGGCAGCCGTGCCCGAGTGGCCCGCGTCGGTGCGGCTGGCCGGTGAACGCGAGACCCTCGGCCTGTACCTGACCGGTCACCCGATCGCCCCGTACGAGCCGGATCTGCGCTGGTTCGCCACCGCCCGCATCGGCGAGTGCGCTGCGGAACGGCCGGCGGGCCCGATCGATCCGGCGCGCGCATGGGCCGAGGCCCGCAACGTCACGCTGGCCGGGCTCATCCTCGAAGTGCGCCGCCGTGCCACGCGCGTGTCGCTTCCTGCTCGATGATCGCAGCGGGCGCATGGAGGTCACGATGTACGAGGAGGTGTACCAGCGGCACCGCGAACTGATCGTCAAGGATGCGCTGGTACAGGTCGAGGGCGCGCTGCGCTTCGATGAATTCTCGGATTCCTGGCGACTGGCGGCACGACAGATCAACCTGCTGGAGCAGGTGCGCGAACGACTCGCACGCTCGCTGATGCTGCGCTGGCCGCGCGGTGCCCGCGCCGCGGAGCTGCTCGGGGCCCTGCACTCGGTACTGCTGCGTCATCGGGGCGGTCCGTGCAGCGTGCTGCTGAGGTACCACGCCGAGAGCGCGAGCGGCACGCTCGCGCTCGGACCGGACTGGAAGGTGCGGGCCAGCAATGAGCTGCTGGAACAGCTCGAACTGCTGCTGGGGCCGGGCGGTGCCCGTTTCGGCTATGGCGAGCCCGGGACGGCCAGCAGTGCGATGGCCTGAGCCTTGCGGTCCGCTGCCTGCGCCCGTAGGCTTCACGCCGCGATGAGCGTCAATTTCCTGGATTTCGAGCAGCCGATCGCCGAACTCGAGGCCAAGATCGAGGAGCTCGGTCACGTCACTTCCGATTCGAAGGTCAACATCGAGGAGGAGATGTCGCGGCTGCGCGCCAAGAGCCGGGCGCTCACGAAATCGATCTTCTCGAACCTGTCGCCGTGGCAGATCACGCAGCTCGCGCGCCACCCTCAGCGTCCCTATACCCTGGATTACGTCGGCGCGATCCTGACGGACTTCCAGGAACTGCACGGCGACCGCATGTACGGCGACGACCTCGCGATCGTCGGTGGCCTCGGCCGGCTGCAGGGCATGCCGATCATGCTGATCGGGCACCAGAAGGGCCGCGACACCAAGGAGCGCGTGCGGCGCAATTACGGCATGCCCAAGCCCGAGGGCTACCGCAAGGCGCTGCGCCTGATGCGCATGGCCGAGCGCTTCGGATTGCCGCTGGTCACTCTGATCGACACGCCCGGCGCCTATCCGGGCGTGGGTTCCGAGGAGCGTGGCCAGAGCGAGGCCATCGCGCGCAACCTGTTCGAGATGTCGACGCTCAGGATCCCGATCGTGAGTGTCGTGATCGGTGAGGGTGGTTCGGGCGGCGCACTGGCGATCGGCGTGTGCGACCGGCTGCTGATGCTGCAGTTCAGCACCTATTCGGTGATTTCGCCGGAGGGCTGCGCATCGATCCTCTGGAAGAGCGCCGACAAGAAAGAGGTGGCGGCCGAAGCGCTGAACCTGACCGCCCAGCGACTCGACGGCCTCGGACTGGTCGACGAAGTGCTGGCCGAGCCGCTGGGCGGCGCGCACCGCGACGCCGCGGCGACCGCCGCCGTGCTGCGCGAAGCACTGGTGCGGCACCTGGCCGGATTGCTGCAGCTGCCGACCGCGACGCTGCTCGAGCAGCGCCTCGCGCGCATTGCCTCCTTCGGGGTGTATACCGAGATCCCTGCGTGAGCGCACGCGCCGTGGCGCGGCACCCAGGGCCGGCGCCCGGCGAACCGGTCCAGCTGCCGCGCAGCGGGTTCAGCGCCAACTGGCTGCTGCAGCAGCTGCGTACCCTCATCGGACCGCCGCGCGGTCGCAGCCTGTGCGTCGCGTACTCCGGCGGGCTGGACTCGGCCGCGCTGCTGGTGGCGCTGGCGACCGCACGCGCGCGCGCCGGGTTCCGGCTGCGCGCGCTGCACGTCGATCACGGGCTGCACCCGCAATCCGCCCAGTGGGCCGCGCTGGCGTGCAGCCAGGCGGGGCGCGTCCGCGTGCGCTGCGATGCGATCCGGATCCGGATCGCGCGCGAGGGCGCATCGCTCGAGGCCGCCGCGCGTGCGGCGCGTTACGCGGCCCTCGCGCGGGCGCTGTCGCCAGGCGAACTGCTGCTGACCGCGCATACCCAGGATGACCAGCTCGAGACCGTGCTGCTCGCCCTGCTGCGCGGCAGCGGCGTGCGCGGGCTGGCCGCGATGGGCGGCGTGAGCCGGTTCGGCGACACGCAGCTGGTGCGCCCGCTGCTGCACGTCTCGCGCCAGCAGCTCGAGCGGTACGCGCGCCGGCGCGCCCTGACCGTGGCGCAGGACCCCAGCAACCAGGACGAGCGCATGGACCGCAATTACCTGCGACGACGGGTGGTGCCGCTGCTGCGCGAGCGCTGGCCGGCGGCAGCGGTGACCGCGGGGCGCAGCGCGCGCCACCTGGCCGAGGCGCAGGTGCTGCTGGAGCGCGGCGCGCGGGCGGTGCTCGCCGTCGCGGCGGACGGTGCGGCGCTGTGCGTGAGCGCGCTGCGCGCGCTGAGCGTGATCGAACGACGCAATGCGCTGCGCTACTGGATCCACGCGCGCGGGCTGCCCACGCCCGGATCACCGTCGCCTGCGGCGAGATCGCCGGCCCGATGCTGGCGGCGCGTGCCGACGCGAGCCCGAGCGTGCGCTGGCGCGGCGGGGAGCTGCGTCGCCACGGCGATCGGCTGGTGGCGCGCCGGATCGGCGCCGCGTCCGCGCCGCCCGCGGAACTGACCTGGGACTGGCGCGCCGCCCGCAACTCGTGCTGCCGGCGGGCGGCGCGATCGCGCTGCTGCCCGATGCGCAGGGCGAGATCGCGCTGGACGCACTGCCGCTGCCCGCTGCAGCGTGCGCTTCCGGCGCGGCGGGCGAGCGCCTGGCGCAGGCCGGCGGCCATCTCGCACTCAAGGATCTGCTGCAGCAGCGTGGCATCGCGCCCTGGCTGCGCGCCGCGGTACCGCTGCTCGCTGCAGCGGCCAGCGCATCCTGGCCGTCGCCGACCTCTGGCTCGACGCTGCCGTCCGCGCGCACGCGCAGCCCGGCACGGGACCGCGCGCGCCGCCTGCGCTGGCGCCGCGCCGGCGATGGCGATTGAGCGGGCGATGGCGATTGAGACACCGCGACCGATTTGCTACCCTGACTGCCCGTCGTCATCCATTCCTCTGACCAGGCGGCGGAATCCCCGATGACCCGATTCGTTTTCGTGACCGGCGGCGTCGTTTCCTCGTTGGGGAAAGGCATCGCCGCCGCCTCGCTGGGCGCGATACTCGAGGCCCGCGGGCTCAAGGTCTCGATGGTCAAGCTCGATCCGTACATCAACGTCGATCCGGGCACGATGAGTCCGTTCCAGCACGGCGAGGTGTTCGTCACCGCCGACGGCACCGAGACCGACCTGGACCTCGGCCACTACGAGCGCTTCGTGCGCACGACCACGGGCCACAACAGCAATTTCACCACCGGTCGCATCTACGAGCGGGTGATCGCCAAGGAACGGCGCGGCGACTATCTCGGCGCCACGGTGCAGGTGATCCCGCACATCACCGACGAGATCAAGCGCAGCATCATGCTCGGCGCCAGCGATGCGGATATCTGCATGGTCGAGATCGGCGGCACCGTCGGTGACATCGAGTCGCTGCCGTTCCTGGAGGCGATCCGGCAGCTCGGAGTCGAGCTGGGACGCAACCAGACCCTGTACATGCACCTGACGCTGGTGCCCATCGTCGGTGGTTCCGGCGAGATCAAGACCAAGCCGACGCAGCATTCGGTCAAGGAGCTGCGCTCCATCGGCATCCAGCCGGACGTGCTGCTGTGCCGTTGCCGCGAGCCCCTGCCGGAGGAACAGCGCCGCAAGATCGCGCTGTTCACCAACGTCGAGGAGCGCGCCGTCATCTCCGCGGTCGATGCCGACGACATCTACAAGATTCCGCTGCTGCTGCACGAGCAGGCGCTCGATGACATCGTCGTCGACAAGCTGCGCTTCGACGTGCCGCCGGCGGATCTCGCCGCCTGGCGCCAGGTGGTCAGCGCCAAGGCGAATCCCGATGGCCAGGTCGACATCGCGATGGTCGGCAAGTACGTGCAGATCCGCGATTCCTACATTTCCCTGAACGAGGCGCTGATGCACGCCGGCCTCAAGACCCGTACGCGCATCAACGTCCACTACATCGAATCGACCGACATCGAGAAGGAGGGCGTCGGCTGCCTCGAGGGCATGGATGCGATCCTGGTGCCCGGCGGCTTCGGCGAGCGCGGCATCGAGGGCAAGATCCAGGCCGTGCGCTTCGCGCGCGAGCGCGCGATACCCTACCTCGGCATCTGCCTCGGCATGCAGCTGGCCATCATCGAGTTCGGACGCCACGTGCTGCGTCTCGAGGGCGCGCACAGCACCGAATTCGATCGCGCCTCGCCGCACCCGGTGATCGCGCTGATCACCGAATGGCAGGACCAGGCGCGCGGTATCCAGACACGCGACGAGCGCTCGCACCTCGGCGGCAGCATGCGGCTCGGCGCCCAGGAGGTGCGCCTGGAGCCCGGATCGCTGGCGCGGGAGCTCTATGGCCGCGAGCTGATCGCCGAGCGGCACCGTCATCGCTTCGAGTTCAACAACAACTACCTCGCGGACTACCGGCGCGCCGGCCTCGATTTCTCCGGCTTCTCGCGCGACGGCCTGGTCGAGATCATCGAGCTGCCGGGGCATCCGTGGTTCGTCGCCACGCAGTTCCATCCGGAATTCACCTCGACCCCGCGTGACGGACATCCGCTGTTCACGGGCTTCGTGCGCGCAGCGCGCGCCTGTCGCGCCTCGGCCCTGCCGGTCGCGGCCGGCGCATGAATCTGGCGGGAATCGAGGTCGGTCTCGATCGGCCCCTGTTCCTGATTGCCGGACCCTGCGTGATCGAATCCGAGGCGCTGGTGCAGGAGGTCGCCGGCCGCCTGGCCGAGATCACCGCGGCCCTGAGCATGCCGCTGGTCTTCAAGGCTTCGTTCGACAAGGCCAACCGCTCCTCGGGCTCGAGCTTCCGCGGTCCCGGGCTGGAGGCGGGCCTGAAGGTGCTGCAGTCGGTGCAGCGCCAGTTCCGCCTGCCGGTGCTCACCGATGTGCACGAGGACACGCCGATCGAGGAGGTCGCGGCCGTCGTGGACGTGCTGCAGACGCCGGCGTTCCTGTGCCGGCAGACCAATTTCATCCTGCGCGTGGCCGGCGCCGGGCGTCCCGTCAACATCAAGAAGGGCCAGTTCCTCTCGCCCTGGGAGATGCAGAACGTCGTCGACAAGGCGCGCTCCACCGGCAATGCGCAGGTCATGGTCTGTGAACGCGGAGCGAGTTTCGGCTACAAGAACCTGGTCAGCGACATGCGCTCGCTCGCGATCATGCGCGCCACCGGCTGCGCCGGTCGTGTTCGATGCCACGCATTCGGTGCAGCTGCCCGGTGCGCAGGGCGGCAGCCTCGGGCGGCCAGCGCGAGTTCGTGCCGGTGCTGGCGCGCGCCGCGGTAGCCGCCGGCGTAGCCGGAGTGTTCATGGAAACCCACCCGCGTCCCGAGCAGGCGCTGTCCGACGGCCCGAACGCGTGGCCGCTCGCACGCATGGCCAGCCTGCTCGAGATGCTCCAGCGGCTCGATGCCGCAGCCAAGTCACGACCGTTCGAGGAATCCCTGCCATGAGCCGCATCACGCAGATCCAGGCCCGCGAGATCATCGATTCGCGCGGCAATCCGACCGTCGAGGCCGACGTCACGCTCGCCTCGGGAGCGAGCGGACGCGCCGCGGTACCGTCCGGGGCCTCCACCGGCACGCGCGAGGCGGTCGAGCTGCGCGACGGCGATGCCCGGCGCTACCAGGGCAAGGGCGTGACGCCGCGCGGTCGCCAACGTCAACGGCGAGCTGCGCGCCGCGCTGATCGGCATGGAGGCGGCCGATCAGGCGGCGCTCGACCTGCGCATGATCGCGCTGGACGGTACCGACAACAAGGGCCGGCTCGGCGCCAACGCGATCCTGGCGGTGTCGCTGGCCGTGGCGCATGCGGCGGCGCGCGAGGCCGGCGTGCCGCTGTTCCGCGCGCTGCTCGGCGCGCGCGAGCCGGTCATGCCGGTGCCGATGATGAACATCATCAACGGCGGTGCGCATGCGAACAACAGCCTGGACATCCAGGAGTTCATGATCATCCCGGTCGGGGCGCCCACGTTCCGCGAGGCGCTGCGCTACGGCGCGGAGATCTTCCATACGCTCAAGAAGATCCTGAATGCCCGCGGGATGTCGACCGCGGTCGGGGACGAGGGGGGATTCGCGCCGGATCTGGCCTCGAACGAGGCCGCGCTGCAGACCATCCTCGAAGCGATCGAGCAGGCCGGTTACCGGGTCGGGCGCGACATCTGCCTCGGGCTCGACGTGGCGAGCTCCGAGTTTTACCGCAATGGGCGTTACGAGCTGGCCGCGGAGCAGCGCAGCTTCAGCTCGGCGGAGTTCACGCAGTACCTGTCCGACCTGGTCGGCCGCTATCCGATCATCACGGTCGAGGACGGCATGAGCGAGGGTGACTGGGACGGCTGGTCGCTGCTGACGGCGGCGCTGGGCCGCCGGATCCAGCTGGTCGGTGATGACCTGTTCGTGACCAATACGCGCATCCTGGCCGAGGGCATCGCCCGCGGCGTCGCGAACGCGATCCTGATCAAGCCGAACCAGATCGGCACGCTCACCGAGACGCTGGCGGCGATCGAGATGGCCGAGCAGGCGCGCTACGCCTCGATCGTCTCGCATCGCTCGGGCGAGACCGAGGACACGACGATTGCCGATATCGCGGTCGGCACGCGCGGCGACGCAGATCAAGACCGGATCGATGTCGCGCTCCGACCGCATCGCGAAGTACAACCAGCTGCTGCGCATCGAGGAACTGCTCGGTGCACCGCGCTACGCCGGGCGCGACGCGTTTCCGGTCCGGATCTGAGCGCCAGCGCCTGCGATGAGATGGCTCGCCGTCGCGCTGCTGGCCGTGCTGCTGATGCTGCAGTACCGGCTGTGGCTGTCCGAGGACGGCGTGCGCGACATGTTGCGGCTGCGTACGGCGGTGGCGGCGCAGCAGGCCGAGAACACACGCGTCGAGGAGCGCAACCGCGAGCTCGAGGCCGAGGTCCGCGACCTCAAGCAGGGCTATACGGCCCTCGAGGAGCGGGCACGCAACGACCTCGGCATGATCGCGGGCAACGAAACCTTCTACCAGGTCGTGCCGCCGAAGGACTCCGCGCCGGCGCTCGCCCCGCTCGCGGCGCCGCTGGTGCCGCCGCAGCGCACCGCCGCGGCGCGCTGAGGTGGGTGCAGGTTCCGGGATGCACTATTGGCTGGTCATGCCGGCGGCCGGGGCGGGCCGGCGCTTCGGCGGACGCAAGCAGTTCGCGACGCTGGGTGCGCACAGCGTGCTGGAGGTCGCGCTGCGGCCGTTCCTCGAGGATCCCCAGTGCCTCGGGGGCAGCATCGCGCTCGCGCCGGGGGAGCCGCAGCGCGCGGAACTGGCGCAGCGCCTGCCCGCACGTTTCGCGCTGATCGATGGCGGCGCGGAGCGCGTGCACTCGGTCATCAACGGCCTGCGCGCTCTGGCCACGCGCGCAGCCGCCACCGACTGGGTGCTGGTGCACGACGCCGTGCGCCCGTGCCTGAGCCCACCCGATCTCGCGCGGCTGCTCGCGAGCGCGGCGGAGGGCAGCGATGGAGCCCTGCTGGCGGTCCCGGTCGCCGATACGGTCAAGCAGATGGAACCGCCGGCGCCCGGCGGCGCTGCGCCGCATCCCCGCTGCGCCGGGACGGTGCCGCGCGACCCGCTGTGGCTGGCCCAGACGCCGCAGATGTTCCGCAACGCGGCGCTGTGCGCGGCGCTGGAGCAGGCCGTCGCGGCCGGACGCGTTCCGACCGACGAGGCCCAGGCGATGGAATGGCAGGGAGTCACCTCGCTGCTGGTGCGCGCGCACGATCACAACATCAAGGTCACCAATGCCGCGGATCTCGGGCTGGCGCAGGCCATCCTGGCGGCGCGCGAGGAGGGCGGATGGGCATGAGGGTCGGCTCGGGAATCGATATCCACGCCTTCGGACCCGGCGATGGCGTGATGCTGGGCGGCATCCGCGTGCCGCACGAACGCGGCATCATCGCGCACTCCGACGGCGACGTGCTGTTGCATGCGCTGGTGGACGCGCTGCTCGGCGCGGCCGGACTCGGCGACATCGGGCAGCACTTCCCCGACACGGATGCCCGCTGGCGCGGCGCGGCCAGCAGCCAGTTCGTCGCCGCGACGATGCAGCAGCTCGCGCGCCTGAACCTGCGCGTCGTGAATGCCGACCTGACGCTGCTGGCGCAGGCGCCGAAGATCGCCCGCTATCGCGAGCAGATCCGGCACAACGTGGCCGTGCAGCTGGAGCTCGAGGATGGCTGCGTGAACCTGAAGGCCACCACGTCCGAGCACCTGGGATTCGTCGGTCGCAGCGAGGGTCTGCTGGCGATGGCCACCGTGCTGATCGACGGCACCTGAGCGGCGGGTTCAGCGGTGCGTCAGCAACCTCAGCGGTGCGTCAGCAATACGAGGGTCGCGCCGGTGCCGCCGTCGGCCGGACGGGCCGACGCGAACGCCAGCACCGCGTCGGCACGGCGCAGCAACGCATTGACCGTGTTCTTGAGCACCGGACCACGGTTGCCGGAGCGCAGTCCCTTGCCATGGATCACGCGCACGCAGCGCAGTCCGCGCGCGCGCGCGGCACGCAGGAACTGCGCCAGGTGCGCGGTCGCCTCGACCGCGTTCAGGCCGTGCAGGTCGGTTTCCGCCTCCACGCGGTACAGACCGCGGCGCAGCGAGCGCACCACGCCCTCGGGCACACCCGGACGCCGGTACAGCAGCTCGTCCCCGGGCTGCACCTCGTACAGGTCGGTGCCGGCACCGAGGCTCTCGCGCAGTACCGCGGCGCGTTCGGCGCGCGCAAAGCGCGCGCGCGGACGGGCTGCGCGGCGCGCAGGAGCAGCGCGGGCGCGGGCCTTGAGCGGCTGCACGCCACGCATGGCCAGCCGAAACAGCGCCGCATCGTCCAGCTCCTCCTCATCATCGACCATGGGTGTTCCACCTCCGGCGCATTGCAGTATATTGGCCCGCCGAGCGCCCGCCCGGCCGGTTCGAGGCAGCGTGACCGTGCCTTCCAGTGCGGGTAGTGCCACCACTCTGCCGTGAAAATACTGGTCAGCAACGATGATGGCTACCGCGCCGAAGGGATCGCCCGGCTGCGCGCCGCGCTGGCGGATCTCGGCGACGTCACGGTGGTCGCGCCCGACCGCAACCGCAGCGGCGCCGGAAACTCGCTGACGCTCGACGTGCCGCTACGCGTGTTCGAATCCGAGCCTGGCGTCTACTACGTCCCGGGCACTCCGACCGACTGCGTGCACCTCGCGATCTCCGGGGTGTTCGACTTCGAGTTCGACATGGTCGCCTCGGGGGTCAACGATGGCGCCAATCTGGGCGATGACGTGCTGTACTCGGGCACCGTGGCGGCCGCCATCGAGGGCCGCTTCCTCGGCCTGCCCACGCTCGCCGTGTCGCTGTGCACGTCGCCCGGTGGCGGCCGGCATTTCGACACCGCGGCGCGGGTGGCGCGCCTCCTGGTACAGGGGCTGCTGCGCCGGCCTCTGGACGCCGCCATGATCCTGAACGTCAATGTGCCGGATCTCCCGTTCGAGCAGCTGGCCGGCTTCGAGAGCACGCGGCTCGGATTCCGCCACCGCTCGGCGCCGGTGATCCGCGCCTCGGATCCGAAGGGCCATCCGGTGTACTGGGTCGGTCCCGCAGGCCCGGGCCAGGATGCCGGCGAGGGCACGGATTTCCATGCAGTCGCGCGCGGCCGGGTCTCGGTCACGCCGCTGTCGATCGACCTCACGCGCCACGCCGCGCAGGCCGATATCGCGCGCTGGCTGCTGCCGCTGTCACCGCATGACTGACGCACGGATCGCCGGCATCGGCATGACCTCGGCCCGTACCCGCGACCGGCTGGTGCAGCGGTTGCGCGAGCAGGGCATCCACAACATGGCGGTGCTGGACCGGATCCGCAATGTGCCGCGGCACCTGTTCGTGGACGAAGCGCTCGCGAGCCGCAGCCTACGAGGACACCGCGCTGCCGATCGGCTTCGGACAGACCATCTCCCAACCCTACATCGTCGCGCGCATGAGTGAAGCGATGCTCGAGGCCGGGCCGTGCGCGCGGCTGCTCGAGATCGGCACCGGATGCGGTTACCAGACCGCGGTGCTGGCATCGCTGGTCGGCCGCATCTATACGATCGAGCGGATCGCGGCACTGCAGGCGCGGGCCCGTGTGCTGCTGAAGGAACTCAAGGTGCGCAACGTGCGATTCCGCCACGGCGATGGTGCGCTCGGCTGGCCGAGCCAGGCACCCTTCGACGGCATACTGCTGGCCGCCGCGCCGCTGCGGATCCCCGAGGCGCTGCTCGGGCAGCTGACCGCAGGCGGACGGCTGATCGCGCCGGTAGGCCCGGAGGGCGAGCAGCAGCTGATGTGCTTCACGCGGCGCGAGCAGGGCATCGAACGCCGTGCGCTCGGACCCGTCGCATTCGTGCCGCTGGTGGCGGGCCTGGGCTAGCAATGACTCCCTGGGCTGGCGATGACTCGATTTGACCTGATAAATGCTCTTCAAGACTATATTTTTGAAGAATTTAATTTCTGACAGTTGCAAGCACGAGCCGGTCGCGGCTACCATCGGCCGCGCTGTCGTCAACTGCCGACAACGCGCCCACCGCAACAGGCGCTCCGCGAGAAGACACAGGGGTGAAGGGGAAGACTGGTTTAGTTCGACAACAAGAACAGTTTGGATAACAACAACAACGCGGAAACAATTATTCGGGTTTGATAGCTTCGGATAATTGGGGGTAGATCGAGGTTCTTTCTCTCCCTGTGTCTTCTCTCGGTGCGCTTGCGGCGCACCGGGCCGGCCGGTGCCAGGATTCGGTCCCCCACTCCGGCGATTCGTGGCCCCTGCGTTCGATCCGTCGTGCTACCGCCGTCGCGCTACGGAAAGAGTCCCGCCGCGACCGGGCGCCCTTCGTTCGCCAGGATGTTGTACGTGCGACAGGCTGCGCCGAGGCTCATGCACTCGAGCGCAATGCCGCGCTCGCGGAACCAGCCGCGCAGCTCCGCGCCCGGCAGCACCGTGGTCGCGCCGGCACCCAGCAGCACGATCGCGGTGCCGGGGCCGCACAGGGCCTGCGCCTGCGCGGCATCGATGGCCAGAATCGAGTCCGCACCCCAGTCGAGTACCAGGTGATCCGGAAAGATCACGAACGGGCGCGTGAGCCGCTGCTCGCCGACCACGATGGCGCCGGCGTCGTAGCTGCGCACGAGCTGGATCCGCGGATCGGAGTCGAGGAGCAGACGCATGCTCGGTACGATACGCCATGGTGTCGGAGCTGACAGTGATCCTCGGCGACTTTTTTCTCAGCTCGCGCCCGCGACAGGCCGAGGCGCCGCCGCGGCTGCCGGCGCTCGAGCTGCTGCTGGCGCGCGCCGAGTGCACGCGCCTGGATCCGGACTGGCGTGGCTGGCTCGCGCGGCTGGCAGCGCCGGACGATGCGCTGCAGCTGGCGCCGGCGAGCGTGGCCGCGCGCGCGTGGCTCGGTTCGCCGCCGGGACCGGACTCGTTCTGGTTCGCCACTCCGGTGCACTACCTGGCCGGCATCGACAGCGTGCACCTGCATCCGGACGGACTGCTGCATCTGGCGGGCGACGAGCAGAACGCGCTGGCTGCGGACTTCAATGCGCTGTTCGGCGATTCGCACTGGCACCTGCACGCATTGGGGCGCCGCGAGCTGCTGCTGCGCGGACCGCCGCTGCAGGCGAGCGCCGGGGACCCGGGGGACTGGGCCGGACGGGATCCGTCCGGGGCGGCGCCGCGCGGACCGGACGCCGGCACGCTGCTGCGGCTCGGGAGTGAAATCGAGATGTGGCTGCACGAGCATCGGATCAACGGCGCACGCCAGGCGCGCTCGCAGCTGTCCGTCACCGGGCTGTGGCTGTGGGGCGCGACTGCGGGGGCCGGATCGCGGGCCGTGGTGCCAGGCGGGCTGCCCGTGCTGTACGGCATGGATCTGCACGCCGAGGGCCTGTGGCGACTCGCGGGCCGCAGCGCCGAGCCGCTGCCCGAGGAGTTCCAGGCGCTGAACGATGCCGCGGAGGCACGCGCGATCGTGCTCTATACGGCGCTCGGAGCCGAGGGCCTGACGCAGCGGCTGCAGCGGCTCGAGCAGCGCTGGATCACCCCGGCGCTCGCCGCGCTGCGTGCGCGTCGGCTGCGAACGCTGCGGCTGCTGGCTGGCGGGCGAGCCTATCGCCTGCAACTGCTGCGGCTGGCGCAGCTCTGGCGCGGCAGCCGGCCGTGGTGGGAGGCGCTGGCGTGAATCTGCAGATCGTGCGTCGCCCGGAGGCGGCGCGTGGCGCGGGGCTGGACCCGAGCCTGCACCCCGTGCTGCGTCGGATCTACGCGGCGCGCGGCGTGACCGACGACTCGCAGCTGCAGCTCGCGATGCGCCAGCTGCTGCCGGTCGGCAGCCTCGAGAACGTCGAGGCCGCCGCCGCGCTGTTCTGCGAGCACCGCGCCCGCGGCGGACTGGTCCTGATCATCGGCGACTTCGACGCCGACGGCGCGACCAGCACCGCGCTGATGGTGCGTGCCCTGCGCGCCTGGGGATTCCCGGCGGTGGATTTCCTGGTGCCGAACCGCTTCGAATTCGGCTACGGGCTCACGCCCGAGATCGTCGCGCTCGCCGCGCGCCGCCAGCCGGCCTTGATCGTGACCGTGGACAACGGCATCTCGAGCAATGCGGGGGTCGCGGCCGCGCGGCTCGCGGGCATCGACGTACTGGTCACGGACCATCACCTCGCCTGGCGCCCGGTTGCCCGATGCCAACGTGATCGTCAATCCGAACCTGCCAGGCAGCGGCTTCGGTTCGCGCGCACTGGCCGGCGTGGGCGTCGCGTTCTACGTGATGGTGGCGCTGCGGCGGCTGCTCGAGCAGCGCGGCCTGCTGCCGTCCGACGCATTGCCGGTCACCGACCTGCTGGATCTCGTCGCACTCGGCACGGTAGCGGACGTGGTGCCATTCGACCTGAACAACCGGATCCTGGTGGCGCAGGGCCTGGCCCGGATCCGTGCCGGACGCTGCGTGCCCGGGATCTCCGCGCTGCTGGAAGTCGCGCGCCGGGCGCCGGGCGAGCTGGTCAGCGCGGACCTCGGATTTGCGGTGGCGCCGCGCCTCAACGCCGCCGGGCGGCTCGACCGACATGTCGGTCGGCATCCGCTGCCTGCTCGCCGACGACCCGAGCGATGCGCGCAGCGCTGGCGCTCGAACTCGATGCCCTGAATGCGGAGCGCCGGCAGATCGAGGCGCGGATGCAGACCGAAGCGCGCGCCGCGGTACGCTGCGCTCGAGCAGGACGAGCGCCGGACGCGCCGCGCCGGCGTCTGCCTGTACGATCCGGGCTGGCACCAGGGCGTCGTCGGACTGGTCGCGAGCCGGCTCAAGGACCGGCTGCGCCGTCCGGTGATCGCCTTCGCGCCGGCTGACGGGCAGACGCTGCGCGGCTCGGCGCGCTCGATTCCGGGGGTCCACATCCGCGACGTGCTGGATGCGATCGCAGCCCAGGCGCCGACCCTGATCAGCAAGTTCGGCGGCCATGCGATGGCCGCTGGACTCACGCTGGCGAGCAGCACGCTGCCCGCCTTCGCGCGCGCGTTCGACGTCGAAGTGCGCGCGCGTACTCGGGCGCCGGCGGCTCGCCGGACGTGATCGAGACCGACGGCGCGCTCGCGGCGGGCGAGCTCGCGCTCGCCACGGCGCAGGCGCTGCGCGACGGCGGGCCCTGGGGGCCGGGATTTCCCGAGCCGAGATTCGACGGCGTGTTCCGGATCGAGTCGGCGCGCGCGTGGTCGGCGAGCGCCACCTGAAGCTGTGAGGTCGCCGCGCCGGACGGGCGCGGCCAGTTCGATGCGATCGCCTTCAACTATCTGGATGACGACCCGGACAGCGCGCTGCCGAGCGAGTGATGCGCGGCTGGTCTACCGGCTCGAGAGCAACGAGTACCTGGGCGAACGGCGGCTGCAGTTCGTCATCGAGCACCTGCTGCCCCCGTGAGGCGGCGGGTGCTGCACCGGCGCGGGCGCTCCGGTCCACGTGCTAGAATCGCGCATGGAAGTCAGCCAGCTCAAGCGCACGCTCAAAGATCTCGAGGAGCGCGCCGTCTCCTTGAGGGGGTTTCTTTGAATACGACCGCAAGAAGGAACGGCTCGAGGAAGTAAGCCGCGAGCTGGAAGACCCGGCGGTCTGGACCGTGCCGGAGCGCGCCCAGGAGCTGGGCCGCGAACGCGCGCGGCTCACTGCCGAACTCGCCGAGCTCGATCGCACCACGCCATGCGCTCAGCGACGCGCACGAGCTGCTCGAGCTCGCGCGAGACCGAAAACGACGAATCCACGGCGCGCGACATCGAGCGCGACGCGCACGGGCTCGAGACCGAGGTGCGCAAGCTCGAGTTCCAGCGCATGTTCCGCGGCGAGATGGACTCCCACAACGCCTTCCTCGACATCCAGGCCGGCGCCGGCGGCACCGAGGCGCAGGACTGGGCGCAGATGCTGCTGCGCATGTACCTGCGCTAGGCGCGCGCGCGGCTTCAAGACTGCGAGGTCATGGACTCGAGTCCGCGGCGAAGTCGCCGGCATCAAGAGCGCGACGCTCGAGGTCGCAGGGCGACTACGCCTACGGCTGGCTGCGCACCGAGACCGGCGTGCACCGGCTGGTGCGCAAGTCGCCGTTCGATTCCGGCAACCGCCGCCACACCTCGTTCGCCTCGGTGTTCGTCTCGCCCGGAGGTCGACGACGACATCGAGATCGAGATCAATCCGGCCGACCTGCGCGATCGACGTCTACCGCGCCTCCGGCGCCGGCGGCCAGCACGTCAACAAGACCGAATCGGCGGTGCGCATCACCCACATGCCGACCGGCATCGTGGTGCCTGCCAGAACGAGCGCAGCCAGCACAAGAACCGCTCGACCGCGATGAAGATGCTGAAGGCCAAGCTCTACGAGCTGGAGGTCAACAAGCGCAATGCGGCCGCCAAGGTGCTGGAGGACTCCAAGTCCGACGTCGGCTGGGGCAACCAGATCCGCTCCTACGTGCTCGACCAGTCGCGCATCAAGGACCTGCGCACCGGCGTCGAGGTCGGCAACACCGGCGCGGTGCTGGACGGCGACCTGGACCAGTTCATGGAAGCGAGCCTGAAGGCGGGACTGTGACAGACGACCAGACGCGATCGGCAGGCGAGGACGAGAACCGGCTGATCGCCGAGCGCCGCGCCAAGCTCGCGGCGCTGCGCGAGCAGGGCGTCGCCGTTTCCGAACGACTTCCGGCGCGATGCGCTCGCCGCGCAGCTGCATGCCACCTACGCGGATCGCGACGACGCGTGGTTCGCAGGCGAACCCGGTGCGGGTGCGGGTCGGCGGGCGCATGATGTTCAAGCGCGTGATGGGCAAGGCCAGCTTCGCCAAGATCGCGGATCGCAGCGGGCAGATCCAGCTGTTCCTGCAGCAGCGACACGCTCGGCGACGGCGCTACGAGGACGTTCAAGCAGCTGCGACGTCGGCGACATCCTCGGCCGCCGAGGGCGCGCTGTTCCGCACCCAGACCGGCGAGCTGTCGGTGCGGGTCGACGCGCTGCGGCTGCTGGCCAAGTCGCTGCGGCCGCTGCCCGACAAGTGGCACGGGCTCACCGACACCGAGACTGCGCTACCGCCAGCGCTACGTCGACCTGATCATGAACGAGCGCAGCCGCGAGGTGTTCCGCACGCGCACGCGGATCGTGCGCTACCTGCGCGACTTCCTGGACGCGCTGCGACTTCCTGGAGGTCGAGACGCCGATGATGCAGCCGATCCCGGGCGGGGCGGCCGCGCGCCCGTTCGTCACGCACCACAACGCGCTCGACATCGACATGTACCTGCGCATCGCGCCGGAGCTGTACCTGAAGCGCCTGGTCGTCGGCGGCTTCGAGCGCGTCTACGAGATCAACCGCAATTTCCGCAACGAGGGCATGTCGCACCCGGCACAACCCCGAGTTCACGATGCTCGAGTTCTACCGGGCCTATCGCGGACTACCGCGAGCTCATGGACCTGACCGAGCAGCTGCTGCGCGGGCTGGCCGATTCGCTGCTCGGCACGCGTCGCATCGTCTACCAGGGTCGCGACTACGACCTGGGCGCGCCCGTTCGCGCGCGTGACGGTCGAGGCGGCGGTACTGGCCAGCACAATCCCGGCATCGAGCGCGGCCAGGCTGCGCGATCGGTGCCGTACCTGCGCGCAGCCTGCGAGCGTCTCGGCATCCCGTGGCACGCGCACGACGGCGCCGGCAAGCTGCAGATCGAGCTCTTCGAGAAGACCGTCGAGCACACGCTGATCGAGCCGACCTTCATCATCGCCTATCCGGCGGAAGTCTCGCCGCTGGCGCGCGCCAGCGATGCCGATCCGTTCCTCACCGATCGCTTCGAGTTCTTCCTCGCCGGCCGCGAGCTCGCCAACGGCTTCTCCGAGCTCAACGACCCGGAAGACCAGGCGGCGCGCTTCCGCGCCCAGGTCGCTGCGCAAGGACGCCGGCGACGAGGAGGCGATGTACTACGATGCCGACTACATCCGCGCGCTCGAGTACGGCATGCCGCCGACCGCCGGCTGGGCATCGGCATCGACCGGCTGGTGATGTTCCTGACCGATTCGCCGTCGATCCGCGACGTGATCCTGTTCCCGCAGCTGCGGCCGGAAACCTGACCCAGGCCCTGATGCACGCGCAGGAAGCGCTGGCGCGCCCGATCGGGGTGTTCGACTCCGGCGTCGGCGGACTCACGGTACTGCGCGCGCTGCTCGAGCAGATGCCGGACGAGGACTTCGTGTACCTCGGCGATACCGCGCGGCTGCCCTACGGCACCAGGAGTCCCGGCACCGTCGAGCGCTACGCGCTGCAGGCCGCCGGCGCGCTGATCGCCCGCGGCGTGAAGGCGCTCATCGTCGCGTGCAATACGGCCTCGGCGGTCGGCCTGCCCGCGCTGCGTTCACGCCACCCGGAGTTGCCGGTGATCGGGGTCGTCGAACCGGGCGCCGCCGCCGCCGTCGCCGCGTCCCGCACCGGGCAGATCGCGGTGATCGCGACGCAGGCGACGGTGCGCGGGGATGCGTACGCACGCGCGATCACGGCGCTGCGACCGGCGGCGCGGGTCCATGCGCTCGCCTGCCAGCTGTTCGTCGCGCTGGCGGAGGAGGGCTGGACGGAAGGCGAGGTGGCCCGGGCGGTCGCGCAGCGCTACCTCAGCCCGCTGTTCGGGACCGGCGCGGATGGCGGGGCGGCCGCCGCAGGCGGGAGCGTCGCCGATACGCTGGTACTGGGCTGCACCCACTTCCCGCTGCTGCAGCCGGTGATTCGCACCGTAGTCGGTCCGGACATCGCGATCGTGGATTCCGCAGCGACCACCGCGCACGCCGCGCGCGCGCAACTGGGTGCGCGCGGACTGCTGCGCGGCGCGGGTTCAGCCACGCCGCGGGCGCGGCCGCTGCAGCTGCTCGCCACCGACGGTACGGCACAGTTTGCGCGGGTCGGCGGCAGGTTTCTCGGCCGCGCCATCGCGGCGGGCGACGTGGAACTGGTCGATCTCTAGCGAGCGGCCGGCGGCGCGCCTGGCTGGCCGGGCGGCCGGCCCGGGGACTCGGCCTCGGTCACGAGCGCCATCAGCGCCGCCCGTCCGTCCTGCCAGATGCCATACGGGATCGGCAGCGCATCCGCGGGAAAGTTCGCCGACAGGCTCTGCGCACCGGCGAGGTAGTGCAGCGTCGGCACGTCGATCGGGTACGCAATCGACTGCGTTCGGGCCGTCTTCGGAGCGAACAGCAGGTCGCCGCGTGCGATCAGCGGCGGCGCCGGATCGGCCGGACCGAGCAGTACCTCGCGATCGTCGGCGATGATCCGCAGGCCGCCGGAACCGATGCCTCGATCGGCAGCGATCCGCGGGTCGACCGTCGACCAGCGGTGCACGATGAGCCAGGTCGTGAAGCGGCCGCTGCGGTCCTCCTGCAGGGCGACCAGCGTCAGGTAATCGCGCGCGTTGGCGGCCACGTCGCTGCGGGGTCGGGCCAGCACGATGGGCCGCTCGACGATGATCAGCGTGGCGCCGCTGCGCTCATCGAGCACCTCGCGGGGGTGGGACGCGTGGACGAAAGGGGTGCACGCGCACGCCAGCGTGCAGGCGGCCAGTATCGAGATCCGGTGCCACACGCGCATCCGCGCAGCTGGGGACGTCCGATTGCGCCGCTCGCCTCGCCATACTTCTCGCATCATTGCCGCCGCCGTTCCTGGTACACACCCGCTGATGATACGCCGGCACTGTCTCTTGATCCGCTGCGACTACCAGTGCACCATCGTTGCGACGACGGGAGCGAGTGGATGAAGGATCGAGGACTGGCTGCGGACGCGCGTGACTGACGTTTCACCCAAAGCCGGCTCCGACGTATGGTCCGACTGGCTGCTGCACCTGCGGCACTCGGACGATCCTGAACTCGGACGCATCGTGCGGGCCGACGTCGAGCGCTTCGCCGACCGCGTGCTGGATGCCGCCGGCATCGCGCCCGGCATGACGCTGGCCGATATCGGCACTGGCGACGGGGCGGTCGCGTTCCGCGCGATCGAACGCGCCGGCAGCACGCTGCGCGTGCTGTTGACCGACATTTCCCCCACGCTGCTCGGTCATGTCGAGGCGCGGGCGGTCGAGCGGGGCGTGCGCGAGCAGTGTCGCTTCATCCTGTGCCCGGCCGATCAGCTCGCCGCGATCCCGGCTGCGTCCGTGGATGCCGTCACGACCCGGGCGGTGCTGGCGTATGTCGCCGACAAGCCGGCGGCGCTGCGCGAGTTCCTGCGCATCCTCAAGCCCGGCGGGCGACTGTCGATCGCGGAACCCATCCTGCAGGATGATGCCTACATGGCGATTGCGCTGCGCATCCAGCTCGAGTCCGGCACCGCCAGACCCGACGATCGCTTCCTGCCGCTGCTGCACCGCTGGAAGGCCGCGCAGTTCCCCGACAGCCACGAGAAGCTGGCCGTCACTCCCATCGCCAACTATTCGGAGCGCAACCTGTTCGACTATGCGCGGCGCGCCGGATTCACCGCGATCCACCTCGAATTCCACATCGATCTGCTGCCGACGATCAATACCTCGTGGGACGTATTCCTGCGCGGCTCCCCGCACCCGCTGGCGCCGCCGCTCAGCGTGATCCTCGCCGAGCAGTTCAACCCGGAGGAGCGTGCGCACTTCGAGGAAGTGATGCGCCCGATGGTCGAGTCCTCCGAGGCGACGAACGTGCACCGCATCGTGTACATGAGCGCGACGAAGCCTCTCGCTTGAGTGCACGAGCCGCTATCCGTGCGACACGCTGCCCATGCTACCGGCTGCCCGTGCGAGCCGGCCCGTCGCTGGATCGCGACGTCATGGTCCCGCCAATCCTTGAGGTAGAATGAATTCATGGCGTTCCTGCATTCTTGCTCCGCAATGCTTCCACGCCTGCTGGCCGGAATGATGCTCACGACCGGGGTCGCCGAAGCCTCTCTTGGCGGTAACGTAGCGAGCGTACAGGCCGACGCGATGGCACTCGGTGGCGTGGTACGCACCACGGCGCTGGTGGGCTATGAGGTGCAGCAGATCGATGTGCCCGGCGGGCTGTCGGTGCGCGAATTCGTAGGGCTCGACGGCATCGTGTTCGGAGTGGGTTGGAGCGGACCCGCGCCCGCCGACCTGCCCCAGCTGCTGGGCGGGTACGTAGCCGAGTACACCTCCGGCGCGGCGGCGGCGACCCGGCCGGGACTACGACGCGGCGTGCGCGTCGACCTGCCCGATCTGTTCGTCGAGACCGGCGGCCACCTGCGTGCGTATGCCGGGCGGGCCTTCCTGCCGACCCTGGTGCCGGCCGGTGTCGCGCCAGCCGACATCCGCTGAACCGGCTTGAGCAGCGTGCGCCACCCGCCGAGACCGCGGTTGCTGCTGGCGGCACTGCTCCCGCCCGTGATGCTGCTCGCGGCCTGCGTGGGCGGCAATGGCCCGAACGGCACGGGCCTCGCGACCAGCCCTCCGGTCGTGAACACGCTGGCGCTGACCGTCGACGGCGGGCCGGCCGCGGCCCCGGGCGCCATCAACCATGCGTACGTGACGGTCCGCGTCTGCGCGCCGGGCAGCACCACCCAGTGCGCCAACGTCGATCATGTGCTGCTCGACACCGCATCCTGGGGCCTGCGGCTGGTCGGTTCGGTGCTGGCCGCGCAGGGCGTGACGCTCGCCGCCGAGACCGATGCGAGCGCCCGTGCGATCGAGGAATGCGTGAACTTCGGCGGCGGCACCACCTGGGGTCCAGTGGCGCTCGCCGACGTCACGCTCGCCGGGGAGAGCGCGAAGGGGCTGCCGGTGCAGGTCATGGATGATACCAACGCCAGTGCGCCGCCGCCGCTGAGCTGCACGGCCAACGGACCGCCGAGCAATGCCGTCACGGGTTTCTACGCCAACGGTATCCTCGGTGTCGGCGTGTTCGCACAGGACTGCGGGACGACGTGCGCGCCTCCTGCGGCGACGCAGCCGGTCTACTTCGGCTGCACCGCCGGCGCCGCCGGTGTGTGCACCGCCGAGGACGTGGCGCTCACCCAGCAGGTCACGAACCCGGTCGCGAAGTTCGCGAGCGACAACAACGGTGTGATCGTGAGCCTGCCGAACCTGGTGAATGCGAACGGCGATCTGGTCGTCACCGGCACCTTGCTCTTCGGTATCAACACGCAGGCGGACAACATGCTGCCCGTCGGGGGATTGACCGTGCTCGGCACCGACGCGAGCGGCGATTTCAGCGCCAGCTACACCAACGGAGCCACCGTGCTGACGGGATTGTCCTCGTGGATCGATTCCGGATCGGACGGCTACGAGTTCAACGATCCGGGCATCGCGACCTGTACCGATGCGAACTGGGTCGGCTACTACTGCCCGGCGCTCTCGCCGCTGGCGCTGTCGGCGACCAACACCGGACTGGGGACCAGCACGGCCTCGAGCACGGTGCCATTCGCCGTCGCGGCGCCCGCCAATGGCGTCCAGTCGGTGTTCATACTGCCGCCGGGAGCGTCCGGGTACGCGGGCCTCGCGGGCGTCGGCGATGCGACGCGCTTCGTCTGGGGCATGCCGTATTTCTACGGACGCCGGATCTACGTCGGAATCGAGCAGCGCAGCGCCGGGAACTACACCGGACCCTACTTCGCGTACTGACCTCACGCTCAGCCGCGCGCAGCGAGCTCCTTCGCCAGCGCATCGAATCCGCGCCCGCGCGCGACGTCGGCGGCGGAAATCTGCGCGCTGTTGCGCAGCGACGGGTTGGCGCCGGCATGCAGCAGGGCATGGCACACCGCCGCATACCCCCCGCGACCCGCTGCGATCAGCGCTGTGTCCCCGGCCCGGTTCTGCACATCCAGCAGCGGCGCGTGCGCGAGGAGGGCGTCGACGACCGGCCCGCGACCTCCCGCAGCGGCCATCAGCAGCGCCGTGTCACCACGGGTGCTGCGCCGGTTCAGGTCCGCGCCAGCGGCCAGCAGCCGCGGCACCTGTTCCGGTTGGCCGTGCGAGGCCGCCGCCTGCAGCGGGGTGACGCCGTCCTGGTCGGCGGCATCGACCGAGGCGCCCGCGGCGAGCAGCGCATCGAGTATCGCCGGCGTACCAGCCCACGCCGCATACCACAGCGCACCGCGCCCCGCGTGATCGGCGGCGTTCGGATTCGCATGGTGCGCGAGCAGCAGCTGGACGAGATCAACCCGATCGCCGGCAGCGGCGATCGCCAGTCCCGATCGCCCGTCGCTGGCGCTCGCATCGACCTCGGCGCCGGCCTCCAGCAATAGCCGTACGGCATCGAGCTGTCCGGCGCGCACGGCCGCCAGCAACGGCGCTTCTTCGCCGGCGGCGTGGCTGTCGGGTTTGACGCCCGCGGCGAGCAGCGCCGTGATGAGCGGTGCGTCGTTGGCGGTGGCAGCCCGCCACAGCGCGGCGTGTCCCGAAGGTCCGGCGCTGGCGGGATCGGCGCCGTGCGCGACCAGGATCGCGACGCAATCGAGCGCATGGGCATCGGCTGCCCACTGCAGCAGACTCTCGCCCTGCGGCAGCCTGCCGCGCGCATCGGCGCCGGCTGCCAGCAGCTGCTGCACACCGGGGCCGTCGTTGCGGGCGATGGCGAGCGCCAGCGCCTGCCAGCCGGCATACAGCGCGCCGGGATGTGCCGGATCGAAGCGGCCGGTCGCGCGGGTTGGCGCCGTATGCACCAGCAGCGTTCTGGCGCCGAGTCCGCGCAGCCGCTCGACCGCTGCCTTCGCCTCCACGGCCAGCGCGGCATCGACTACGCCGTAGCCGTCGACGTCGGTCGTGTCGAGGGCCGCGCCGGCGGCATGCAGCAGGTCGATGGCGGCCGGGCGGTCGGCGCTCGCGGCGTAGAACAGTGCGGACCGGTTCGCGGCGTCGGCGGCGTCGGGCTTCGCACCATGCTGCAGCAGCAGCTGCACCAATGCCGGATCCGGCAACGTGGCGGCCAGCATCAGCGCAGTGGTTCCCTCCCTGTCTGCCGCGTTCGGGTCGGCGCCGAGCTCGAGCAGTGCGGTCACGGCCTCGCGGGCGCCAGCTTCCACCGCGTGGGACAAGGCCGCGCGGCCGAAATCGTCACGCGCGCCGATTGCGGCGGCGCCCAGCAGACGCAGGCCGGCGGCATCGTTTCTCCAGGCGCAGGACATGGTCCAGGCGGTCAGCAGTGCGGAATCACTGACTCCCAGGGTCTCGCGCTCGAGCAGCGGGTGGCCCGACGCGAGCGCATCGCCGGCGCGCGCATAGCCCATGCCGGCCGAGCGCTCGAGCCAGCCGCGCACGGCGGCCGGGTCAGCGCCGGGATCCGCGGCGATCTGCGCCGCGAGCACGTACGCGGCGATGCCCTCGCCGCGGTTCGCGGCCGATTCGAGCAACGCGCGGGCGCGCGGCGCATCCTGCGCCACGCCGATGCCGTTCAGATACATCTGCGCGAGCAGGTACTGCGCCGCACCGTTACCGGCGGCAGCCAGCGGCGTGAGCAATGCGATCGCCTGTCCGAACTGCAGCGAACGCAATGCCGCCCGCGCCGGCTCGAGCGCGGCGTCGTTCGCCGTGCTGCGCGATGCGCCAGCAGCCGGTCGCGGCGCTGCCGCTTTCGCGCGCGCCGCTGCGGCGCCGAGCGGCGCGCCCGTCCCCACCAGGCAGGCGAGCGCGCACAGTGCCGGGGCGCCAGCCCGGCGCCAGGCCGGAGGGTTCACGCCGTACCCCATTTGGTCTCCACCTCGATGCCGATCGAGCGCAGGAAATCGTTCGGCAGGATGCCGCCGGCATTGACGATCACCGCGTGGTTATCGACGCGCAGCTCCTGCCCTTGCTGCTGCAGCAGAACCTCCTGGGGCCTGATCTCGCGCAGCTGGGAATTGAGCATGACCTGCAGGATGCCGCGTTTCGAGGCCTCCTCGACGCGCTGGCGGTTGCGGGTCTTGGCACGCTGGAACGCGTCGCCGCGATAGGACAGCACGACCGAGGTGTCGCCGAGTTCCGCGACGCTCGCGGCCGCCTCGAGCGCGCTGTCGCCGCCGCCCACGACCATGACCTGCTGTCCGCGGTACTGCTCGGGGTCGATCAGGCGGTAGACCACCTTCGACAGCTCCTCGCCCGGCACGCCGAGCTTGCGGGGCGTGCCGCGGCGGCCGATCGCGAGCAGCACGTTCGCTGCCCGATAGGTCGGTCCGACCGTCTTGACCACGAACACCCCGTCGTCGCGCTGCAGGCTCTCGACGCGTTCCCGGTAGTTGATGTGCAGTCCGTTGTCGTTGCAGGCCGCAGTCCAGAACTTGAGCAGTTCCTCCTTGGTCGTGTTGCGGAACTGCACCTTGCCGATGATCGGCAGCTCGACCGGCGCGGTCATGACCAGCTTGCCGCGTGGATACTGGAACACCGCGCCGCCCAGCGCTTCCTGCTCGACCGTCTGGTAGTTGAGGCCCAACTGCTTGGCGGCCAGCGATGCGGCGAGGCCGGCAGGTCCCGCACCGATGATCAGCACGTCGAGCGCTCCCGGTTGCCGCTTGCCCGACTTCGCGATCGCTTCGAGCGCCTGGGCCCCCTGCGTGAGTGCGTTGCGGATCAGCCCCATGCCCCCGAGCTCGCCGGCGACGTAGATGCCCGGTACGTTGGATTCGAAGTTCGGCTTGAGGACCGGAATGTCGATGCCGCGCCGCTCGGTGCCGAATACCAGGGTGATCGCATCGAACGGGCAGACGCTCTTGCAGGCCCCGTGTCCGATGCACTCGGACGGACCGACCAGCACCGCCTTGCCGTTGATCAGCCCCAGCACGTCGTGATGCGAGGTTTCCGGGCAGGCGGCGACGCACGCCCCACAGCCGAGGCAGCGGCTCTCGTCGATCAGCGGATGGAGCGAGGCCGGCTCGATCAGGCCGGCCGCGATGGATTCCTGCTGCACGGCCACGTGGCGTGCGTGCACCCGGCGCTGGCGCCACAGGTAGACGGCCAGGATCAGCACGCACGGCAGCGCATAGAGCAGCAGGGCCCAGACATCAGCCATCGCGGGTCGATCCGTATCCGGTCCGGTGTGTCCGGTGTGGGAGAAGGCTAGATCGCATGATTGAAGGATTCTGTGAATCGCATCACGCGTCAACCTGTCGCCGAACGCCAGATCCTGTCGCCGATACCGGACAGGAGCAATGAGTAATGTGGCATGTTTATACTCGGTCCTGCATCACCAGCACGCTCGTGTTCACCCCTACCGGTGGCGCTCAGGGGCGGGCTGGCGTGTTCCCGCTCGCTCGGCGACGCGGGAAGCGCTGCGGGATGACACAGGGACGTCCGACATTGGATCTGTATTGGTATCTGGCTGGCGTGGCGAGCGCGCTGTCCGCGGTAGCGGTGCTGCTGGCATTGCTGCGCGGCACGCCCCGTTTCGGCGCGCTGCCGGGGCCCTCGCTGCCGGTCGCCACGGGCTTCGTCATCGTACTGGGCGCGTTACTGGGCGCCTGGCGTGCGCTCGCCCCGTCACCGATCGCCGGCGGCGTCGTGCAGGGTAACAGTGCCGCGGTGCCGGCGAGCGCGGTGTCCAATGCGTCTCCCGGACCCACCATGGCCAGTCCAGCGGCGGGCGCAGCGCCGGCCGCGTCGATGGACAGCGCGATCGCGAGCCTCGAGGCGCGCCTCGCGCGCGGCGGTGGAACCCCGGACGACTGGGAACTGCTGGCCAAGTCCTTCGAATTCCTGGGCCGAGCGGCTGACGCGGCGAAGGCGCGTGCGCACCAGCTGCCCTCGCTGCCCGTCGATGCGACCACCCTGACCGCTGCGCTGGGCCGGGGCGCGGGCGCGGCGATGCCCGGAACGGGCGCACCGGGGTCCGCAGCGCTGCCGGCCCCGGCGTCCGCGCCTGCAGCCGCCGGGGCACCGGGCCCCGCCGGCGCGCCCGGCGTTCCGGCTCCGGTGCTGTCCCAGGAATCCACGCAATTGCTGGCCCGGGCGAGTGCGGCGCGGCGCGCGAAGAATCCACAGGCCGCGGCCGCGATCTACGCGCAGCTCGGCGCACGCGGTCAGCTGGATGCGGACGGCTGGGCGGACTACGCGGACACGGCCGCGGGCCTGCAGGGCAACAAGCTCGCCGGCACGCCGGAGACCTACATCGCGCGGGCGCTCGCGCTGGACCCGCGTCATCCGAAGGCGCTGTGGCTGCAGGCGAGCGCCGACGAAGAGCGGCAGCGCTGGAATGACGCCATTGCCGTGTGGCAGACCCTGTCCGCCGTACTCGAACCGGATAGCGCCGACGCGCGCATCGTCGCGGCCAACCTCGCGCAGGACCGCAAGCTCGCGGGCAATGCCGCCAGCGCGACCGCGGCGGCCAGTTCGGGTGCGGATGCCGCGGGCCCCGGTACGGTGGTGAATGGCGAAGTCACCATCGCGCCGGCACTCGCATCCAGGGCCCGGAAGGGCACGACGCTGTTCATCTTCGCGCGCTCGGTGGATACCCCGGGCGCACCGCTCGCCGTGCTGCGCACCGCCGTCGACGCGTGGCCGCTCAAGTTCCGGCTCGACGATACGCTGGCGATGGTGCCCGGCCGCACGCTCTCGGGGGCGAGCCGCATCACGGTGGAGGCCCGGATCTCGCAGAGTGGCCAGGCGATGCCCGGCAGCGGCGACCTGGCGGGCCGCAGCGCGGTACTGAGCGCCGCGGCGCGCGATCCGGTCCGCATCGTGATCGACCAGGTGCAGCCATGAACGTCGTGGCGCGATCCGCCAGCGAGGCCAAGGCAGGCGGCAGTCCCGCCGCGTCGGCGCACGCGCCGACCGGTGCGGCCCGGCCCGCGGCGGCCGCGCCATTCAACGGCCGCGAGCAGAGCCATTTCTGGCCGATTGCGTGGGGAGTGCTGGTGGCGTCGCTGATCCTCTGGGGTGCGAATGCGCGGCTCGAGCGCTACATCACCCCACAGCGCGGAATGGGATACTGGCTCGGCATCATCGGCGGGTCGATGATGCTGCTGCTGCTGGTGTATTCGGCGCGCAAACGCGCCGCGTGGCTGCGCTGGATCGGCGGCATTCCGCAGTGGTTCCAGATCCACATGGTGCTGGGCGTGGTCGGGCCGCTGCTGGTGCTGTTCCACGCGAACTTCCGGCTCGGCGCGACCAACAGCAACGTCGCGCTGATCTGCATGCTGCTGGTCGCCGGCAGCGGCGTGATCGGCCGCTACATCTATACGCGCATGCACGCGAACCTGGACGGCAACCAGGACACGCTCGAGGAACTGCGGGCGGTCGCCGAGAAGATCCGCGCGCAGACCACCAGCATCGCGTTCCTGCCCGGCCTGCTCAATGCGATCGAAGCGCGAGGAAAAGCGCCTGGTCGAGCCTGCCGCGACGGCGATCGGACGGCTCGCACAGTTCTCCACCGCGGCACTGCGTTCCACGCTGGCGCGCTGGCGTCTGCACCGGATGATCCGTCGCGCGGTGCGGCGTGCGGTCGGCCATGAATCCGAGAACATCGCCCGGCACGCGCGTCGCATCGCGAAGGTGGCCCGGCGCTACGCCGACCGCAGACTCGACGCGGCACGCCGGGTGTCCGAGTACCGGCTGTATGCGCGGCTGTTCTCGTTCTGGCACGTGCTGCACATCCCGCTGTTCTTCATGCTGCTGATAGCGGGCATCGTGCACGTGATCGCGGTCAACGTGTATTGATCGCCGGCATGCGCAGGCGATGGAGTGTCTGGCTGGCTGGATGCGCGTGGATGGCTGGAATGACGCTGTTGCTGCTGCCGCGGGCTCATGCGGCCTCGGTCGAGACCCTGCTGATGCCGGGTCCGGTCACGCAGGCGCACGTCAAGCAGGAGGCCGAGTGCAGCAACTGCCACGACCGCACCAACGTTCGAACCCAGACCGCGCTGTGCCTCGATTGCCACAAGGACGTTGCCGCCGACGTGCGTGACCACCATGGCTTCCACGGGCGCATGCCCAATGCCGGTGCCGGGGAATGTCGCGCCTGTCATACGGAGCACAAGGGGCGCGGCGCCGACATCGTGCAGCTGTCCCAGGCGCAGTTCGATCACGCGCTCACCGAGTTCGCGCTCGAGGGCGCGCACCGCGCGCTGACCTGCGCGAGCTGTCACAAGGCCGCAGAGCCGTGGCGCCGCGCACCGCTCGGCTGCAGCGCGTGTCACAAGGCCGATGACGTGCACCACGGGCAGTTCACCCAGCAGTGCGGCGAATGCCACGGCAGCACCAGCTGGGCCGGCGGGAAGTTCGATCACGACCAGACTGAATTCCGGCTTACCGGGGTGCACGCGAAAACGGCCTGCAATGCCTGCCATATCGCCGGCCACTACAAGGAGACGCCGAAGACCTGCAACGGCTGTCATGAGACCGACGACGTGCATCGCGGCTCGCGCGGTGCGGACTGCGCCAAGTGCCATACGACTACGGAGTGGAAGACCGCGAAATACGATCACCTGAAGGAGACCGGATACGCGCTGCTCGGCGCGCACGACCGGCTGGACTGCCTCGGCTGCCATCGCAGCGGCAACTACAAGGACAAGATCCCGAAGGACTGCAATGGCTGTCACCAGGGCATCGATGCCCACGCGGCGCGGTTCGGACCCAAGTGCGAAGACTGCCACGACAACGAGCACTGGTCGCCCGTGACCTACGATCACCTGGCGCGCACGAAATTCGCGCTGGTGGGTGCCCACTCGAAGCTCGACTGCCACGTCTGCCACACCGCGCCGGTCGCGACGCAGAAACTGGGTACGGACTGCGTGTCGTGCCACCGCAGCGGGGATCCGCATGGCGGCAAGCTCAAGGGCGGCTGCGACAACTGCCACGGGCAGGAGGCGTGGCGCCCCGCCGGCGGCTTCGATCATGACCTCAGCGATTATCCGCTGCTCGGGCTGCACCGGGTCGTCGCCTGCGCCCAGTGCCACACCACGCTCGCCTACGACAGCGCGCCCACCACCTGCATCGACTGTCACAGCCGCGAGGACGTGCACCATGGCGGGCTCGGCAAGAAGTGCGAGAGCTGCCATTCGCCCAATGGCTGGGCGCAATGGCGCTTCGACCACGCGAAGGAGACCGGATTTGCGCTGATCGGGGGTCACGCCGGCCTCACGTGCGCCGACTGCCACCGCGAGGCTCCCGGATCGACCAAGACCTCGGCGCTGTGCATTTCCTGCCACCGGCAGGACGACCGGCACCTGGGCGCCTATGGCGAGCAGTGTGAACGCTGCCACACGGTCTATACCTGGAAAGGCGCCAGGATCCAGTAGGGCACCGATCGTGACGCGACGCCACACCACCGGATGGATCCGACGGCTCGCAGCGGCGCTCACGCTGCTGGCCGCGGCGGCGCCGGTGCTGGCGGCCGAGGCCGGCACGGCGGCGCCCGTCGCGCCGGCGGCTCCGATCACGGTGCCGTTCGATCACCTGACGACCGGGTTCGAGCTCGACGGCGTGCATCGCGACCTGCCGTGCGAGGCCTGTCACCTCAACGCCGTGTTCCGCGGCACGCCGCGCGACTGCGGCACCTGCCACACCTCGGGCTCGCAGTTCAACGCGACGCCGAAGAACACGAACCACGTTCCGAGCACCAACAACTGCGCCGCGTGCCACGACACCATCGCTTTCCGGCCGGCGGTGCACTTCGACCACGCCAACGTGATGGGTGGCTGCGTGAACTGCCACAACGGCACGATCGCGCAAGGGGAGGGCCCGACGCATCCTGCGACCACGCAGAACTGCGGGGCCTGCCATTCGGTGCTGGCGTGGAATCCCGCCACGGTAGTCGATCACACGCAGATTCCGGAGGCGGTGGCCGGCTTCTGCATCGTGTGCCACAACGGCGTGCAGGCCTCGGGCAAGTCCGCAGGGCACATCGCCACGTCGCTGGAATGCGGTGACTGCCACGTCACCACCAGCTGGCTCGGCGCGACCTTCGACCACACCGGCATCACGACCGGCTGCTACAGCTGCCACAACGGCGTCAAGGCGGTGGGCAAGCAGGGCACGCACATGCCGACCAGCAACACCTGCGAGGCCTGCCACACGACCGGTCTCGGCTCGAGCACCCCGAGCTGGGTGCCCTCGCTGTTCGATCACACGCAGATGAGCGTGACCACCTGCCAGACCTGCCACAGCGGCACTGTCAAGATCTCGACCGGCTTCGTCTCCGGCCAGCCTGCCAACCACGTGCCGCCGATCCCCTCGACGATCGACTGCGGTGTGTGCCACGGCAATACGCCGAGCGCGGAGACCTGGACCGTACTCGCCGCGAGCATTCCGGTACTGCACTCGGGACTGCCGGTCAGCAATTGCCTGCTGTGCCATGCGAGCCAGACTTTCGCCGGCGTGCCGGCACCCTATATCCCGATGTCGATCGCCGGGGTCTCGCCCTACAAGGCGACGCCGCTGGCGCCGCCGCACATCCCGATCCTCGCGGGCGCCGACTGCAGCGCGTGCCACGGCGCGGCCTACCAGGCCGGCGGGTTCGGGCCGGCGACCGCGATGAGTGCCGCCAAGCATGCGTTCGTGTCCACGAGCTGCGACACCTGCCACGACACCGGCAGCAGCTACTACGTCGGTGCCGGCACGCCGCTGCAGCTGCGCCCGGCCGATCACGTCAGCAGCTCCGATCCGCGCATGGCCACCGGCGACTGTTCGGCCTGCCATGAGACCACGGACTGGAACAGCACGGTGCTGCCGAACGGACACATGCCCAATCCCGGCAATCTCAGCTGTGCGCAATGCCATCTGGGCGCTCCGTCCGACTACACGCCAGCCACGCTCGCGGCGAACTCGGTGCTGCATACCGGGATCAACGGCAACTGCGGCGTGTGCCATGGAGCGAGTACGCCGCTGACCTTCTTCAACAACTTCACGCCCGTCGACGCGGTACTGAATCCCGCCCACATCCCGTACCTGTCGGGCACCGACTGCGGCGCCTGCCATGCCTCGAGCACGTACGCGGTCGGCAGCTTCGGACCGACGGCGATGAGCGCCGCCAAGCATGCGTACGTGCCGAGCACCTGCGACACCTGCCATGAGGCCAACCTCAACTTCTACATGGGCGCGTCGAGCCCGCCTCTGCAGGGGCGGCCGGCGGACCACCTGAGCAGTTCCAACCCGCAGGAAGTATCCGGCGACTGCTCGGGGTGTCACGAGACCACCGACTGGAATACCAACGTGCTGCCGCCCGGGCACATGCCCAATCCGGGCGGTCAGGCCTGCGCGGTCTGCCATACGGCAATCGGCGGCACGCTCGCCAGCTATGCCACGCTCGCCGGCATCGCGACACTGCATACCGGCATCGGTGGTGGCTGCGCGCAGTGTCACGGTGCCGCGAGCCAGCTCAGCTTCTACAACAACAACGACAATCCGAAGGACGCGGTACTCAGCCCGCCGCACATCGCTTATCTGTCAGGGACCGATTGCAGCTCCTGCCACGCGCAGAACTACGTCACCGGCGGCTTCGGGCCGATGAACATGACGCCGGCGACGCATGCGTACGTCTCCGCGACCAACTGCAACAGCTGCCATGAGGCCGGCGCGGCCGCCAACCTATACATGGGCGCCGCGAGTCCGGTGCTGCAGGGCCGGCCCGCCGACCACACTTCCGGCCAGATGGTCGCACCGAACGACTGCAGCCTGTGCCACACGTACGGCCAACTGGAATTCGACGGCACTGCCGGCCGGTCACATGCCCAATCCGGCCAACCAGAACTGCACGCTGTGCCACACCGCGGCGCCGAGCGACTACACGACGGCGACCCTGGCGGCCAATCCGGTACTGCACACCGGCATCACCACGGGCTGCGGACAGTGCCACGGCGCCGGCACGGCCCTCACGTGGTACAACAATTTCACGCCGAAGGATGCGGTGCTCTCGCCGCCGCACATCCCGGCCTTCAGCGGCACGGACTGCAGCTCCTGCCATACGCCGAGCACCTATGCCGTTGGCGCCTTCGGACCGATGAACATGACGCAGGCGACCCACACCGTCGTCGGCACCACCTGCAACACCTGCCACGAGGCCGAACGCAAGCTCTACATGGGTGCGGCCAATCCGGCGCTGCAGGGTCGGCCGGCTGACCACACGAGCGGCCAGATGGTGGCGCCGAACGACTGCAGCCTCTGCCACACCACGGCCAACTGGAACTGCACGTCGCTGCCGTCGGGCCACATGCCCAATCCGGCCAACCAGGCCTGCACTGTGTGCCATACCGACCGCGCCGACGCAACTACACCGACGCTCGCGGCAATTCGGTGCTGCACACGGGTATCACCAGCGCCTGCGGCCAATGCCATGGCGGCACCACGGCGCTGACCTGGTACAACAACTTCACGCCCAAGGACGCCGTACTTGCGCCCGCGCACATCCCGTACCTCTCCGGCACCGACTGCGGCTCGTGCCACGCCTCGACCACCTACGCGGCCGGCGCGTTCGGGCCGATGAACATGACCCAGGCGACGCACGCGTTCGTGCGCGACCACCTGCGATCACGCTGCCACGAGGCGGGTCCTGCGACTTCTACATGGGCGCCGCGAGCCCCGCGCTGCAGGGCCGCCCGGCCGATCACAACGCGCGGCCAGATGGTCGCGCCGAACGACTGCAGCCTGTGCCACACCACGGCGAACTGGAACTCGCACGGTGCTGCCCGCGGGTCACATGCCCAATCCGGCGAACCAGGCCTGCACGGTGTGCCACACCGCCGCGCCGAGCGACTACACGACCGCGACGCTGGCGGCCAATCCGGTACTGCACACCGGCATCAGCAGCGGCTGCATCACCTGCCACGGCGCGCCGAACGCGACCGCCGCCGGTGTTCTACCTGAACTACACGCCGAAGGACGCGGTGCTCTCCCCGGTGCACATCCCGACCAGCACGACGCCCTGCGAGGATTGCCACACCGCCACCGTGTTCACGGCGTTCAGCGGCACGACGATGACCTCGGCGAAGCACACCTCGATGTTCGCGGTCATCGGCAAGACCTGCGACGCCGTGCCACAACAAGGTGGCGCCGGCCTTGAGCTTCTATGGCGTTACCAACCTGCAGACCCGGCCCAGCGATCACAGCTCCGGCAGCAAGCTGACCAATGACTGCAGCGGCTGCCACAACACCAACAGCTGGGGCGGCGGCGCCCAGGCGCGCCCGGTCGCCGCGAGCGCGAAGGCGGTCGCGCGGCCACCGTCAGCACGGTGAACGCCGCGAACGCGGTCAACGCGGTACCGGCCCAGGCTGCCCCGGCCAGCGTAGCTGCCGCGTCCAGTGTCGCTGCCCCGGCCAGCGTGGCGGCGAGTTCGGTCGCCAGTGCGAACGCCGCGCCGGGCGGTGTACGGCCGGGCACGCAGACCCGATCCGCATGCGGGTGTCACGGGCAACTGCGTGAGCTGCCACAACGGCACGCTCGCCATGGCCAAGGGTCCGCGGCACATCGCCAGCAATGACCAATGCGCGAACTGCCACACGACGATCGCGTGGCTGCCCGCGCGTTTCGACCATCGGGGCATTGCGGCCAGCTGCACGAGCTGCCACGACGGCGTCACCGCCACGGGCAAGCCGGTGGCGCATATTCCGACCCAGGCGGACTGCAGCGCCTGCCACGGCACCTTCGCGTGGCGCCCGGCGCGATTCAGCCACACCGGTATCGTCGGCACCTGCACGACCTGCCACAACACCACGACCGGACTGGGCAAGCCGATCGGGCACGTCGCGACGACGCTCGACTGCAGCAGCTGCCACACCACGCTCGGCTGGAGTCCAGCGAGTTCCCCGGCTGCGGTGTCTGCGCCCGGGCCCGCCGTGCGCGCGCCCGCTCCCGGCCCGCGTGGCATGGCCCGCGGCCAGTACTAGTGACGCCCCGTGCGCGCTACCGCTGAGCGAATCGCGGCGCTCATCGTCGCACTGCCCGTCGCGATGCTCGCCGGCCTTGGCACGGCGAGCGCCGCGGCGCCGGCGGGGGCCGCGCCACTCGGCAACCAGCTGGTGCAGGTGATCGACGCGGATGATCGCGAGGACCACGCCGACATCTCGGTGCAGTTCGCCTGCACGGTCAGCTACCTGGGCAATACGCCGCAGAGCCGCGGCACCGGCACGACGATCTCGCTGCGGCTCGGGCCGGACTGCGGATCGCTGCTGAGCTCGGTGCCTCCCGAGCTGCCGCTGATCGGCGGCGGCGGCCAGCTGGTCACGGGCGCCCGGGTCGATTCACTGCTCCCCGGACAGGCCAGCCTGGAACTGAGCTGGTCCCGAGAGCTCAGACTTCGTGATGGCGCCGACCGCCAACGGGCACGGGCCTGCGCGTCCGGCTGCTCGCTACCGGAAAGCGGGCGACTGGCTACGTGACCGAAGTCGATGCGCCCGAAGGCTACGCGGTCAATCTGGAGTCCTCGCTCGACAAGTTCGATCCCTCGGCCATACAGGCTGCCGCGAGCGCCTTGTCCACCCAGGTCTACGTGTCCGAAACCGACGTCGAGGACAAGCACTGGTTCCGGCTGCGGGCCGGCCCTTTCAAGACGCGCGCCGAAGCCGAGCGCGTGCTGCGCCTCGCGCAGCCAGGCTATCCGCGCGCCTGGCTCGCGATCAACGACGAGGCCTCGCAGCTCATGGCCGTGGATCGCGCCGGCGTGCCCTCGGCAGCGGCGCGCGGCCCGACCGACCCGCCGCTGCCGGACGCGGAGCGCAGCCGGATCCTGCGCGACGCCCGGGCGGCGCTCGCGAAGCGGCAGTTTCCCGACTCGGTCGCGCTGCTCACGCGCCTGCTGCGGCAGCCCGAGTATCCCGAGCGCGCGGAGGTCCAGGAGCTGATCGGCCTGGTCCGCGAACGGGCCGGCGATCTCGCGCACGCGAAAGCCGAATACCAGGAGTACCTGCGCCGCTATCCGAATGGACCGGCGGCTGGCCGCGTGCGCGAGCGCCTGACGCTGCTGGCCACCGCCGCGGCCGCGACCCAATCCGCCGGCGCGTTCGGCGCCGCCACGGCACCGAGCCGCTGGAGCATCGCCGGCAGCACCGCGTTGACCTACCAGTACGGACAGGACCAGACCAGCAGCGGCGGCACGACGACCAGTTCCACCTCGCTCGATGCGGCGCTCATCTATGGCGATCTGCTGGTACGCGAACGTGGTGCGCGCTACGACTTCACCGCGCGCGTGGACGCCGGCTACACCGCCAATCTGGTTGCGAACACCGGCGGCAGCCAGGACCGCACCACCGCGGCCTACGTCGAACTCACCGACCGGCAGCTCGGGCTGACCGGCAGCGGCAGGACGCCAGTCGCTGGCCACGATCGGTGCGATCGGCCTGTTCGATGGCCTCTACGTCGGCTACCAGCTCAGCCCCAAGGTCAGTCTCAGCGTCGCGGGTGGGTTGCCGGCCTATTCGAGCTATTCCGCGGTGTCGGGACGGCAGGAATTCGGGACCGTGAGCGCGGAATTCGGTCCGTACCGCCAGGCCTGGATCTTCGACGGCTATCTGTTCGACGAAGTCAGCGGTGGCACGACCGACCGGCGCGCGCTCGGCCTGCAGGTGCGCTACTCGCGGCCGGGTCGTTCTGCCGTCTTTCTGACCGACTACGATGTCGCACTGGCCCAGCTGAACTCGGCGACCCTGATCGGCAATATCAGCATCCCCGGCCACTGGGTGCTCGGGTTCGACGCCGACCATCGACGCAGTCCGCTGCTGCTGCTGAGCAATGCACTGATCGGACAGAGTGCGCCGGACCTCGCCACGCTGCAGACCGAGTTCACACCGTCCCAGATCCGGCAGCTGGCGCTCGATCGCACCTCGACCAGCGACTCGCTGACGCTGTCGGCGAGCCGGCCGATCGGTCAGCGCTGGCAGGTCCTGGCCGATATTTCCGCGTTGCAGCTCGGGGGCACGCCGGCCTCCGGTGGTGTCGCGGCGACGCCCGCGACGGGCTGGGACCGCAATGCGTCGATCCAGCTCTCTGGTTCGAGCCTGCTGCAGGCCAGCGACCTGCATTTCTTCGGACTGCGATACGACAGCTCGCCGTCCTCGCGCAGTCTCACCGCGTCGTGGGATGCCCGTTTCGTGGTGGCCGGGGCCTGGCGCCTGGGGCCGCGTATCAGCGTCGAGCAGATCGACGATCCCGGACTCGGCGGCACGCAGCGGATGCTCCTGCCTGAAGTACGCGGGGACTGGACCGGGCGCTATTCGGTATTCGAACTGATCGGCGGCTACCAGATCCAGCAGCAGCAGTCGCAGACCGGGCCTGGAGCGAGCACCACGCAGGACGCGCGGCACCTGTACGCATCGGTGGCCTACCGCCTGCGCTTCTGAGCGGCTGCGGGCGTAGGCGTTCCGGTGAGTCTGGTTTAAGATCGCGGCCCCCGAATCTCCACTCAGGCGAGAACGCACCGTGAAAGCATCCTTGAACCGCGGACTCTGGCTCGCACTGCCGCTGCTGCTGCCCGTCGCGTACGCGGCCGACGCGCCCACCACGGCGCCCGCCGCGGCCACCTCCACGGCCACTGCCCCGGCCGCGGCCACTGCTCCGGCCCATCCGAGGCCGAAGGCCGCGGCAAGTACCGCGGCGAGCACGGCCGGAGCGATGACGGAAGACCAGAAGACGTTGTACGCGCTAGGGATATTGATGAGCCGCGGACTCGAGAATTTCCAGTTCTCGGATGCCGAGTTCAACATCGTGCGGGCAGGCCTGAGCGACAGCTTTCACAAGCGCCCCCAGATCACGGACGCGGAAAGCTACACGCCGAAACTGCAGGCCCTGCAGCGCGATCGCATCGCGGTGCTCGCGCAGCAGGAGAAGGCATCGGGTCAGGCGTACCTGGAGAACGCGGCGAAGACCGCGGGCGCGACCCGCACCGCCAGCGGCCTGCTGTTCGTTCCCGTCAGCGAAGGCGCCGGCGCCGCACCCACCCGCGCCGACCGCGTCCGGGTGGACTACGAAGGCAAGCTGATCGACGGCACGGTGTTCGACAGCTCGATCAAGCGCGGACAACCGGCGGTGTTCAATGTCGGCGGCGTGATTCCGTGCTGGAGCGAGGCGCTGATGCTGATGAAGGTCGGCGGCAAGAGCCACGTGATCTGTCCGGCCGAACTCGCGTACGGCGATCGCGGTGCTCCACCGAAGATCCGGCCCGGCGCGACCCTGGTGTTCGACATCTCGCTGCTGGAAATCGTGTCACCTCCTGCAGCGCCAGCAACCGGGGGCGCGTCGAGCACGCCCGGTGCCGCCTCCGCGCCGGGCACTGGTGCGGCCAAGCCCTGAAGCGCGGCCGGGCCGGCGCCGCGCGCTTCCGGACTTCAACCCGGAGCGGTCAGTATGCGCATCGACAGGTCGATCGCGGCAATGTGCTTGGTGATGGCACCGACGGAGATGCAGTCGACGCCGGTCTCGGCGATCTGGCGCGCGTTCGCGACCGTGACGCCACCGGAAGCTTCGAGCAGCACCGGCTGCGGCTGCGCGCGATTGAGCGCCACCGCCGCCCGCAGCTGTTCGAGGCCGAAGTTGTCGAGCAGCACGACATCGGCCCGCGCTTCGATCGCGTCCTGGACCTGTCGGAGATCCTCGGTCTCGACCTCGATCCGCACGCCGGCGGCCTGCTCGCGCGCCGCGGCGACCGCGGCGCGGATCGATCCGGCCGCGGCGATGTGGTTCTCCTTGATGAGCACCAGGTCGTACAGTCCCTGCCGGTGATTGGAGGCTCCGCCGCAGCGCACCGCGTACTTCTGCGCGCTGCGCAGTCCCGGGACCGTCTTGCGCGTGTCGAGGATCCGGCAGCCGGTGCCGGCAACCGCCGTGACGTAGCGGTGCGCGAGGGTTGCGGTCGCCGAGAGCAGCTGCAGGAAATTCAAGGCGGTGCGCTCCCCGGTCAGCAGCGCGCGTGCCGGACCTTCGAGCTCGCATAGCACCGCATCCGCGGCCACCGACGCGCCCTCGGCGGCGAGCCAGCGCACCTGCACCGCAGGGTCGAGCTGGCGGAAGGTCTCATCGAACCAGGCGCCGCCGCACAGCACCGCCGGCTCGCGGCAGAGCACCCGGGCCCGCGCCACGGCCTGCGCCGGGATCAGGCGCGCCGTCACGTCGCCGGTGCCGATGTCCTCGCGCAATGCGCGGGACACCTGCTCGGACAGGTCGGGAGGCAGCGGGTTCAGAACGGCAGCGGGTGATTGGATGCGCCCATGCACAGCAGCATCGGGATCGACAGCACGAAGTTGGTGCGCGACGCGAGTGCGGCGACCTTGCGAGCCTTCGCCTTCTCCTCGTCGGTGGCCGGAACGATGCCGAGGATCTTCTTCTGGTTCGGCCAGATGAGCGCCCAGACGTTGAACAGCATGATCGTGCCGAGCCAGGCGCCGATGCCGATCGTCAGTCCGTAGTAGTTCTGCCCGAAGTGGCCGAGGCTCGCGGCGTTGCCGAGGTTGCCGGCACGGGTGAGGTACCAGAAGCCGGTGAGCCACGTGAGCACGGCGGCCCAGCGAAACCAGAACAGGGCGCGCGGCGCGATGTACTTCGTGATGCCGGCGCCGCCCGGCCCGCCCTTGTCCGCGGCCGCGGCCGCTAGGCCCGGAGTCTGTACGACATTGAAGTAGTAGAGCAGGCCGATCCACATGACGCCGGACAGGATGTGAATCCAGACCGCGAGGCCCAGTTCGGCAAATCCGAAGGTCTTGACGCCCGCGAGGGACGCGACCAGCGTCACGATGATCGCGAGCACGAAACCGGTGATGATGGCGCCGCGAACCGAATTCAGTGGATTCATGCCTGCCTCGATGCGGTGGTGGCCGCCGGTGGACTGCCGCCGGGCGGATGCTAACTGGAATCAATTGAAGAATAGGGCACGGCCCCCCATAATTCAACGCATACCTTCTGCCCCGCTTCCCGATCACCTGAAAATCGAGGCCGCCACGATGGACGTCAACGATCGAATCCGCAAGGAGCTGGCCGACGGCTCCGGTGGTGCTGTTCATGAAGGGCACGCCGGATTTCCCGCAATGCGGC
>CAWIQV010000007.1:0-40304 GCA_963838275.1 uncultured Gammaproteobacteria bacterium | reverse complement strand
CCCTTTTCCCCCCCCCCCCCCCCCCCCCCCCCCCCCCCCCCCCCCCCACACACCAGGACCTGCTCGACGCCATGCAGGCGAGCCAGGCGGATTTCACGCGCACCTTCCGCGCGCTGTGCGACGCCGCGCTCGGAGAATCCGGCGATGCGCTGGTGCGCGCCGAGTTCGCGCAGCCGCAGGCCTACGATGCGTGGGCGGCGCGATGGCGCGCGCGCCTGCAGGGCGAGGCGCTGCCCGCGGCCTTGCGGGCCGACGCCATGCGTCAGGTCAACCCGGCCTTCGTGGCGCGCAATCACCGCGTCGAACAGGTCATCGATGCGGCGGTCGCGCGCGCCGATTTCGAACCGTTCGCCGCGCTGCACGCGGTGCTGTCGCGCCCGTACGAGGACCAGCCCCTCCATGCGGCCTATGCGCGCGCGCCCCTGCCCGCCGAGCGCGTACTACGCACGTTCTGCGGCACCTGAGCGCTGGTGCCAGCGGTTTCGCGGGGGGGCGTCGGCAAGGGCACCGACTTGATGGCACACTGCGCGCCCCTGACCTGCAGTTCCTGACGGCCCCGGCCATGAATATAGCGTTTCAGCGCGCGGTGGATCACTACGTGGGGGTGCCCGTCTGTGCCGCGCTGTCGCTGTGGCACCGGCTGTTCGGCCGCGCCGCCGGTGGGCCGCCCCAGCGCGCCATTCTCGTCATCCTGCTCTCCGAAATGGGAAGCCTCGTGCTCGCCGAGCCGATGTTCGCGCGGCTGCGCGCGCGCTACCCGGAAGCGAGGATCCACGTGCTGCTGTTCGCACGCAATCGCGAGATGCTCGAGCTGCTGGGAGTCGTGCCGACCCGGCCAGGTGCATACGCTGGACGACCGCTCGCTGGGCGCGCTGCTCGCCGACAGCCTGCGCGGGCGCTGCGGCGGCTGCGCGCGCTCGAGCTCGATGCGGTGCTCGACTGCGAGCTGTTCTCGCGCGTGAGCAGCATCCTGGCCTACCTGTCGGGCGCGCGCCTGCGCGCGGGATTCCATCGCCACACGCAGGAAGGACTGTATCGTGGATCCTTCATCAACCGGCCGGTGCTGTACAACCCGTACCGGCATCTGAGCCTGCAGCTGCTGAGTCTGGTGACGGCGCTCGAGTCGACGGGAGCTCCGCTCGCCAAGCAACCGCTCGAACCCACGCCGGCCGGTCCCCCGCATGCTCGAATTCAGTCCGGGAGAGCGCGAGCAGGCCGCCGCGCGACTGCAGGAGCAGTTCCCGGCGGTTGCGCACCGGCGACTGGTGCTGGTGTACCCGGGCGGGGGGCTGCTGCCGATACGGGCGTGGCCGCTGGAATGCTTCGTGCAGCTGTGCGCCGGTCTGCTGGCCGACGGCTTCGCCGTGGGCGTGGTGGGGCTCGCGGACGACCGGCCGCTCGCCCAGCAGCTGGTGGCGCGCTGCGCCAGCGAACGTTGCCTCGACCTGACCGGCTACACGAAATCCATCCGCCACCTGCTGGCGCTGTTTCACCGCGCCGAACTGCTCATCGCCAACGATGGCGGGCCGGGCCAGTTCGCCGCGCTGACGCCGATCACTTCGATCGTGCTGTTCGGGCCGGAGACGCCGCTGCTGTACCGCTCGCTGTCGACGAACGCGCACTGCTTTCATCTGGCCCTGCCGTGCTCGCCGTGCCTGACGGCGTACAACCACCGCTCCTCGCCGTGTGACGGCGACAACCTCTGCCTGAAGCTGATCCCGCCGGCGCAGGTCCTCGCCACGGCGCGCGCGCTGCTCGCGCCGGCGAGCGCGGCGGCCCCCGCGTGAAGCCCCCCGGATCCACGTGAAGGCCGCCGCCCCGACCCGGAAGCTGCTCATCCGCCTGCTGCAGTGGCGCTTCCTGAAGTTCGGCGTGATCGGTGCTTCGGGTACGGTCGTGAATCTCGGGGTGCTGTACCTGTGCCAGGAGTGGCTGCTGCGCGCCATAGCCGCGCCGAAGCTGCGGCTGGACTGCTCGCTGCTGCTGGCAATCCTGATCGCGACCGTCAACAACTTCACCTGGAACCGCCTGTGGACCTGGCGCGACCGGCCACGCCGGCCGGATCAGCCTCTGCTGGCGCAGTTCGGCCAGTACGCGCTCGCCTGCTGGGTCGGCATCGTGCTGCAGCTCGTGCTGACGAAGCTCCTGGTCACCTACGTGCATTACCTGCTCGCGAACCTGGTCGCGATCGCGTGTGCGAGCGTGTGCAACTTTCTGGTCAATGATGCCTGGACGTTCCGGCACCGCAGGGCGGCGCTGGCGGCGGAGCACGCGCCGGCGGACGGCGAGGGCTGAACGATGCCACCCATGCCCGCATGGCGCCGAACGCTGTACGGCCTGGCCGCACTGCTCGCCTGCGCGGTGTATTGCTTCCAGCTCGACAGCCAGCACATCCCCAGGAATGGCGACGAGGATCCGTACTTCCACATCACGCGGCTGACCGCGCTGTCGGGCCACTGGCTGCCCCTGCAGTCCGATCCGGGCATGCAGGATACCAAGCCGCCGCTGCTGTTCTGGCAGGGCATCGTCACGACCGGGCAGGGACGTCACTGGACACTGCTGGCGCTGCGGGCGCCGAGCGTGCTCTATACGCTGCTGTCGGCAGGGCTGGCGTGCCTGCTGGCGCGCCGCTTCGCGCGCAGCAGCGGCGCCGGAGTGATGGCGGCGCTGGTCTACCTCGCGTTCTTCAGCACCTATCACTATGGCCGGCCGTTCCTGACCAACGCGCCGGAGACGTTCTGGCTGTTCCTCGCCTGGTTCGTTCCGCTCTACTGGCCGCAGGGCGCACGCAGCTCGCGGGCACTGCCGATGCTCCTCGGGCTCATCATCGGCGTCGGCCTGCTCTACAAGTCGTTCGCGCTGCTGGCGCCGGTCGGACTCGCGCTCGCGTGGTGGTACCTGCGAGCGCAGGCGTACCGCTGGGACCGATTCCTGCGCGAGGATGCGTGGCGGCTCGCGCTGGTCGCGATCGTATCGCTCGCGCTGTTCTCGCTGTGGTTTGCGCTCGATCCGGATCCGCGCGCCGTTTGGCAGTCCTTCGTGGTCAAGGAGAATGCCGGCAAGTTCGACGCGGCGGGCGGCTCGTACCTCGGCCGACTGCTCTGGGGTGGCTCGAGCGTCTGGACCCTGCTGATCGGTGTACCGCTGAATGCCGGACTGCTCGCCCTGCCGGTCGTGGCGCTGATGGTGTCGGCCGCGCGCCGCCGGGCAACGCTGACGGAGTCCGAGAGGCTGCTGTGGATCTGGGTGCTGTCGCTGATGCTGGTATTCAGCCTGCCGAGCCAGCGGTCCGCGCGTTACCTGCTCGATGCGATGCCGGCCGTGGCCGTGCTGTGCGCGCTGGGGTGGGACCGGGTCGGACGTGGCTGGTTCATCGCGGCACTCGCACTCGGGGAGGTGGGCCTGCTGTTCCTGGGCGTCGAAGCCGGCGTGCTGCAGCACGCGAATGGCAGGGCGGCGCTGTACGCACCGTGGTACTGGCTGCTGCTGGGCTTCGCGGCCGCGCTGTCCGCGGCCGGCATGCTGATTCCGCGGCTGACGCGACCGGCGACGCCCGTCGCATCGCTGCTCGTGTTCGCGGCACTCGCCGCGTTCCTGCAGCCCTTCGACGACGGATTCACCAGCCAGGCGAAGCGCTGGGTGGCGGGCCGGGAGGTCTGGGTACCGTCGGACTTCGCGTCGAGCGAGGAGACCTACCGCTTCCTGCTGCCGGGCGCCGAGGTCCATTCCTACCACGAGACGCGCGACCAGGATCCGGACGCGCTGGCACGTCTCTACCCGCTGTTCGCGTTGCGCGTGCCGTTGGGCGCCGCGCCCTGCACCGGCTGCCGCGTACTCGCGCGACGCCTGGACGTGCGCGGCCGGCTCACTGCAACCGAGACCCGTGAGCTGCTGCATGGCCGGGGGCTCGATCGGGTATTCCTGCAGGAGCTGCTGGTCGTGTCGCCGGCCGCGGCGACGCGATGAATTCGTGCACCCGGTGCTATAAGATCGCCGCCGCCCGGACCGCATGAGACCCCGAATCGACCCGTCTGTGATGCCGCATTCCTCGACCGTGCTGCTTTGGTCCTGCCTGAGCCTGCTCGCCGCCGTGCTGGTCGCGGGCGCCCTGTATGGAAACTGGGTGCTGCGCGAGCACCGGCTCACGGTGATCACGCCCGGGCGCGTCTACCAGTCCGCGGCGATGCCGCCTGACACGCTGGTCCGGGTCGTGCAGCGGCTTGGCATCCAGACCGTGGTCGATTTCCGTGCCTACAGCGAAGTGCCCGCGGACAACGCCGAGCGGGCGGCGCTGCAGCGCGCAGGCATCGCCTACCTGCGCCTGCCATCCTCGACCAAGCCGCCGCCCGACACCGTCGACACCTTCGTGCGCGCGCTGCAGCCCGAAGTGGCCGCGGGACACCGCCTGCTGATGCATTGCCTGGATGGGGAAGGGCGCGCGGTGTTCTATTCGGCGATCTATCGCATCGAATTCGAGGGCTGGGACAACCAGCGCGCCTGGCTCGCGACCACGCGCCTGCCGCCGTCGCTGATGTTCCTCGGCCGGCTGTTTCCGGGCATCGCCCGGCTGTCGGAGAGCAACTACAAGACCCCGCTGATCCGCGCCCACCGCCGGCAGTCATCCGGACCCGACCGGCCGGCCGGTCCCTGAGCCGCAGCCGGATTCAGGCCGGGTCGCGCGCCGGCTCGCGCAGCCGACGGACTTCCATCCAGTGCCAGGACAGCAGCGCCGGCAGGCCGCACAGCACTTCGCGTATCCGCTTGGCCATCGATACGCTCAGCGCGAGTTCGCCGCTGATGCCGAGCGCGTGCCCGAAGATCATCAGGCTCGCTTCCTGGACGCCGAGGCCCGCCGGTACCACGAAGGCGAGATGGCGCAGCGCCTGCGTCATGCTCTCGAGCACGATCGCGCTGCTCCAGTCGGTGGGGCGCCCGAACAGGCGCAACGTGAACCAGATCTCGAAGGTGCCGGAGAAGAACGCCGCGAACTGCAGCGCACCGGCGCCCAGCATCAGCCGGCCGCGGCGCAGGCACGCGCGCAGCTCCTGGTCCAGGGCGGCGGCCCCGTCGGACAGCGCGCTCACGCCGATGAGCGGCCCGAGCAGCCGCTCGAGGCGTGCGAACACCGAGCCGTAGCGCAGCAGCAGCGCCGTCACGGTCGGCATCGGCAGGCACAGCGCGAGCGCGAGCAGCACCCGCCGGTACTCGTGCACGCCGCCGCTGTGCCGGATCAGCAGGAACAGGCCCAGCGCCGTGAACAGGTAGGCCGCGCTCAGGGTCAGGACGATCTCGACGATCACGCTCGCCCCGGCCGGCGCTGCGGCGATGCCGCGCCAGCGCAGCAGCCTTATGCCGGCGACACTGCCGCCGACGCTGGCCACGGGCAGCAGGCGGTCGATGCCCTCGCGCACCGTGGTCGCCCACCACAGATAGCAGATACCCGCGCGCCGCGGCCGGTCGTAGGGTCGCAGCAGCAGTTGCCACCCGAGCGCGTACAGCAGGAAGTACAGCGCGCGATACGGCACGAGCCACAGCAGGCTCGAGCCCGCCATCCCGAGCGTCACCAGCATCGCGGCCGCATCCGCGCGCAGCACCAGCGTGATCAGCACGGCCAGTCCCAGCAGGCCGCCGATGTAAGCTGCGATTTTCAAGTGCTCAAGGCGGCCGCCGCATGACGCCGTCGGTGCCGACCTCGAACTCCGTGCCGCGCCAGCTCACGCGCGAATTCAGGAAGCTCCGGCACCACACCCAGAGGATCAGCAGGTCGCGCCACGGCACCAGCCACAGGTCGGCGAACGGCGAGCGTTCGCCGTGCCAGCGTCCGCGCAGGTGCAGCACGAGTCGCGCGAGCAGCGCGCCGCCGGACAGCTCCCAGGCGAGCCGCGCCAGCGAGGGATCGCCGAGCGTGAGCGCGAGGCCGAGCACGGCCAGCGGCAGGCTGAAGCTCAGACACAGCAGCCTGAAACCGAGGGGCTGCAGGATGTGGATCGTGCGCATCCAGCGCAGTTCGTGCCGGCACAGCGAGTCGTAGCTCGGCTCCTCGTGGCAGGCGAGCGGCAGGTAGTGCGACAGCACGATCGAAAGCCCGAGTGCACGCACCAGTTCGCCCATCCGGTGGTCATCGGCGAGGTGGTTGGCCAGCGCCGAGAACCCGCCGATCGCCTGCAGCGTCTGGGCACGCAGGCACTGGGTCTGGCCCGAGACGTAGCCGTCGTGGCCGAACAGCCACGCCACCAGCACCGAGGGCATGTACCACTCGTTGATGTACATCGCGCCGAGGCGCGACCACAGCCGCGGGGTCGGCACGTCGCGGTACAGGCAGGTGACGAGCCCGACCCGCCGGTCGAGCAGCGGCGCGGTCACGCTGGCGCAGGTAGTCGCGGTCCGACATAGGTGTCGCTGTCGGCCACGACCAGAACCGCGTGCCGCGCCTGCGCGCTCATGTTGATCAGGTTGCTGATCTTGTAGTTGCTGCCGTGCAGACGGGGATTGACCACCACGTCGATCGGCAGCGCCGGGAACTCGCGCACCAGCCGCTCGACCACGGTCAGTGCCGGGTCGCCCGGGTCGCGCACGCCGAACACGATCTGGTATTCCGGGATACTCCTGCTCGCAATACGAGCGCAGGTGCGCGTACAGGCCGGGCTCGGCGCCGCACAGCGGCTTGAGCACCGTGACGGGAGGCAGCGCGGCGGCCCGTTCGGGGCCGCGGCGCAGCTCCCACGCCAGCACCGCCGCGACCGCCACGACGCAGTAACCGGCAGCCACGCCGAGGCACACCAGGCCCGCGAACGCGGCTGGTGAATGCATCAGGACCATCGATCGCCGAAGGAGGGCGCTCGCGCCCGCTCAGGCCGCGTGACGCGCGCAGGAAGCGGAAGAACTCGACGCCCTCGCGCAGGCGCCGCTTCATCATTTCCCAGCTCGTCAGCATCTCGCGCACGATCTCCCAGATCTTGCCGGGCCGGAAATAGAAGCGCTTGTAGAAGTCCTCCATGCTGTGGAAGATCTCCTCCTTCGACAGGTGCGGATAGCCGATCGCGGCCAGCTGCACGCCCTTCTCGTTGACCAGGTTCACCGCGTCGTTCTCCTGCAGCCAGCCGTTCTCGACCGCCTGACTTGTAGAGCGTCGTGCCGGGATACGGCGCGGCCAGCGACACCTGGATCGTGTGCGGATTGATCTCCTTCGCGAACTCGATCGTCTTCTCGATGGTCTCGCGGGTCTCGCCGGGCAGGCCGAGGATGAAGGTACCGTGGATCAGGATGCCGAGCTGGCGGCAGTCCTCGGTGAAGCGGCGCGCGATGTCGGTGCGCAGCCCCTTCTTGATGTTGTGCAGGATCTGGTCGTCGCCGGATTCGTAGCCGACCAGCAGCAGGCGCAGGCCGTTGTCCTTCATGACCTTCAGGGTCGCGTAGGGCACGTTCGCCTTCGCGTTGCAGCTCCAGGTCATGCCGAGCTCGCCCATGCCGCGCGCGATCGCCTCGACGCGCGGCAGGTTGGAGCTGTCGGTGAAGGTGTCGTCGTCGAACATGATCTCGCTGCACCTCGGGCATGTTCTCCTTGATCCAGCGCACCTCCTCGATGACGTTCTCCGCCGAGCGGACGCGGTAGCGGTGTCCGCCGACGGTCTGCGGCCAGAGGCAGAACGTGCATTTCGAGCGGCAGCCGCGCCCGGTGTAGAAACTGACGTAGGGGTGCTTGAGGTAGCCGATGAAGTAGTTCTCGATCTTCAGGTCGCGCTTGTAGACGGGTGCGACGAACGGCAGCTCGTCCATGTTCTCGAGTGATCGGGCGCGGCGGGTTGTGCACGATGCGGCCATCCGTCGCCGCGGTAGGACAGGCCACGTGATCTCCTGCAACGGCCGGCCCTCGGCGACCTCCTTGCAGGTGTAGTCGAACTCCTCGCCGCAGACGAAGTCGATCGCCGTGGTGGCCTGCAGCGATCCGTCCGGGTCGACCATGGTCTTGGCGCCGACCAGTCCGATCAGGACGCGCGGGTTGTCCTGCTTGAGCAGTTCGGCGAATCGGGCGTCGGTCGGGAACGACGGCGTGCTCGTGTGCATGATGACGAGGTCGTAGTCGCGCGCGATCGGCGAGGGTCTCGCTCGACCGTCAGGCCGTCGGCCGGCGCATCGAGCACGCGCGATCCGGGCACCAGCGCCGCCGGCTGCGCGAGCCAGGTCGGGAACCAGAAGGACTTGACCTCGCGCTTGGCCTGGTAGCGCGAACCCGCGCCGCCATCGAAGCCGTCAAACGAGGGGGCCTGCAGGAACAGGGTCCGCAGCGCCTGCGCGGCAGGGGGGGTCGAGCTCATCGTGTCGGGGGCCTCGCAGCAATTCGGGCTCCCGGCAGGATAGCCCGAAGGTCCGGATGGATGCCAACCGCGACCCGCAGGGCTGCCACGGGGCGGTTCTCCGTATCATCTTAACCCGTCGCGCGGCCGCAACGCAGATTCTGTTAGCACTCTCCGGGCGGACAGCTATGATGTGGGCAGGGTGCGCCCGGGCCAGTCGGCTGGCGGGCGGTCGCTTTCGCTGTGCTGGCGCGGCCCGCCGTGGCCATGCTGTGCCGCAGCGCCACCGATCCGTAGGGTCGGGTCCGGGAGTATTCGCTACGATGCAAGTCACGCTTGACAGCCATGCCGACGCTGCCGAGGTCGCGGCCGAGTCCGAGACGCTGATCCTGGTGGACGAGGCTGACCGCGAGGTGGGCCACCTCGGCAAGATGCAGTGCCACGACGGGCACGGAGTGCTGCATCGGGCCTTCTCGCTGCTGATCTTCAACGGTCAGGGCGAACTGCTGCTGCAGCAGCGCGCCGCGACGAAGCGGTTATGGCCGCTATACTGGTCCAACAGCTGCTGCAGCCATCCGCGGCGATCGGAGAGCATGGAGACGGCGATTCACCGGCGTCTGCTCGAAGAACTGGGTCTGCGCTGCCCGCTGCAGTTCCTGTTCAAGTTCCAGTACCAGGCCCAGTTCGAGGCGGCCGGTGCGGAACACGAGATCTGTTCGGTGTTCATCGGACGCACCGGCGACGCGGTGCGGATCAACCGCGGCGAGATCCACAGCTACCGCTGGATCAGCCCCGAGGCGCTGCAGGAGGAGCTCGACGGCGATGGGGCCGGCCGGTTCACTCCTTGGTTTATACTGGAATGGCGCCGGATCTGGCGCGATCATCGCGCGGCCCTGCGCGCCCTGAGAGAGGAGACACGACCCTGGGCATTCCGCTGATCCAAGCCTACCGCGTTGGGGCTTACATTGCCGGCCGCAAGCTGCGCCGCGTAAAGCGCTATCCGCTGGTGCTGATGCTCGAGCCGCTGTTCCAGTGCAACCTCGCCTGTGCCGGCTGCGGCAAGATCGATCATCCGAAGGAGACGCTGCAGCGGCGCATGAGCGTCGAGGACGCGCTGCGTGCGGTGGACGAATGCGGCGCCCCGATGGTGTCGATTCCCGGCGGCGAACCGCTGATCCACAAGGACATGCCGCAGATCGTCGCCGGAATCGTGGCGCGGCGGAAGTTCGTGTACCTGTGCACGAACGCGATCCTGCTGCCGAAGCACATCGACGAGTACCGGCCGTCTCCGTACCTGACCTTCTCGATCCATCTCGATGGCAGTCGCGAGCGCCACGATGAATCCGTCTGTCAGGAAGGCGTGTTCGACAAGGCCGTCGCGGCCATCAGGCTGGCGCGCAGCAAGGGCTTCCGGGTCACGATCAACTGCACGCTGTTCCAGGGCGAAGACCCGGATCACGTGGCGGACTTCTTCGACGAGGCGATGTCGCTCGGCATCGAGGGCATCATGGTGTCCCCCGGCTACAGCTATCACCACGCGCCGCGCCAGGACGTGTTCCTCGCGCGCAGTGCGAGCAAGCGCCTGTTCCGCGAGATCTTCAAGCGTGGCCGCGGCCGCGCGCGACCGCGTCGCTGGGCCTTCAATCATTCGGCGCTGTTCCTGGATTTCCTGGCCGGCAACCAGGCCTACCAGTGCACGCCGTGGAGCATGCCGACCTACAACATCTTCGGCTGGCAGCGGCCGTGCTATCTGCTCAGCGACGAGGGCTACGCCCCGAGCTTCCGCTCGCTGCTCGAGGACACGCCGTGGGAGCAATATGGCGTCGGGCGCAATCCCGCCTGCGACAACTGCATGGCGCACTGCGGATACGAGGGTACCGCCGTGGATGACGCGTTCGTGCACCCGCTCAAGGCGCTGCTGACCGCGCTGCGCGGACCTCGACTGCAGGGGCCGATGGCGCCGGATCCGCCGGTGGTCTATGGCGAGCGGGCGCGCCGGACTCCGGCAGCGGTGGCGGCCGTCAACGTGAACGATATCAGGCACGCCAACCGCGAGCCGGAGCCCGAACAGGCTGCTACGCCCCGCCCATGACTGCCGCAGGCGCAACGCCGAAGGCGCGCCCGTGAGCGGCGCGGCCGGTGCCCAGATTGCCGTACCGGATGGAGCCGCGGGCCGGGATGCCTTCGGTACGCAGTTCGACGCCTGGCGCGAGCGCATGGAGCGTGCGCTCGACGCCCGCCTGCCGTCCCCGGATCACGTGCCGGCGCGACTGCACCAGGCGATGCGCTACAGCGTGCTCGGCGGGGGCAAGCGCGTGCGTCCGGCGCTGCTGTTCGCGACGGCACGCACGGTAGGACTGTCCGAGCACGAGGTCGAGGCCGCCGCCTGCGCGATCGAACTGATCCACGTGTACTCGCTGGTGCACGACGATCTGCCGGCGATGGATGATGATGCGCTGCGCCGCGGGCGTCCGACGTGCCACAAGGCGTTCGACGAGGCCACGGCGCTGCTCGCCGGTGATGCGCTGCAGACCCTCGCGTTCCAGCTGCTGGCCCGCGATCCGGCGCTGCCCAATGCGCCGGCGACGCGTTTGCGCCTGATCGAACTGCTGGCCGAGGCCAGCGGCAGCCTCGGCATGGCGGGCGGCCAGGCGATCGATCTGGCCGTGGCGGGCACCCGCCTCGAGGTCGCGCAGGTCGAGCAGATGCACTCGCTCAAGACCGGTGCACTGATCCGCGCGAGCGTGCTGATGGCGGCGGCGTGCGTACCGCTGCTCGAGCCGCGGCTGCAGCGCGCGCTCGCCGCCTTCGCGGCGCCGATCGGCCTCGCCTTCCAGATCCAGGATGACCTGCTCGACGTGCTCGGGGATGCCGCGCTGCTCGGCAAGGCCACGGCCGCCGATCAGGTGCGCGCCAAGCCGACGCACCCGGCCGTGATCGGCATCGAGGCTTCGCAGGAACGTGTGCGACTGCTGCACCACCAGGCGCTGCAGGCCCTGGCGCCCTTTGGCGATCGCGCCGACACGCTGCGCTCGCTGGCGGACTGGCTGCTGGCGCGACGCTACTGAGCCCGGTGGCTCTGCATGGCTCCTGACATTTCCGATGCGGCCTACCAGGAGCGGGTCCTGCCGCACGTGTCACGCACCTTCGCGCTGACGATCCCGCAGCTGCCGCCGGCCCTGCGCACCGCGGTGACCAACGCCTACCTGCTGTGCCGCATCGCCGACACGATCGAGGACGAGCCGGCGCTGTCCGCCGAGGCCTCGTTCCAGCTGCTGCAGCGCTTCGTCGCCGTGACCCATGGCCGCGAGGATCCGGTCCGGCTCGCCCGCGAACTGGTGCCACAGCTGTCCGATCGAACGCTGCCCTCGGAACGCGACCTCGTGCTGCACATGGATCGCGTGATCCGGGTGACCGCGGGCCTCGCCGAGCATCAGCGCGCCGCGATCCGGCGCTGTGTCGAGGTGATGTGCGCAGGGATGCACCAGTTCCAGCGTACCGCCAGCCTGCGCGGACTGGCGCGCCTCGCGGATCTGGACGAATACTGCTACTACGTGGCCGGCGTCGTCGGCCAGATGCTCACCGAGCTGTTCTGCGGCTACTCGCCGCGGATCATGCGCCAGCGCCTCGCGATGCACGATCTGGCGCTGTCGTTCGCGCAGGGACTGCAGATGACGAACATCCTCAAGGACGTCTGGGAGGACCGCAGCCGCGGCGCCTGCTGGCTGCCGCGCGACGTGTTCGCGCGCCACGGCATCGATCTGGCGCAGCTGTCGGCGGCAGCGCCGGACCAGCGTTTCACGGCCGCGATGCACGAGCTGGTCGGGGTCGCGCACGCGCACCTGCGCAACGCACTCGCCTACACACTGCTGATACCAGGCGAGGAAGACGGCATCCGCCGCTTCTGCCTGTGGGCCATCGGGCTGGCGGTGCTCACGCTGCGCAAGATCGAGCGCACGCCCGGTTTCACGGCCGGCGCTGAGGTCAAGGTCACGCGCCGCACGGTCGCGCTGACCCGCACGCTCACGAGCATCGCCGTGCGGCGCGACTGGATGCTGCGGCAGCTGTTCGACGCAGCCGCCCACGGACTGCCGCTCGCGACCCTGTCGGGTGTGCGTCACCCCGCGCGCCGCTATCCCGACCTGCCCGCTCCGGCGCCGGACTACGACACGGCCAGCGCGCCAGCGACGCGGCGCCCGCGACAGGTGTCGGAGGGGAGGTCGGCCGGTTGAATGCCACGTCGCCTGTGCTCGGACCTGAAGTGGAGCGCGCACGTCCGCCTGCGCCGGAGCCGCGCGCGAGCCTGCCGCTGCGTGCGATCGGCGCTCCACCGCTCGAGAGCGGGATCGAGCAGGCACGCGCGGCGCTGACCGGGCTGCAGCACGCTGACGGTTACTGGCTGTTCGAGCTGGAGGCGGATTGCACGATACCCGCCGAATACATCCTGATGATGCATTACCTCGACGAGCGCGATGCGGCGCTCGAGGGGAAGCTGGCCGCGTACCTGCGCAGCCGCCAGGCCGAGCATGGCGGCTGGCCGCTCTACCACGGCGGCGAACTCGACCTGAGCTGCAGCGTCAAGGTGTACTACGCCCTCAAGCTCGCGGGCGATGCGCCGGAGGCGCCGCACATGCAGCGCGCGCGCGGCGCGATCCTGGAGCGTGGAGGCGCGGCGCGCGCCAACGTGTTCACGCGCATCGCGCTGGCACTGTTCGGCCAGGTCCCGTGGCGCGCGGTGCCGTACATTCCGGTCGAGATCATGCTGCTGCCGCGCTGGTTTCCGTTCCATCTCGACAAGGTGTCCTACTGGTCCCGCACCGTCATGGTGCCGCTGTTCGTGCTCTGCACTTACAAGCCGCTGGCGCGCAACCCGCTCCAGATCCACATCCGCGAGCTGTTCACCACGCCGCCGGAGCTCGAGCGGCACTATTTCCGGCTGGCCCCGGGCCGCGACGGCCTGCTGGCACGCGCGTTCCTCGTGCTGGACCGGCTGGCCCGCCTGATCGATCCGCTGATTCCGGCATCGATGCGCGAGCGGGCCACGCAGCGAGCCGAAGCCTGGGTGCTCGAGCGCCTGAACGGCGAGGACGGCCTCGGCGCGATCTTTCCGGCGATGGTCAATGCGCTCGAGATGATGGTACTGCGCGGCTATCCGCCGGAGGATCCGCGGCGCGTGACGGCCAGGCGCGCGCTCGAGAAGCTGCTGGTCGTGCACGACTCGAGCGCGTACTGCCAGCCGTGCGTATCGCCGATCTGGGATACCGCGCTGGCGGGGCTCGCGATGCTGGAGACGGGTGGCACCGAAGCCGCCGCTGCCGCGCAACGCGCACTGGACTGGCTGCAGGCTCGACAGCTGCGCGACGAACCCGGGGACTGGCAGGTCAGGCGCCCGGGACTGGCGGGCGGCGGCTGGGCCTTCCAGTTCGCGAACAGCTACTATCCAGACCTCGACGACACCGCGGTGATCGCGTGGGCGATGCATCGCGCCAGTGATCCGGCGCGCTACGGCCCGGGGCTGCACCGCGCGCTCGACTGGCTCGTAGGGATGCAGAGCAGTAATGGCGGCTTCGCCGCCTTCGACGTCGACAACGACTACTACTACCTGAACTACATCCCGTTTGCCGATCATGGCGCGCTGCTCGACCCGCCGACCAGCGACGTGACCGCACGCGTCGTGACGGCGCTGGCACTCGTCGGCCGGGCCGCGGACCGGCCGGCGATAGCGCGGGCGGTGCAGTTCCTGCGCCGCGAGCAGGAAGCGGACGGATCGTGGTTCGGGCGCTGGGGGACGAACTACGTCTATGGCACCTGGTCGGTGCTGATGGCGCTCGCTGCGGCGGGACTCGGCCCCGGCGACGACACGGTGCGTCGGGCCGTGCATTGGCTGCACTCGCGGCAGAATCCCGACGGCGGCTGGGGCGAGAGCAACGATAGCTACGCGCAGCCGGATGCCGCGCTGCGCGCCACGACGGCCAGCAATGCGTACCAGAGCGCCTGGGCGCTGCTCGGACTGATCGCCGCCGGTGGCGCCGGCTCGGAGCCGGTGCGACGCGGCATCGAATACCTGCTGCGCACGCAGCGGGAAGACGGCCTGTGGAGTGACCCGAGCTTCACGGCGCCCGGCTTCCCGCGGGTGTTCTATCTCAAGTATCACGGCTACTGTCGCTACTTCCCGCTGTGGGCCCTGGCCGCCTATCGCAACGCCGCGCGCACCGGTACCACCCATTGATCGCCCGGGTCGCGGGTTGAATGCAGTGGGAATCGTCTGCGCGCTGGCCGCCGAGGCGCGTGCGTTCGGACCGATCGATCCCTCGAGTGCGCCACTGGCGACGCGGGACGACGGCACGCTGCTGGCCGTGAGCGGCATGGGATGCATGGCTGCTGCGGCCGCGGCCGGTGCGCTGGTGGGCGCCGGCGCCGGCGCGCTGGTCAGCTTCGGCCTGGCCGGCGGAATCGACCCGGCGCTGGCGGCCGGCGCGGTACTGCTGCCGGCGCAGATCCTGTCACCCGATGGTGCTCCGATCGCCACGACCGGTTCGTGGCGCGCTCGGCTCGAGCGGGCACTCGTGCCGCAGGGACTCGCGGCACTCGTGGCACGCGGGCCGCTGCTGACCAGCCCGCGGGCAGTCGCTTCGGTCGCGGCCAAGAGTGCGCTGTTCCGTGACAGCGGTGCCATCGCGGTGGATATGGAGAGTTACGCCGTCGCGCAGGTCGCACTGGCCGAGGGCCTGCCCTTCCTGGCCGTGCGCGTCGTCGTGGATGGCGCCGCGGACCGCCTTCCGCACGCAGTCGCGGTCGCGGTCGATGCGGCCGGGAAGCTGCGGCTCTGGCGGCTGGCTGGCGCCCTGCTGCGTGCCCCGGCCGAGGTGGCGCCACTGCTGCGGCTGGCAAGGCGGTACCGGTCTGCGAACCGTTCGCTGGCTGCGGTCGCCCGCGCCCTGGCACTCGCGCCGCCGGAATTCCGCGTCCGAGCGGAGCGTCCCGGGACGTGAAGGTGGCCGGACCATGAAGGCGGCCGTTCCATGAAAGCCCTGGTCACCGGCGCGACCGGTTTTGTCGGCGCTGCCGTCGCGCGGCTGCTGCTGCAGCAGGGTTGGCAGGTGCGCGTGCTGGTACGCGAGGGCTCGGATCGGCGCAATCTCGGGTCCCTCGCGGTCGAGATCGCCACGGGCGATCTGACGCAGCCGGCTACGCTGGATCCGGCGCTGCGCGGCTGCGACGCGCTGCTGCACGTCGCAGCCGACTACCGGCTGGGTGCGCTCGATCCGGAACACCTGTACCGGAACAACGTCGAGGGCACGCGCAATGTGCTCAGCGCAGCGCGCCGCACCGCGGTCGCGCGCATCGTGTACACCAGCAGCGTCGCGACCGTCGGGCTGCCGGCGGACGGCGCACCCGGGCGCGAAGACACGCCGGTGGCGCTGGGCGAGATGATCGGACACTACAAGCGCTCGAAGTTCCTGGCCGAGCAGGTCGCACTCGAGGCCGCATTGGCTGGGGCGCCCGTGGTGATCGTCAATCCCTCGACGCCGATCGGACCCGGCGACGTCAAGCCGACTCCCACCGGGCAGATCGTGCTGGACGCGGCCGCCGGCCGCACCCCCGCCTACGTCGATACCGGGCTCAACATCGTGCACGTCGAGGATGTGGCGGCGGGGCACCTGCTCGCGCTGCAGCGTGGCCGGATAGGCGAGCGCTACATCCTCGGCGGGCAGGACATGACATTGCGCGAGATCCTCACGGCGATCGCCCATCTGGTCGGTCGCAAGCCGCCGCGCGTGCGCCTGCCACGCGCCCTGGTGCTGCCGATCGCCTACGCCGCGGAGGCCGTGGCCCGGATCACCGGTCGCCCCGGGAGGATCACCGTCGAGGCGGTGCGGATGGCGAAGAAGCCCATGTACTACTCCAGTGCCAAGGCCGTCGCCGAACTCGGTTACCAGTGGCGCGCGCCGACCCTGGCGTTTGCGGACGCGATCACCTGGTTCCGCGAACAGGGCTACCTGCGCTGATCCGGTGCGCGCTCGTACGCGCGGCGCTTCCATCGCGCGCCGCGGCCGAACCAGTAGCTGCGCGCAGAGTCGAGGGTCGCGGCCATGTAGAACAGCGCGATCAACGGCAGGCCCAAGGCCCACAGCGGGCTACGCCGGTAGCGGCGCAGCGTAGGCTGGTACGACAGCGCCGCGAGCGCGAACGCGAGCAGGCCGCACTCGCGACCGAGTCCGTGTCCGTCCAGCAGGCAGGCCACCGGTACGAGCCACACCAGCGTGAGCGCCGCGATGGTGCCGGCCAGCAGCAGCGCCGAGTAGCGCAGCTGCGTGAACGCCGTGCGGGCGATCATCTGCCAGAGATCCGTGAAATGCGGGTACGGCCGGATCGAGGCGGCGAACGCGCTGTGCCCGAGGAAGATCGGCGCGATCGGCTTCACCAGCGCCGCCAGCGCCACATCATCGATCAGCGCGCCGCGGATCGCCGCGATGCCCCCACTGCGCTCCAGGATCGCGCGCTCGATCAGGACCGTGCCGCCGGCCGCGGCCGCGACCCCCGAGCGCGGGTCGTTCACGCGCGCAAAGGGGTAGAGCATCTGGAAGAAATAGACGAACGCGGGCACCAGGGCCCGTTCCGCCAGGCTCGAGCAGTTCAGGTGCACCATCTCGCTGAGCAGGCCGACGCCGAGCCGCTGCGCCCCGGCCATCAGCGCGCGCAGGTGGCGCGGGTCGTGCACGATGTCGGCGTCCGTGAACAGCAGCCATGGCGCGCTGCCGGCCGCCACGCCCTGCTCCAGCGCCCAGAGCTTGCCTGACCAGCCGTCCGGTTTGGGTGTCCCGCGCAGGATCCGGAGTTGCGCCGCCGCGCCGGCCAGATGCGCCGTCCCATCGGTGGATTCGTCGTCGACCAGCAGCACCTGGAACCGGCCTGCATAGTCCTGGGCGAGCAGCGAGGCGATGACCGGGGCGATCGTCGCCGCCTCGTCCCGCGCCGGAACGATGATGTCGACCGCCGGACTGTGCGCCGGGGTGCCGGCCGGCAGCTCCGGGGCCGAGATCCAGAACCGGCCGTGCGCGAAGTACAGGTACAGCCAGACCGTCAGCGCGAGCAGGGCGAGCATGTGGGCCGGAACCGGAATCAGCCCCGGCCCACGTAGGGCATTTTCGTCGCCATGACCTGCAGCGAGAGCACGTTGGCATCCAGTGGCAGGCTGGCCATGTAGGTCACCGCGCGCACCACGCTATCCATGTCCATGCTCGGTTCGATACGGCGCGACCCGTCCGGCTGCGGCGTGCCGCCGGCCGGTTGCGGCCGGAAGCCCGTGTCCACGTTGCCGATGTCGATCTGGCCGCAGGCGATATCGAAGTCGCGGCCATCGAGCGCGATGGACTTCGTGAGCCCGGTGAGCGCGTGCTTGCTGGCCGCGTACGGTGCCCCGTGCGGCCTCGGGACGTGCGCCGCCACCGAGCCGTTGTTGATGATGCGTCCGCCACGCGGCAGCTGGCGCTTCATGATCAGGATGGCCTGCTGCGCGCACAGGAACGCCGCGGTCAGGTTCACGTCGATCACCGCGCGCCACTCCGCGCTGCTGAGCTCCTCCATCGGCACGGCGCGCGCCCTGGCGCCGGCGTTGTTGAACAGCAGGTCCAGCCGACCGAACTCGCGCACTGCGGCTTCGAACAGGGCGCGCACCGCCGCCTCGTCGGTCAGATCCGCAGGCACCGCGAGTGCGCGCCCGCCGCGCTGGCCGATCGCCGCGGCGACGGCTTGGAGCGGCGGGACGCGCCGCCCGGCCAGTACCACACGGTAACCCTGGTCCGCGAGCGCGAAACTCACCGCGCGTCCGATGCCCGTGCCGGCACCGGTGACCAGCGCGACCTTGGCGTCAGCCGCCGGCATCAATAGCGGCTGGTCTGGATCGGGCAGCCCGGAAAATAGTTGCCCTTCGCCAGCTCCGATGCGCAGCGCTCGCGGGCGCGCTGCACGCCGCCCCGGATCATCTCGATCAGCTGCGCACGCGACATGATGTTCAGGTGCACTGGCGAGATCGTCTGCACGTCGAGTTTGTAGTACTCGACGTTGTCCATGAAGCTGTCGGCCCAGAACTGGTAATCGACCGCCGCGGTGCCGACATCTCCTTCCACCATGATCTTCTGCGCCGGCACGTAGGCAAACACCGCATCCGCCATGTGGGTATTGCCGCGCACGCGGTACAGGTCGACGGTCATGGATGAGTCGGAGAGCCGCAGGTGCTCATCCATCGGCATGAACTGCAGCGGCCGGTGGTTCTTCTCGAGGGCATCCGGGTAATCCGGGGCCGGATGTGTCGCCATCTCGCGGAAGATGCCTTCGTTGCCGCGCCGCGAAATGATCGTGAGCCCCTCGGCGACGCCGACCCGCAGCCCCGCGGTGTGGTCGAAGTGACTGTGCGAAGGAATGTACTGCGTCAGCGGCTTGCCCGGCACGAGCTTGCGCGCCGTGTCGATATCGGCCTGCGCCGTCGCCTGGTCGCCGCCGAGTTCGAAGATCGCAAGGTGGTCCTTGAACTCGAACACGGTGCCGCCGTAGGGCACCAGGCGCCAGACTCCGGGGCCGACCTGGGTGACCTTGACGTCTACCGGTGGTCGCGGCGGCTCGGGAGCGGCACGCACCGCGGCCGGCGCGGCCAGATCCGGTATGGTCGAGTCGACCAGGTAGGTGTCGACGTACAGCTTCAGATAGTCGATGTTGCGCCAGTCGAGCGTGGTACGCAGCCCGAGCGGCAGTTCGAGTCCGCCAAACGGCTCGTACCCCGTGAAGTGCGTGGTCAGCGTGACCTGGCCCAGGTTCGACTGCGGATTGGCCCAGCGCACCCAGGAGGGCAGCCGGGTCGCCCGGTCGATGCCGAGGGTCAACCGGTCTCCCTCCTTGAGCACCAGGTCGATCGCGATCGCGTCGTCCTGCTGGCGCATCGCGCCGATCCGCGTCGACGGATCGAGCGCTGCGCGGATCAGCGCGACCGGATTGTTCAGCGCCCAGATGCGCCGCATGTGCAGGCCATCGACGTGGTGCACGCTCTCGTTCCATCGCGGTATGCGGCTGGCCGTGCCGTCGGGGGCGATGTCGTAGGCGATGTCCCCGTCCAGGATCTGGTTGACGGGAGCGTAATCATGGCCGGAGGCGATCGCGAACGGGAACAGGTAATTGCGCCGCTCGAATTCCTGGAAGCGGCCGTGTTCCAGGTCGTACACGCGCTTGAGATCGTTCGCAGCCTGGTACTTCTGCGGTGCGTAGATCGAGCCGACGATGTTTCCGCCGCCGAACATGTAGGCGTATTGGCCGTAACCGACCAGCGTGATGTTCCGGACCGAGCGTACGCGGTCGAGCCCGCCGAGCGCCGCCGCCGCCGCCTCTATGGTCTGGCGTGGCGCGCCGCCGGCGGTGCCCGCCGCCTCGCCGCTTCCCTGGGTATTGCCCGGAACGCTGATGACGGACCCGGCCACCAGCGTCATGACCATCAGCACGCACTTCGCTCGCATATCCCCTCCCGTCCGCTATTAGTAGAATACCGGCCACTGACAGAACGATCGAGCCGCGCCGGAGGCGACATTGTGCGCCTTTTCGGGCGGCAGCGGCCCGCCCGTCCTCCTCCTCCTGGAGTCCAGCACATGAAGACCAGTGACCAGCGATTCCCGCGGTTCGCGCTCGCCGCGTTGCTGCTGACGGCTGGCGCCGCTCCGGCGCCAGCGCAGGCCGCGCCGACGGCAGCCGATGCGGCCCACGCGGCGCTCGCCGCTGCGGCGAGCGCCCTGGGTGGCATCGATCGGATCCGTTCGGTCCGGAACATCACGCTGGTCGGTTACGGGAACTATGCCTACCAGTTCGGTGCCGGCAACGTCACCGCCTCGGTGCACGCGGCACGGCGCTACGAGGCGGCCAACGACCTGCGGCGCGTGTTCGATTTCGAGCACGGCCGATTCCAGCAGACCGAGCGCCGGAACATGTCCTTCACCTTTGCGCTGGCGAGCCTGACGAGCAATGCGCCGGTGAACCAGGTGCTGGACGGGGATATCGCTTTTGATATCAGGCCCGACGGCACGGCCGCGCGCATCCCGCGTTTCCTGCCGAGCCCCTGGCAGCTCGATGGCCTGCACATGCGCAGGATGTGGATGCTGAACGATCCGGTCGCGCTGCTGCGCGCGGCGCTGGACCCCGAGGCGACGCTCGGCAATCTGCGCACCGAAGAGGAGGCCGACGGGCCGGTGCAGGTCATGGACCTGCAGCTGCGGGAAGGCGACCGCCTGTCGTTCGCGCTCTCCAGCCGCACGCACCTGCCCTACTGGGTGCGCTGGGTCGCCCCGCACAACAATTTCGGCCAGCTCACCTTCACGACCTACCTGCAGGGCTACGTGCCCGTGTCCGGCCTGATGTTGCCGCTGAGCTACCAGACCGTCACCGACTGGAGGAACGTCGACTACTTCGACGTCCACGTGGACGGCTACGAGGTCGACACGGCGATCCCCGACCTGGCGGCCCCGGCGGCCATCCGGGAGGCGCCGGAGCCGACGCCTGCGCTGCAGCCGCTGAAGGTCACGCCGATCGCGAAGGGGGTGTGGTACATCAGCGCCGCCGACGAGGGGGTCCCGGTATTCGAGTTCGACGATCACCTGGCCCTGTTCGACCTGAACCGCAAGCCGTACGCGAAGGCCATCATCGATCTGGCAAGGACGCTGGTCCCGGGCAAGGCGCCGACGCAGCTGATCACTTCGCACCAGCATGCGGATCATCTCGATGGCATCCGCGTCGCCGTGGCCGAAGGCCTCACGATCATTTCGCGGCGCGACAACGAACGCGTCATCCGCGACATGGTGACCCATCCTGCACCCGACTATCCCGATGAGCTGGCGCTGCATCCGCGGGCGCTGAAGTTCATTCCAGTGGACGAGCACCTGCGCCTCGCAGACCACAGCATGACGCTCGACCTGTACTGGGCGCGGGACAATTCACACATGGCCGACGGGCTGTTCGCGTACGACCCGGACGCGAGGGTGATGGCGGAGGCCGACATCGCCACCGCTGCACACGACTACCAGTGGTGGCCGGACAACTACATGGACAATCTCGAGTACTACCACCTGCAGGTCGATACGCTGCTGCCCGTGCACTTTCCGCCGATGAAGCAGGCCGAAGTGATCGATTTCATCCGCTACGGCGTTGCGGCGGCGCGCGCGCGCTGCGCCGCCGAACTCGCGAAGGGGAACTACCACCCCGGCTGTCCGGTGCTGTCGCACCGCTACTGAGCGGCTACCGGGCGGCTACCGGGCGGCTACCGGGCGGCTAGCGGGCGGCTAGCGGGCGGCGGCACGGCCTAGCGCGGCGGGGGCACGATCCGGCAGGGTTGCGGATGCCACTTCGCGGCGTCCGGCTCGAGCTTGAACTCGTAGCTGGTGACGTAGCGTTCCTTCAGGTACGTGGGATCGATCACGACCGAGGTCAGGATCAGGTAGCTCTGGCCTTCGTCCTCGATCCGGTCGAAGTACTCGATCAGCTTTGCATCGCCGCTGTAGGGCACTCCATTCGTGCGCAGGTACCCCGGCGTCATGTGCGTCGTGATGATCTTGAGGCTGCCGCCCTTGCCGGGTTCGGCACCGCCATACGGTTTGCCGAAGCCGCTCTGCTGCACCTGCTTGTACCACGATGCGCTCGAATACCCCTGCAGCGACGGGCCGCCTTCCGGCTGGCCCTGAAAATGCAGCACGCGGCGCTGCATCCCGGCGTCGGTATCGATCGCGAGCGACTGCTCGTCGGCCCAATGGATATGCAGGCGCAGCGGCAGGCGCATCAATCCGGCCGCGCCATAGGCCTTGCAGGCCGCACCATCGGCCTGGTCCCGGGCCGGATTCCAGGACCTGGCGACGCGCAGCCCGTCGTCGTTGACCGGGATGCTCGCGACGTCGCCGATCGGCGCCGTCAGCATGCGCCAGCGCCAGTCCTCGTTCACGATCGACACCCAATAGCCGGTGACATCGATGACGGCGGCCTGTCGGGCCGTCAGCGCCGCCGCGGGCGCCGCCGCGGCGGGCTGCTGCGCGCCGGCGGGCGCCGGCATCCCGAGCGCGCCGGCCAGCGCCAGGGCCAGCGTCGTCCACAGCGCGTCGCGGGCATTGCGACCTGTGCCGTCCGCGCTCATGGCTCTCGCGCCGGTATCAATGACTCTCGCGCCACTCATCAGGCACCCCGTGGGTCTTCGCATCGCTGGCCACTTCCCGGTATACCGCCTCGAGGAACATCCGGGTGGTCCACGGACCGGCGTCCGAGCCGTAAATGCCGTCATAGTCGAAACTCGGCCGCGACGCGAGCACCTGCTCGAGGGTCTTTCCCATCGCAACGCCGTAGCGGATGCGCGCGCGGATGATCGTGAGCGCGTCGCGGTAGTTCACGATCGCGGTCCGGTCGCAGACCGCGCCGTGCGCCGGAACGAGGTAGGTGCCTCCTTCCTCGTTCTGGCGTGGCACCATGATGCCGATGATGTCGTTGAGCGCGGCCAGGATGCCCTCGAGGCTGCCGCCCCGATCCTGCTCGATGACCGGGTAGCTTCCCGGGTTGAACAGCTCGCCGGTACTGATCACGTCCGAGCCGCGGAAGTAAATGTAGCTGTCACCGTCGGAGTGGGCAGCCGGTGCGTGCGTGAGCAGTACCGCCTCGTCGTTGTACAGCGCCCATCCTTCATCGTAGGTATCGGTAGGTACCGACCCGCGCGGTGATTTCGCGTCAATCATGCGCTGGAGCACGTTGAGCTGGGACACGATCCCGGCCGTCGTGGGCTCGTTGCGCTGGCCGGAATTGGCGAAGCCGGCCCTGGACAGCGCGAGATTGCCGCCCACGTGGTCCGGATCACCGCTGGTGTCGATGACGTACTGGATCGGACGGCCCGAGAGCTGCCGGATCGCAGCCAGCACCGAGTCGCTGTGCTCCGCGCGCCCGGCGTCGACGACGAACAGGGCTTCCTCTCCCACCTGCACCGTGATGTTCGGACCCGCACCGACGATCATGTAGACGCGCCCCTGCACGTGCCAGGCCTGCACGCTATCCGCGCCGTCCGCCGCTGCATCCGGCCTGCCCGATGGCGTGACCGCCTGCGGGACCGGTGCGGCAGCACGCTGCGCGAGCGCCGGCGCCGCTGCGATGCAGGCCAGCGCTGCCCACGCGATCCTGCTCCCGGCTGCAGCGACGCGGCCGGGCCACCGCGCCCGCATCACTTGCCTCCCGTCGGGCCGCCTGCGGCCGGCTTCGCGGGCGGCGCCGGCAGGCGCTCCATCTTCAGCTGGTATTCGGGGTACATCGTCTCGGCGCCGCCGCGCACCGCCTCGACAGGTATCCCGTACTGGGTCGCGTAGTCGGTGAGATTCTGGTTCTGTCCCGGCAGCTGGTACGCGACCCAGCCCTTCGGATGCTCGACCTCGACCGTCGGCACGCAGGTCGACGGCGTCGGCTTGTAGCCCGGATCCAGGATCCAGTTCGAGGTGCGGACGTAGGGTTCCGTCAGGTACAGCGGATCGTGCACGATCGTCGCCAGCGTCAGGTATTCGTCATGCCGCAGGAAGAATTCGGTCAGGTGCGACTTTTCGCTGCGGGCCAGGCCATTGCGCCTGATCCAGCCTTCCTTCAGATGATCGGTGCGGACCTTGAGCATGTCGGCCACCCATTCACCGGAGGACCAGCCTTGCCAGGTGCTCGGCGCATACGGTGGCGGCCGCGGACGGCCGTCCATGTAGATCGTACGCTCCGGCTGCATCCACATGATCTCGGTGTGCCACGCGGTGACCTGCATCGTGTGGGGATTCATGTCGGCCCAGATGCGGATGCTGCCGGGGCCGCGCGGACCGTAGTCCGCCGGATGCGGTTCGCACTGATGCTCGAGCTGTCCCGACTTCTCGGAATCCCAGCTGTCCGCGCGCATGCGGTCGGCGTCATTGATCGGAATGCCGGTGTAGTCGCCGATGTCCGGGCCATCGCCGCGCTCGGGCGCGTCCTGGTGGACTTCCTGATGCCATTCGCCCGACAGGTCCATCTGCGCGTGTGCGACGCCGACGCAGCATGCGCCGGCGACCGCGAGCGACGCGCGGCGAAGCGCGAGACGGAACCGTCCGGTCGTGGCCTTGTGCTTCACAGTCTGTTCCCCCGGTCCGGCGGTGCGCGCCGGCACGGTCGCACCGCGGCCGAACCTCCGCCAGTGCGCTGCCCTGATCCGGCAATCCCACGCATTACTACGCAGAACCCGCGCAAATCCACATAGGTGAACGCAGCCCGGCATGGGTTTTTCTTCCCGTCAAAAGTGCAACAATAGCGCGATCAGCCATGTTGACAAGACGGCCGGCGACGGTGCTCGCGGCACCCGATGTCGACGCCCCGCGGCGCGGTGCGTTTATACGCCGGAACCTTGGAACCGGCGCCGACGCGGACGCAGCCTTAAGGAGACTCGAATCCCGATGTACGACCCGCTGCCCCGCCCCGCGGCACGGTCGCGTCGCGCACTGTTGCGCGGCATGGCCGGTGCATGCCTGTCCCTCGGGCTGCCGTGGTCGACGCTGCGTGCGCAGCCCGCACGCCGGGCGCTCGTCGACGTGCACCACCATTGGTACAGCACCGAGCTGCAACGCTGGTGGGGGCGCGAGCGCTTCGACCCGAACTGGGCCACCGGCGCATCGCTCGCGGCGATGGACGAGGCCGGAGTCACGACCGCGATGCTGTCGGTCACGATGCCGGGCATCTGGAAGGGCAGCGACGTGCCCGGCTCGGTCCGGCTCGCGCGCAGCTGCAACGAGCAGATGGCGCAGACGGCGCACGATCACCCTGGCCGTTACGGCGTGATTGCCGTGCTGCCGTTACCGCAGGTCGACGCCAGCCTCGAGGAGGTCCGCTATGCGTTCGATGTGCTGCACGCCGACGCGGTCGGGGTGCTGTCGAACTACGACAGCCAGTACCTGGGTGATCCGCGCTTTGCGCCGGTGCTCGAGGAGCTCGACCGGCGCCGCGCGGTCCTGTACGTGCATCCGATGGCGCCATCGTGCTGCACGAGCCTGGTGCCGGGCGTGGGACCCGGCACGCTGGAGGCGCCGACCGATACCGCGCGCACGGTCGAGAGCCTGCTGGTCAGCGGGACGCTCTCGCGCCTGTCCGGGATCCAGCTCGTGATCGCCGCCGGTGGCGGCACGCTGCCGTTCGTCGGGGATCGCATGCTGAACGCCGCGATCCAGGCGGGGCGCGCGGCGCCCGAGGCGCACCAGAAGTATTTCGTGCCCGAGACGCTGCAGGCCGCGCTCGGCAGGCTCGCGATCGACACCGCGGGCGTCACCAATCCAGCGGACTGGGCGGCGCTGATGAACTTCACTACGCCTGGGCGGCTGCTGTTCGGCAGCGACTTTCCGAACGCCACCGACAGCAGCTGTCTGCAGCAGCTGCGTGCGATGCAACAGCGCTTCGGCCTCAAGGCGGCCGAGGCGGATGCCATCGAGTCCGGCAATGCGCAGCGGTTGTTCCCGCGGCTCGCAGCGCACGCCTGACGGACCGTCGCGGCCCCAGCCAGTCATCCATCGAGGAGTTGCGACGGTGATCAACAAGCGTGTGGCGAGCCTCGATGAAGCGCTCGCCGGGGTGCGCGACGGCTCGACCGTGCTGGTGGCGGGATTCGGGGATGTCGGCATCGCCAACACGCTGATCGAGGCCCTGCAGGACCGCGGCGTACGCGATCTGACGGTCGTCGCGAACAACACGGGCAACGGTAACTGGGGGCTGGGTCGCCTGGTCAGCTCCGGCCAGGTGAGCAGGATCATCTGCTCGTTTCCACGCTCCGGCGAGTACGCCGAGTTCGTGAAGGCCTATAACGCTGGCCGCATCGAACTCGAAGTGGTGCCACAGGGCACCTTGAGCGAGCGCGCTCGCTGTGGCGCCGCCGGTCTCGGGGGCTTCTTCTCCCCGGTCTCGGCCGGTACGAAGCTCGGTGAGGGCAAGGAAACCCGTGAGATCGACGGCCGGCTCCATGTCTTCGAGCAGCCGATCAAGGGTGATCTCGCGCTGATCAGGGCGCATCAGGCCGATCGCTGGGGCAACCTTACTTACCGCAAGGCGGCCCGTAATTTCAATCCCGTATTCGCGATGGCGGCTGCGCTCACGGTCGCGGAGGTCACGCACTTCGTGGAACTGGGTGCGCTGGATCCGGAGGCGGTCGTGACGCCCGGGATCTTCGTGGATCGCGTGTTCGTTGCGGGGGGTGCCACGTGAGCGCACTCACGCGCGAGCAGATGGCCTGGCGGGCCGCGCAGGACCTGCCGGATGGGAGTTATGTCAACCTCGGCGTCGGCATCCCCACGCTGATACCGCGGCACATCCCCGCCGGGCGGGAAGTGATCATCCACAGCGAGAATGGAGTGCTCGGCCTGGGCCCGAAGCCCGGCAGCGGCGAGGAGGATCCTGACCTGATCGATGCCGGACGCGGTCTCGCGACACTGGTGGTAGGCGGTGTCTACATGCACCACTCCGATTCGTTCATCATGGTCCGCGGTGGACATCTGGACGTGAGCCTCATGGGTGCCTTCGAAGTCTCCGAGCAGGGCGATCTGGCGAACTGGACGACGGAAGATCCGGGATTTCCGCCGGCAGTCGGCGGGGCGATGGACCTTGCAATCGGTGCGCGCCAGATCCGGATCGTGATGGAGCATACGAGCAAGAACGGCGAGCCGCGCATCCGCAGGCGCTGCACCTTGCCGCTCACGGCGGCGCGGGTGGTGCGCCGCATCTACACGAACCTCGCGGTGATCGACGTCACGCCGCAGGGACTCATCGTGCGGGAACTGGTGCCCGACATGGACCTCGCGGCGCTTCAGTCCCGTACCGAGGCGGCCTTGAGCCTGGCCCCGGACTGCCGCAGCCTCTCGGCGCCGTGAACGGGATGGCCCGGTGCTCAGCGCGCGTTCACGGCGGCCAGTGCACCGGCAGTCTTGTGACGCGTCTGGTCGAGGTAGGCCTGCTTGGCCGGCTGGATGTGCTTGCCCAGCAGTTCGACGAACTCGTCGCGCTCGATACCCTGCAGCAGGTCGATCATTCGCTGGTGCTGCGCGCACACCGTCGCCAGCAGCTGCGGGTTGCCGATGCTGTAGGAACGAATCGCGTGGGTCTTGAACTGCAGCTGCTCGATCACTTCGGTCAGCGTGCTGTTGCCGCACGCGGCGAACAGGGTCTTGTGGAACTGCAGGTTCTCACGGAACACGCGCCGCAGGTCGCCCCGGGCCACTGCCGCGCAGTGGCGCTCGTTGATGAGCAGCAGGGCATCGATCAGCGATCGCGGCGCGGGCAGCGGAATCAGCTTGCCGGCGCAGGTCTCGAGCAGCGTGCGGACGAGGTAGAGCTGCTCGACCTCGATCGCCGAGAAGTCCTTGACCGCGGCACCACGATTGGGCTGGCGCACCACGATGCCCATTGAATCCAGCTCCAGCAGCACCTGCCTGATCACGTGGCGCTTCACCTGGAAGCGTTCGGCGAGATCTTCCTCGAGCAGGCGCTCGCGCGGCGCCAGGTGGCCGAGTGCAATTTCCTCTTCCAGGCTGGCCGCGATTTCCGCGGCTCCCGACCGGCGTTCCTCGAGTGCTGGCGATTCCTGCACCATCTGTCCTCCGCAATGCACGCAGAGTGCATTGGAGCGGGCGCACTTGGCAAGTTTTTTACCAATATTGTCAACAAAAAAATTGATAATATCTGCAGCGGCAGCAAGGGCCTCGCCGTGGAGGCGCGTCGCGAATCCTTGGATGCCTGGTGCGTTGCAGCGCGTCACTCCCAAGGCTCATCAGAAGGCTCAATCAACATGCCCATGATTTCTGCGATCCGCGCGCGCGATATCAGCATTCCGCTGGATTCGGCGACCTCCTTTTCCAGCCGCGTCGTGAACCGGCGCCACTACGGGATCGTCGAGGTCGAAGCCAGCGACGGTTTCAAGGGCATCGGCTTCTGCTACGTCGGCAGCGCCGGCGGCAGCCTGTTCTCCGAGGCCGTCACGAGCCTGCTGGCCCCGCTGCTGCTGGGCCAGGACCCGTACCGCGTCGAGGGGCTCTGGAGCGATATGTACCAGGAGGCCCTGCTTCAGGGCCGTACCGGAACGGTGATGCGCGCGATCAGCGCGCTCGATACGGCGTTGTGGGATCACAATGCACGCGCCGTCGGACTGCCGCTCTACAAGCTGCTCGGCGCGGTGCAGTGCGACAGCGTCGCCGCCTACGCGAGCGGTGGCTATTACCTGCCCGGCAAGACTCCGGAACTGCTGGCGGACGAGATCGAAGGCTACGTTCGAGACGGCTTCGCCGCAGTCAAGATCAAGGTCGGCAAGCTGGACCTGAAATCCGAAGAGGCGCGGATCGCCGCGGTCCGCGAACGCATCGGCCCGGATCCGCTGCTGATGCTGGACGCCAATAACGCCTGGGCCGACCTGCCGGCGGCGCTACCGTTCGTGCGCATGTACGAGCGCTACGACCCGCACTTCATCGAAGAGCCCTTCAGTCCGGATGACATCGAGAATCACGTGCGGCTGTCGGCGCAGACACCGGTGCTGGTCGCGACCGGCGAGATCGAGGCCGGTCGCTGGCGCTTCAAGGAGCTGCTGCAATCCGGTGCCGCGGCGGTCCTGCAGCCGGATGCCGCGGTATGCGGCGGCGTCAGCGAATTCCGCCGGATTGCCGCCACGGCGGCCAGCTTCGGCATCACGCTGTGTCCGCACTGGTTCCACGACCTGCACGCGCACCTCGTCGCGGCCACGCCCAATGCGCGCTTCGTCGAGTATTTCCCCGACGATCGGGTCCTGAACTTCCGCCGCCTCGTGAGCCGCCAGCTCGAGGTCCGGCAGGGCAGGATCCAGCTGCCGCAGGGCCCCGGCCTCGGCTTCGACTTCGACGTCGCCGCGGTCCAGCGCTACGCGCTCGCGCCCTGGAGGGGTTGATGTCCGCAGGACCGTGCGCCACGCCCAATCACTTCAAGCAGAACCTCGCCGGGGGCAAGCCGCAGATCGGACTGTGGCTCGCGCTCGGCAGTCCGACCTCGACCGAGATCATCGCGGGATCCGGCTACGACTGGCTGCTGCTCGACCTGGAGCACACCACCATCGACGTCGGCACGGTGCTCGATCACCTGCGCGCGGCCAAGGGCGGCACGGCCGAGATGGTCGTGCGCGTGCCATCCAACGAACCGGTGATCTTCAAGCGGCTGCTGGACGCGGGTGTACGCTCCTTCATGGTCCCCATGGTCCAGTCCGCGCAGGACGCGCGCGCGGCGGTGGCGGCGACGCGCTATCCACCGGACGGCATCCGCGGCGCCGCGGGCAATACGCGCGCCAGCAATTTCGCGCGCAATCCGGGCTACATGCTGCACGCGCACGAGGAGATCTGCGTGATCGCGCAGATCGAGACGCGGCGCGCGGTCGACGCGATCGGTGAGATCGGCGCGGTCGACGGGGTCGACGGCCTGTTCGTCGGGCCCAACGACCTGGCCGCCAGCCTGGGGCTGGTCGGCCGGACCACCCATGCGGAAGTCAAGGAGCTGATAGCGAGGGCGCTCGAGCGCATGCAGGCCACGGGCAAGGGCAGCGGGATCCTGAACTTCGTGCCCGCCGAGGCGCGCGGGTTCCTGAAGGACGGATTCACGTTCATCGCCGTAGGCTCCGACAGCGCGATCGTGGCGCGGCGCAGCGAAGCGTTGCTGCAGGAAATCAAGGCGCCCTGAAGGAGACCCAGGCGATGGCGGAATCGACACGAGCACTGCCCGAACCGACTCCGGAGACCCGGGATTTCTGGGACGGTACGGCCGCCGGAGAGCTGCGGCTGCAGCGTTGCGAATCCTGCGCCCACGTCTATTTCCCGCCGCGACCGTTCTGTCCGGCCTGCGCGTCGCGCGCGGTGCGCAGTTTCGCGGCCAGTGGGGTCGGAACGCTCTACAGCTACCTGATCCACCACCGGCCGGTGCCCGGATTCACGCCACCCTACGCCATCGCGGTCGTGCAGCTTGCCGAGGGACCACGCCTGATGAGCAACATCGTGGACTGTCCGCAGACCCCGGAAGCGCTGGAGCTCGACATGCCGCTCGAAGTCACGTTCCGCAAGCTCGACGAGCGCATCACGCTGCCGGTGTTCCGGCCCGCCAGGAGGCCGTGAGCCATGCGCCGTAACGCGGTCGCGGTGGTCGGGGCGTCGGAAACCACGAAGCTCGGCGTGATACCCGACATGTCGCAGCTGCAGTTGCACGCCGACGCGGCGCTCAATGCCATGGCCGATGCGGGGCTCCGGCCCGCGGACATCGACGGCATCGCCTGTGCCGCCGAGACACCGACCGCCGTCGCCTACCAGCTCGGCATCACGCCGCAATGGGTGGACGGCACGCACGTGGGCGGCTGTTCGTTCATGATCCACGTGCGACACGCCGCAGCCGCCATCGAAGCAGGCCTGTGCCGCACCGTGCTCATCGTGCACGGCGAGAGCGGGCGCTCGCTGATCGGCAAGCAGCCACGGTCGGTGCGTCCCGACTCGCTCGAGGGCCAGTTCGAGGCGCCGTTCGGCACCGCCGGCAGGCCGAGCCAGTTCCCGCTGCCGTTGCTGCGATTCATGAAGACCTATGGGATCACGCAGGAGCAGCTGGCGATGGTGTCGGTGGTCCAGCGCGAGTGGGCGTCGCACAATCCGCGGGCGAGCTACCGCGATCCGCTCACCGTCGATGCGGTGCTCAATTCGCGCATGATCGCCTATCCGCTGCGCATCCTGCAGTGCTGCCTGGTCACCGACGGCGGCGGTGCGCTGATCCTGACCAGCGCGGAACGCGCGGCGGATTTCCCGCAGCGCCCGGTCTACGTCCTCGGCACCGGCGAGAGCGTCGAGACGCCGATCGTGAGCCAGATGGAGACCTTCAACTCTTCGCGCGCCTGGCGCGTGTCGGGCGCGCGAGCCTTCCAGGAAGCCGGCATCACGCACGAGGATGTCGACCACCTCATGGTCTATGATGCGTTCGCGCACCTGCCGCTGTATGGCCTGTGCGACCTGGGATTCATGCCGCCGGAGGAGACCGGTCCGTTCATCGCCGCACGCCATACCGCTCCCGGCGGCAGCCTGCCGCTCAATACGAACGGCGGGGGCCTGAGCTACATGCACTCCGGCATGTATGGCATGTACGCGCTGCAGGAGAGCGTGCGTCAGCTGCGCGGCACGGCGAGCGCACAGGTGCCGGGAGCGCGGATTTCGGTGTGCCACGGCAATGGCGACATGTTCGGTGCCGCCGGCACGGTCATCTTCACCAATGAGCGCACGCCCTGAGCGCGGTCGCCGGCCAGGTTCCGGCTCACTCCACGCCGTCGATCAGGATGAATGCCATCGTGCACGGCGCGCTGGAACGATTGGCCCACGCGTGATTGGTGCCGCGCTGAATCACGACGTCCCCGGCGCGCAGCAGCGTCTCCTGCCGGTCGAGCACCAGGTAGACCTCGCCGGACAGCACGATGCCGTAGTCGACGGTGCGGGTGCGGTGCATCAGCGGATGCGGGGACTCCGGATCCTCGTGGGTGGAGGCGTGCTCGGAGCCGAAGGCGGCGAAGGCCGCCCGCGCCGCCGAACGGTCGAGGGTGTGGATGTAGCTGGCCTCGGGCGGATGCACCACGATGCGGAAGCGCGTGCCGTGCGGCGGTGGCTCGAGGCGGCGCGGGCCGAGCGTCGGCTCGCCTTCCTGATTGATGCGCGCGGGTGTCGAGTCGGTCACCCACAGCTCGCTGGCCGAATAGCCCGGCCGCTGCGGGATCGCGAACACCACGGGCGGAGTACCATCGGACACGATGATCGCCTTGCCATCCTGGTCGTGACCGGTCACGACGCGACGTACGCCTGCGCCCATCTGGATCCTCCGCTGCAAGATTCTTGAGGTAGTCTGTCCGTGTGGTATTCAATTATCAATATTGTTGACAGGAAAGTTGCGACTCGGCATCGTGCCGGCTCGCAATCTCCACGGGCGGCCACCATGAGGCAGATCCTCGTCTGCGTGATCGGGGCAGGCTGGCTCGCGCTCGCCGGCAATGCCGCACAGGCTGCCGCTCCGGTGCAGCTGCAGATCGGATACACGAACACGACCAGCTGCACCGGCCTGTTCATCGCGGTGGAGCAGGGGATGTTCGCGAAGCGCGGCCTGGACGTGCGACTGACGTTGCTGGCGCTGAATTCCAACATTCCCGCAGCACTGGTCGGTGGCAGCATCCAGATCGGCACCGCAACGCCGTCCGTGCTGGTGCAGGCCGTCACCGGCGGACTCGACCTGGTCGTGATCGGCGGCGGGGCCGTCAACGACGTGCACAAGGCCTATGGCGGCGCGTTGGCGCGGCCCGGCAGCACGATCAGGAATGCGCGGGACTTCGAGGGCAAGCGCGTCGGCGTGCCGGGCTTCGGGGCCTTCATGGACGTGCTGTTCCGGCGCTGGCTGGCTGAGCATGGCGCCGATGTGCGCAAGGTCAACTTCGTCGAGGTCCCGCTGGCGCAGGAGCGTGACCTGCTGCGCTCGGGCAACGTGGACGTCGTGATTTCCGGCGAACCATTCTACAGCCGCATCATTTCCTCCGGCAGCGGCGTGCTGGTCGCGCCGTTCTTCAATCAGATGCCCGATGGGCTGTTCATGCTGTACTTCAGCACGATGCGCAGCTGGGCCCGGGCCAACCCCGCGGTGATCAGCGCATTTCGCGCGGCAATGGAGGAATCGGCCGCGTACCTCGAGGCCAATCCCGCCAGGGCCCGCGAGATCATCGGCAAGTACACCCACCTGCCGCCGGAAGTGGTCGCCGCCATCGCGATGCCGACGGTACGTCTGAAGGTCCCGGCCAGCGACGTGAAGTACTGGTCGGACACGCTGCTCGCGCAGGGCATGATCAAGGCGCCGCCGGATGTCGCGAGCCTGGTCGTGAACTGAGGCGGTCCGGCGATGAATCCGCAGTCCGCCGGGGGAAACGCGCAGCCCGCCGAGGCGGGTGCAGCGCTGGTGTCGTTCCGGGACGTCGCACTGACGCTGTCCGGACGGCGCATCCTCGAGGACATCCGCTTCGATCTCAGGCCGCGCGAGTTCGTCTGCGTGGTGGGCCCTTCGGGCTGCGGGAAGACCACGCTGCTGCGCCTGATCGCCGGACTGATGTTCCCGACCTCCGGCGAGGTGCGCTACCGCGACCAGATCGTCCGCCAGCCGGCCAGCGACATCGCGCTGATCTTCCAGGACTACAGCAAGGCGCTGCTGCCCTGGCGTACGGCGGCCGGCAACGTCGCGCTGGCACTGGAGGCGATCGGCAGCCCGAAGGCAGAGCGTGCCGCGCGCATCAGCGCGCTGCTGCAGAAAGTCGGGCTCTCGCAGTACGCCGGGCACTATCCCTCGCAGCTCTCGGGCGGCATGCAGCAACGGCTGCAGATCGCGCGCTGCCTGGCGCAGGATCCGACGGTGCTGCTGATGGACGAGCCGTTCGGCGCGCTCGATGCGATGACGCGGCAGGTGCTGCAGGACGAGTTGCTGCGGATCGCCGACTCGGGCGGTGCCAGCGTATTCTTCGTCACCCATGATCTGGAGGAGGCGATCTATCTCGGCGACCGCGTGCTCGCGCTGCGCCCGAATCCCGGGCGTGTCGCCGAGATCTTCGACGTGCCACTGCCGCGGCCGCGCGACCAGCTGGTCACGCGCGAGGCAGCCGAATTCCTGCGACTGCGCCGGGCGCTGTTCGACTTCATCCAGGAAACCGGCCATTGAGATGGCAGGGTCTCGTGCTGCCGGTCGGAGCCGTGGTGCTGGCGGAAGGCTGCGCGCGCATCTTCGGTATCCAGAGCGATTCGCTCGCATCGCCCTCGCAGATTCTCGTCGCCGCCTGGCAGCTGCTGCGTGACGGATCGCTGTTCGCGATGCTGGGCCAGACGCTGCTGTCCGCGCTCGGGGGGCTGCTGATCGGCGGCGGCGCGGGATTGCTGCTGGCGCTGGTGCTCGGCCTCTCGCCGGTGCTCACCAGGCTGCTGCGGCTGCCGATCGAGGCGCTGCGGCCGATCCCCTCGATCGCGATCCTGCCGGTCTTCCTGATGGTATTCGGATTCGGTTACCGGCTCGAGATCGCCAACGTGTCGTTCGCGAGCTTCTGGCCGAGCCTGATCATCGGTCGGGCCGCGATCAGCGGCATCGAGCCGCGGCTGCTCGAAGTGAGCCGCGTACTCGGACTCGGGTTCTGGGGCCGCATCACGAAGATCGTGATACCCGCCGCGTTGCCACGCCTGTTCGTGGCCTTCCGGCTCGCCGCATCGGTCGCGCTGATCGTCGCCGTGACCGTCGAGATCGCGCTCAATCCGCAGGGCATGGGCTACGAGCTGATGTCGGCTCAGAGCTCGCTGCGGCCGGAAGTGATGTTCGCGATCCTGCTCTACATCGGCGTTACGGGCTGGGGCGTCAATGCCGCGCTGCTGCTGGCCCAGCGCCGGTTGTTCGGTCGCGCCGGCGCGGTGCCCGGCGCCGACCCCGGCGATCAGGCATGAATCGCCTGCGTGAGTTCGGCTGGCGTGCCGCCAGCGTCGCCGTCGGCGTGGGGTTTCTCGGGCTCTGGCAGTTCGTCGCGTGGCGCCGCTACGTCAATCCGGTGTTCCTGCCCGGGCCGATCGAGACCTGGAAGGCGATGCTCGACGGCTTCCGCAACGGGATGCTGGGTGAACGCACGTTCGCGACGGTGCAGCGCATGGTCTACGGCTGGGTACTGGCGTCGCTGGTCGGGATCGGCCTGGGCGCCGCGATCGGCTCGTCGCGCCGCGCGCGCGAATATCTGGCGCCGACACTGGAATTCCTGCGGCCGCTGCCGTCCTCGGCGATCGTGCCGGTGGGAATCGCGTTCTTCGGGCTGAGCAATGCGATGGTCATCGGCGTGGTCGCATTCGGCAGCCTCTGGCCGACCCTGCTCGCGACCATCCACGGCTTCGCCGCGGTCGAGCGGCGCCTGATCGAAGTCGCCCGCATGCTGCGGCTCTCGCGCGCCACGGTGATGTTCCAGATCGCGTTTCCGAGCGCACTGCCGGACATTCTCGCCGCGATGCGCCTCGGATTGATCACGGCGCTGATCCTGTCGGTGGTCGGGGAGATCCTGGCCTTCCAGGGTGGTCTGGGCTCGCAGATCCTCGAAGCCTCGCGGGCCTATCGCTCTCCGGAACTGTTTGCCGGCGTGCTCGTGCTCGGCCTGATCGGGCTGGCAAGCAACATCGCGCTCTCGGCCCTCGAGGCACGCCTGCTGCGCTGGCGCGCGCCGCGCTGAGCCACTCGCGACCTGTCTACGGCGCCACCGGGCTACTGCGCGACCGCCCTACTGGTAGCGGTAGAGGTGCACGCGCTGGACCTGCGGCGCACCTGGCAGCAGGCGCAGCCCGCTGCCGGACTGGCCCATGCGCGCCTGGCCAGCCAGGTCGTAGTTCAGCAGCACATCATCGCCGTTCACCTTGCGCGTCGCGACCCACTGGCCATCGACGAAGCTGCCGAGTTCGGCATCGTCCAGTCCGGCGATCGCCGGCCCGGGTGTCCGGGGCCGAAACGTCAGCTGCACGTCCGCGCCCGCGACCGTGAACGTGTCGGCGCCATCGGCCATCACGAGCGCGTAGCCCGTCTCCGCCAGCACCGCCTGGTCGCGCGTGGAGCGGCGCAGGGTGATGTCGATCGTGTAATCCCCGAGCGTGACCTGCTGCGAGGGGTGTGACGCGTTCAGCCACGCGGCGCCGATCGTGCCGGCCGCCTGGTGCGCGAGGATCGCCGGCGCGAGGCTGCTCAAGGCCGCATAACCCTGCGCGAGCGCGGTGTGCGCGACGTCATCGGTACCCGCAGCTCCCTTGTCGGGCCGGAAGCTGACCAGCCAGGCGGTGTCGTCGATGCCGAACGGCGAGTAGCCGAGCGCGTCGTGCGCGCCGATCGCATAGAACGCATTCGCGACCCCGTGCTGGTCGCCGGAGGACTCGGGCACGAACAGCGGGTTGTCGGGCCGGTGGAACTGGGCGGCGATCTGGTCGAACTCCGGCAGGTAGATGTCCGGGGCATTGAAATCGATCGAGGGCGCGGCGGCTTTCCAGATATCGAGCAGGAACTGCTGCGGACCGCCGGAATTGTAGATGCGTGTGCGGGTCGACCAGGGCTCGGCGAGCGCCGTGTTGGTGAACGCCGGCAGCGGGTAGATCGCCTTGCCGGCCGCGGCGATATGCTCCAGGTAACGCGCGTAGTGCCAGGCCATGAAGATCTCCTCGCCCGCCGGGTCGGCCCCGAAGACCTCGGACCAGGTGCCCGTCGTGCGCAGGCCTGCGGCGCTCCAGCGTGCGAGCAGCTCTGCGGACAGCGCTGCACGGTGCTGCGCGAGGTACTGCATCAGGGCCGCGGGCACCGCCTGCGCATAGGCTGCGGAAGCGGCGCTGCCGTGGTCGCGCGAATCCCCGTTCAGCCCCACCTCGTTCTCGACCTGCACCATCAGCACCGTATGCTCGTGATCGGTGTCCTTCAGGTGCCGCATCAGCGCCGAATAGGCGCGCGTGTCGGCATCGAGCGCGTTGGCGCTGAAGGGCGAGAGGATCTCCACCGGGCGGCCGCTGGCGAGGCGCACGCGCGGGAAGCGCTGCTGATCGCGCTTGACCCATCCAGGCGCGAAACTGGAGATGCCGTTCTTCCAGCTGCCGAACCACAGCAGCACGACGTGCAGCTGGTGGGCCCGGGCCCCTGCGATCAGGCCGTCGAGCAACTGGAAGTCGAACCGGCCTTCCTGGGGCTCGATCCAGTCCCAGCCGAGCGCCAGCAACACGGTGTTCAGGTGCAGCTGGACCAGTTCCGGCCAGATCGGCTCCATGTTGACCAGGCTCGAGGACGCGGTACCGCGCAGTTCGGCACCGAGCACGAGCCACGGAGCGCCGTCGACGATCAGCTGCGTCGCGTGTCCCCGGCGCTCGAGATGCGGCGGTACGTCGGATACGGTTGGCGGCGCGCTGGCCGCGCGGGCGCCCGCCTGGGCGCCCAGCAGCCAGCACAGCAGTGCAACGCGGCGCAACCAGCCCGACGCGTGGCTTTTCATGTAAGGCGCCCCTGTGCGACTGCCCGGGCGGTTCGGCCGGATTCCGGGCGCGGAGTACCGCGCTTCGGAATACGCACCGGGATTCGAGTCCCACACCGCAATTCAGGCGCGGATAGCTCAAATTAGAATTATCATCAATATTGTTGACAAGATATTCAATTGTCCACACAGTGTCGCTTCGCGGGATTTGGGGGGTGCGATGGACAGCAATGTCGGCTGGCAGTCGGTCGAGGCCGCGGCGGCGCACCAGCCGCCCGACGGCGACGGCGCCAGGGCATCCGACCCGACGCTGATCGAGCAGCTCCTCAGGCAGCATCGCCCGGCGCTCATTGGCCACGTCAAGCGCATCCTCGGCCGCGCCGAAGATGCCGAAGACGTGGTGCAGGAGCTGTGCATCCGACTGATGCGCGCCCGGGACTACTGGCGTGGCGAACGCCAGGTACGCGCCTTCCTGTTCAAGATCGCGACCAATCTCGCGCGGGATGAACTGCGCCGCCGACGTGCCTGCGCGTACGCCGCGCACGTGCCGTACGAAACGATGGAGCTGATCAGCGAGGCCGAGCAGCCCGAGGAAATAGTCGAACGCCAACTCGCGCTGCGCGCGATCAGCCGGGCGCTGCGGGTCCTGCCGCCACGTTATCGCAAGGTCTTCGCGCTGCACGTGGAAGCGCAGATGAGTTACCGGGCGATCTCCCGTCATCTCGGCATCAGCACCAAGACCGTGGAACGCGACATCTGTGGAGCGCGGGAATTCTGCCGCCACCGGCTCGGGTCGCAGGAGCGATCCGGGAACTGGCCGGTGCACGCCCGTCGGGACGGCCCCGCGCCGCTGGCGCCGACCGGGTCCTGATGCGACAGCGCGGGCAGCACTGATGGAATTCGCCACCGCCACGGATCCTGCGTCACCGCCGTCGAATGCGTCGCTGGTGGCGCAGATGCGGCCCGCGCTCGTGGCCTTCTTCCGGCGGCGCTGTGGCAATGCCGCTGAAGCCGAAGACCTCGCGCACGACGTCGTCGTGCGCGCGCTGGCGCACAGCGAGTCGCTGTCGCCGGCCGGCGCCAGCGGCTACATCTTCCGCATCGCCGTGAACCGCTGGCGTGACCGGGGCCGCAGGCTCGTCTCGCACGGCAACTGCCTGCCCTGGGACGAGCAGTCCGCGCTCGGCGTCAGCGACGGCTTCTCGCCGGAGCGCCTGCTGGGCGCACAGCAGGAACTCCATCACGTGCTGGGTGCCGTGGAACAGCTCGGGCCGCGCACGCGCGACGTGCTGGTACGGTGCCGCCTCGACCAGATGAAGCACGCCGAGATCGCGCGTGAACTCGGGATCTCCGTGAGCGCGGTCGAGAAGCACCTGGTGCGCGCGATGGCGCAACTGGCCCGGTTCAACGGGGGAACTGAGGCGCCGGCGCCGAGGCCTCGGGACCACCGAGGTTGTCTCGGAGGCGCAACAACCGCAGGCGACCAGGCCTCGAAGACGAATCAGCCGGCGCTGAGGATTTCGGCGGGCGATGCGTAATAATCCACAGCGGCATTCCAGCATGCCGCGTGACGACAACATGGGGGTTGACATGCAACAGATCAAGCGTGGCGCGCCAACTGGCGGGATACTGGGCGCAGCGGTGATATTCGGCACCGCACTGTGGTGGGCGGGGGCGGGCACGGCGCCGGCGGCCGACCTGGCTGCGGCCTCCTCCGGAACGCAGACCGCGTCCGCCGAAGGTACCGGGACGCTGGAAGAAGTGGTCGTCACGGCGCGGCGTCGCTCGGAAGACCTGCAGGAGGTGCCGATCTCGATCGAGAGCCTCGGCGCGGAAGACCTCGCGGTGCGCAATATCACCACGACCGAGGCATTGAACCACGCGATCGTCAATTTCGCGCCCGCTCCGAGCACCTTCTTCGGTCTCGAGCAGGCCAGCTTCCGCATCCGCGGCCTGCCGAACGTCGGCGTCTATATCGACGGGGTCGCGCACCAGGAAGGCTTTGGATTCCTGGGTGACCTGGTCGAGATGGACCGGGTCGAGGTGCTGCGCGGCCCGCAGGGCACCCTGTTCGGCAAGAACAGCCTGGCAGGCGCCGTGCAGTACGTGACCGCCGAACCGGCCGACCACTTCCGCTTGATCAGTTCCGCCACGGTCGGTGATTACGGCCGCTTCAATGTCTCGGCCGCCGCCGACCTGCCGCTGGGCGACGGCATCTATACCAAGCTCACGCTGGCGCACAATACGCGCGGCGGCTACCTGCCCAGCACGACGGTCAATGCGGTATTCGGCAGCGAAGACAACACGATCGCGCGCGCCGACGTGATGTTCCGGCCGAACGAAAAGTTCAACCTGCGCTTCATCCTCGAGCAGGACAACATCGGCACCAATGGCAACGCCTCGACGCTGCAGAACCTGAGCTTCTCCTGCGCCCCGATCCCGGCGGCGGGCAACAATCCGGGGCCGGCCTGCACCTACAACGGCGCCGCGACGCACGGCGCGCCGCAGCTCGCGGTCCCGACTTCGGTCGTCTACGCCCAGAGCGAGCAGTGGAAGACGGCGTCGAACTACCAGGGTCCTGAGATGTTCACGGACTCGACCAACTACACGACGATCGCGAACCTGGAGTTCAACAGCAACTGGGCGCTCAAGGGCATCGGCAGCTACCGTGCGGTGTACAGCGAGCACTTCGAGGATTTCGCCTCGGTCGGCGTCGACATGTTCGAGGGCGAGAACACGAACGTGATCTTCGAGACCACCGGCGAAGGCCAGCTGCTGTTCAACAGCGACCAGCTGACCGGTACCACGGGCGTGTACTACTACAAGGATTATCGCGACTACCGCCGCAACAACTGGTTCAACAACGAGCTGAAGCTGTCGGTGAATCCGGCCGACAACGCGGCCGCCAATGCCGCGATCGGCCTGCCGCCGGGCACCGTCAAGCAGTTCGGGCCGTCCGATCC
>CAWIQV010000006.1:0-44478 GCA_963838275.1 uncultured Gammaproteobacteria bacterium | reverse complement strand
GGCAAGCAGATCATCCGCGCCGGGCTCGAGGACCACTTCTGCGGCAAGCTGCTCGGGCTGCCGATGGGCTGCGACATCTGCTACACGAACCACGCCGAGGCCGACCAGGATGACGTGGATACGCTGCTGACGCTGCTCGCAGTGGCCGGTGTCAATTTCATCATGGGCGTCCCCGGTGCCGACGACGTGATGCTCCACTACCAGAGCACGTCATTCCACGATGCGCTGTATGCACGGCGCGCGCTGCAGCTGCGGCGGGCTCCGGAATTCGAGGAATGGCTGCTGCGCATGGGGATCACCGACGCCGCCGGCGGCCTGCGTGGACCCGTCGCGCCGCAGCCACTGCTCGAGCAGGTGCAGGCGATCCTCGGCGCCCCATGAAGCCAACCGTAGAATCCGATCCGTGGGAGGCGTTGCGGCGCCATACGCCGGCACGCATCGCGCTGGGCCGCGCGGGCGCGAGCCTGCCCACCGCAGAACTGCTGGAATTCGGCGTCGCACACGCGCGGGCGCGCGATGCGGTCCATGCCAGCCTCGACGCGCCGGCGATCGTCGGCCAGCTCGCTGCCGCCGGCTTCGCGAGCCTCATGGTCCACAGCGCGGCCCGCGATCGTGCGCACTACCTGCGTCGTCCGGATGATGGCCGGCGGCTCGACGAGCCCAGCCGCGCCCGTCTCGGCGCGTTCGCGTGTACCGCGACCGGAACCCCGCCACTCGCCATCGTGATAGCCGATGGTCTCTCGGCGCTGGCCGCGATGCGCCACGCCGTGCCCCTGCTCAGGGAGCTGGCTGCGCTCCTGCAGGAGCGCGTGATCGCGCCCATAGTCGTAGCGCGGCAGGCGCGTGTCGCCCTCGGCGATGAAATCGGCTCGTTGCTCGGTGCCGAGCAGGTCGTGATGCTGATCGGCGAGCGGCCGGGCCTGAGCTCGCCCGACAGCCTGGGGATCTACCTGACGCATGCGCCGCGCCGCGGCCGCACGGATGCCGAGCGGAACTGCATTTCGAATGTACGTCCGCAGGGTCTGGCGGTTGCCGAGGCCGCCAGACGGCTGGTGCTGCTGCTCGACGGCGCCAGGCGCCTGGGCCGCTCGGGTGTGGATCTGAACGACGAGAGTCTGCAGCTCCCGCCCGCGGATCGGAGCCGGGAGGCTATCGGACCCGGCCCATCGGCCTGATCAGCCGAATGCGCGCCTCGGCCTAGGGCGCCTCGGATATCTTCTTCATCGCCGCCAGCGCTGCCGTGAAACGGGTGGTGCGCTGCTCGTGGTCCGCGGCGCGCGCCTCCGGCGTGGTCAGCGGCGACACGTCGTAGAACAGCGTATAGACGATCTTCGAACGACCGCGGCCATCGGCTTGGACATCGAGCGTGCCGTGGTACAGGATCGTCGTAGTGGGCTGCGTGTAGGTGTAGGAGTGCGGCGTCTTCGCGACCATCACCTCGTCGATGCGGTCATTGAGACGGCGCACCGTACCCAGATCGCCGTTGCCCGAAGTGTACGTGCAGGTGACATTCAGCCACGCGGCGATGTCGCAGTAGCCCCCGATCTTCTTCCAGACCACGTCGACCGGGCGATCAACGGTCGTGTCGAGGACGATCGTCGTATATTCGGCAGCCGAAGCGGCTCCCGCCGACAGCGATATCCCGAACAGCCCGCAGGCCATCGCGCGGTGCAGAGAGCGAAGATTCATGGCGTCTCCCAATCGGTGATGTAGTTGGTGTAGTGAGGCCTGGGTGAATGGCTGCGGCGGATTCTGCCGCATCCGTCCGGTGGAAGGAAAGCCGCGCGAGCCTCGCCAGGCCAGGAGGGCCTAGCCGATGGCGGCCGGTTCGGGGATCGGTTCGATCCGCCGGAGCACGAAGGCGAAAGCTCCGATCCCGACCAGCAGCACGACCCCGGCAACCAGGAAGGCGCGGCTGAAGGAGCCCGTCGCGCCGACGATCAGCCCCGTGACGTATGGCGCTGCCGCACCCATCAGGTTGTTCGCGAGATTCATCAGGCTGCCGACCGAGCCGACGCCGCCGGCAGGCGCCACCAGCGAGGGCAGGGACCAGCATGCGGTCGCGGTGGCGGACAGCCCGCCCAGCGCGATCGAGATCCAGAAGATCGCCCAGCGCGGATCCAGCGTCAGCATCGCACCGAAGACCGACAGTCCCAGGCACATCCCCCCGACCACCACGCTCATCCGGACCCGTGAATCGTCGTGACCGCGTGCGACCAGTGTATCGATGAGCCAGCCGCTGACGCCGAGGCTCGAGGCGGTGGCAACGATCCACGGTATCGCCGAGAAGCCCGCCGAACGCAGGATGCTCATGTGCATGGCCTGCACCAGGTAGCTCGGCAGCCAGGTCAGGAACAGATAGTACGAATAGCCAAAGGCCGCGAAACCGATCGTCAGGCCCCAGACTTTGCGCTGTCGCAGCAGGTAGCGGAACATGCGCAGCGCGCTCGAGCGGGCTTTGCCCTCGCGGATGGCGCCGCCCGCGACGATGTAGTCGCGCTCGATGTCGGAGAGGCGCCGGTCCTGGCTCGGATCGCGATACATCAGACAGTACACGATGAAGTAGCAGAAACTTAAGCCCGCCGTGGCGCCGAATCCCCACCTCCAGCCGGCGTGCACGACCACCACCGCCACCAATGGCACGCCGATCACGTTCGAGAACTTCGCCGCCGAGTCGAACAGCGCGGTCGCGAGGCCGCGCTCGTGCCGTGGAAACCAGTATCCCGTCGCTGTGGAACACACCATGAAGCTCGGCGCCTCGGACAGGCCGAGCAGCAGCCGCGCGGCCAGCAGTCCGCCCAGGCCGCCGGCGAGCGCCCCGATCGCCGAGGCCACCCCCCACAGCAGCGCACCCCAACGACCCACCACGGGTAGGGCCGACGCGATCGAGCAGCAGCCCCGCCGGAATCTGGAACAGCGCATAGGTCCAGAAGAACGCACTCAGGATCAGCCCCATGCGTTCCGGAGGCAGGTGAAACGCAGCCTGTAGCTGCGGCGCGGCGACCGACAGGTTCAGGCGGTCGAAATAATTGATGAGTACGCCCGCGCCGAGCATCACCGCGATGCGCCAGCGACGCCCCGGCACGCGCGGCGCGGTGGACTCCCGGGCCGCGTTCACGCGCGACCCGCGGTGATCCACGCGACGGCCTGCGTCGCGAGCGCCTCCGGACTTTCCGTCGCGGGCAGTCGCAGCACGCCCGGCTCGCCGGTCGGAGCCTCGAGGCTGGCGAACTGGCTGTCGACGAGGCTTGCGGGAAACAGGTGCTGCGGCGCGCGCGCCGCGACGCGTTCCCTGGCCGCGGCGGGCGCGATGTCGAGGTACACGAAGCGCAGTCCCGGAACGGCGGCGCGCAGCTGGTCGCGATAGGCCCGTTTCAATGCGGAACAGGCCAGAATCGCGCCGTCGCGGTGCGCGGCGAGCTGCCGGCCCAGCAGCGCGAGCCAGCTGGCGCGGTCCGCATCCGTCAGGGCGATGCCCGCGTGCATCTTGCGACGGCTTTCCGCGGAGTGAAAGTCATCTCCTTCGATGAAGGGCAGCTCCAGGCGCGCGGCGAGCAACGCCCCGAGGCTGGACTTTCCCGACCCCGCCACTCCCATGCACACGATCCAATGCATATATAGGTGTTTTCCGGCAGCCATCGCGCAGAACCCCGGATGGCGGCCGTTCGCTGCGAGTCTACGCTCTCCCCGGGGAACGGGGTGAAAACGCGGTGTGCCCTCGAGGTGCCCGCGCGCTCCATGACGAGAACTGGAAAACAGGAGCATGACGATGAACAAGCATCTGATCGCCGCGGCTGTTGCGATGGCCGCCGGCTCGCTGTTCGCGGTCGCCGCGACGGCACAGCAGAGTGAGGAGATCACGGTCACGGCATCGCGCGTCGCGCACCCGAAGGTCGTGACCGCGGTACCGGGCACCTTCATGAAGGACGTCTCACTCAGTTACGGCGTGAGCACCGCGGGCCTGGACCTGACCAAGACGGCCTCGGAGACGGAACTCGAGCGCCGCGTCAGCGATGCGGCGCTGGCGGCCTGCAAGGACATCGAGAAGGACTATCCGATGCAGAGCCAGCCTAGCGTTTCGGAGTGCGCCTCGAACGCGGCCCAGAAGGCGATGGTGCAGGTGCACGCGCTGGTCGCAGCAGCCAACAAGACCGCGAAGTAGCGGGCGGGCCGTCCGCGCGCATCGCCTGCCTGCCCTGGCATGGCATCCGCCAGGTCAGGGCAGCGCATCGGTCATCGCAGCACCGGGCCTCGGCGCGCGAGGGGTGCCGAATGGGCCTCGATCCACGCCTGGGCCTCGGCATTCACGTCGCGCGGATTGCGCCCGGCGGCCGATATCGGCGCGCCGATCACGACGCGGATGGTACCGGGACGCTTGATCAGGCCGCGGCGTGGCCAGTAATAGCCGGCGTCGTGGGCGATCGGGACGATCCACTTGCCGGTCTCGGCCGCAAGCGCGGCCCCGCTGACTCCGTACTTGCGCGTCTGGCCTGGCGGCATGCGCGTGCCCTCCGGGAAGATCACGACCCATTCCCCCTCGGCCAGCCGTGCCTTGCCCTGTTCGATCACCTGGCGCACCGCGCTGGCACCGGCTCCGCGGTCGACCGCGATGGCGCGCAACTGGCGGATACCCCAGCCGACCACCGGGATCCAGGTCAGCTCCCGCTTGAGCACCCAGACCTGTGGCGGCAGCAGCAGCGCCTGCGCCACGGTTTCCCAGCTCGAGGAGTGCTTGATCAGCGCGATGTGGTTGCCGGGAGGCAGCCGCTCCAGGCCCTCGACGCGATAGTCCAGTCCGCACGACCGGCGCAGCGCCGCCAGGATCACGCGGGCCCACACCCGTGCGAGCGCAAAGCGGCCGCGATAGGGCAGGAACAGGCTCGCGATCACGAAGAAGATCGCATAGACGAAGGTCCACGTCAGGAAGAACCCCGTGAATACCAGCGAGCCGGCGACCTGCCACCATGGCCCGCCGCGCCGATCGGCCAGCGCTGCGTCCACCTGCTAGCCCGGCAGCGCCGAAAAATCGGCGATGCCGCTGAACAGCGCGCGCACTTCTCCGAGCAGCGCGAGCCGATTGCGGCGCAGCGCCTCGTCCGGATCGTTCACGAGCACGGCGTCGAAGAACGCGTCGATCGCGGGACCCAGGGTCGCGAGCCGGTCCAGCCCCTGCGCGTAGTGCCCACCGGCGACGGCGGCCTCGACCTCGGGACGCGCCGCCTCGAGCGCGCGGTGCAGTGCGAGCTCCGGGCCTGGCTGCAGCGCTTCGGCGCGCACGGCGACCGCCGTGCCCGCGGCGGACTTGCGCAGGATGTTGGCGATGCGCTTGTTCGCCGCCGCGAGCGTGGCCGCCTCCGCTCGCCCGAGGAACGCGATCAGCGCGCGTAGGCGCGCATCGAAATCCAGCAGCGAGCGCGGCCGCGTCGCCAGCACCGCGTCGAAGGCCTCCGTCGTCACTCCATTGTCGGCGGCCTGCTCCAGGTACTGCCCGCGCAGACGCTCGAGCACGTAGTCGTAGAGGTCGCCCGCCAGTGGCGCGGCGCGCTCGCGGACCTCCGGGACCGGCTGCAGCAGCACGGCCTGGTCGAGCAGCGAGCGCAGGTCGAGCTCCAGCCGGTGCTCGAGCACGATACGGGTGAGTCCGATCGCCGCGCGCCTCAACCCGAACGGATCCCGCGTTCCGCTCGGGCGCTGACCGGCCGCGAAGATCCCCGCGAGCACGTCCAGCTTGTCGGCCAGCGCGACGCAGATCCCGACCGGCGATGCCGGCAGTGCATCGCCCGCGCCGCGCGGCAGGTAGTGCTCGGCAATGGCCTGCGCGACGGCGGCCGGCTCGCCGTCCTCGCGCGCGTAGTAGCGTCCCATTATCCCCTGCAGTTCCGGAAACTCGCCCACCATCGCGGTGAGCAGGTCGCACTTGCACAGCAGCGCGGCGCGCGCGACGTCGGCCAGCGGGGCGCCCACGGCAGATGCGATCGCCGCCGCGAGCGCACCGATGCGTAACGTGCGCGCGCCCTGCGAGCCGAGCTGCGCCTGGAAGGTCACGGCGTCCAGCCCGTCCCGACGCTGCGCGAGCGGCTGCCGGCGGTCCTGTTCCCAGAAGAACGCAGCATCAGCGAGGCGCGGCCGTACGACGCGCTCGTTGCCGGCGCGGACCAGTTCGGGCTCCGGTGATTCCAGATTGCTGACCGTCACGAAACAGGGCAGCAGCGCGCCGCTGTCGTCCTCCAGCGCGAAGTAGCGCTGGTGCTCCTGCAGCGTCGAGAGCAGCACCTCGCGCGGCAGCGCCAGGAATCGCGGCTCGAATTCCCCGGCGATCGCGACCGGCCACTCGACCAGCGCGGTGACCTCGTCCAGCAGCTCCTCCGGCATGATCGCGCGGCCGCCGAGGCGCTGCGCCTGGGCCTCGACCTGGGCGCGCACGGCGGCGCGCCGCTGGCCGAACGACGCGATGACCTTACCGCGCTGCTGCAGCGTGCGCTCATAGCTCCCCGGCGAGCCGATATGCAACGCGCGCGGCGCCATGAAGCGATGGCCGCGGCTCGCGCTTCCCGCATGCGACGCCGAGCACCGTCGCGGGCAGCACGGTACGGCCGTACAGCAGCACCAGCCAGTGCACCGGACGTACGAACTGCGCCTCGCCGCTCCCCCAGCGCATCCGCTTCGGGATCGGCAGCGCATCGAGGGACTGCTGCACCAGCGCCGGGACCAGCGCCGCGGTCGAGGCACCGGCCTTGCGTCCCTCGAAGGCGAGGTATTCGTTCTGCCTGGCGTCGCGCTCGCGCTGCAAGGCGTCGACCGTCACGCCGCAACTCGCGGCGAACGCTTCGGCAGCACGTGTCGGAGTCCCGGAGGCGTCGAAAGCGGCGCGAACCGGCGGTCCGCGCCGCCTGACCAGCTGGTCGGGCGCGCGATCCGCGAGCCGGCGGACCCGCACGGCAAGCCGGCGTGGAGTCGCGAACGACTCCAGTCCCGGCAGGGTGTAGCCGGCCTGCACGAGGGCGTCGCGCAGCCCTGCGGCAAAGGCGAGCTCGAGCGTGCGCAGCGATTTCGGCGGCAGCTCCTCGGTGCCCAGCTCGACCAGCAGGTCGTGGCGAGCGCTCATGCGCGCGCCTCGTCGATCGCCTGCGTGCCGGTCGGGTCGGCCGCCACGTTCGCCAGCGCGCCCGCGGCCTTCAGCAGCGGGAAGCCGAGGGACTCGCGACTGGCGTAATACGCCTGCGCCACGGCGCGTGCGAGGGTCCGGATCCGCAAGATGAAGCGCGCTCGCTCGGTCACCGAGATCGCGCGCCGGGCGTCCAGCAGGTTGAAGGTGTGCGAGGCCTTGAGCACCTGCTCGTAGGCCGGCAGCGGCAGTTTCGCGGCCAGCAGCGCCTCGCATCCCCGTTCGTAGTCGTCGAAATGGCGCGCGAGCACGGCGGTGTCGGCGTGCTCGAAGTTGTAGCCCGACTGCTCCACCTCGTTCTGGTGGAACACGTCGCCGTAGCTGACCGGGCCCTCCGGCCCCTGCGTCCAGACCACGTCGAAGATGCTCTCGACGCCCTGCAGGTACATCGCGAGACGCTCCAGGCCGTAGGTGATCTCGCCGCTGACGGGCCGGCAGTCCAGTCCGCCGACCTGCTGGAAATAGGTGAACTGCGTGATCTCCATGCCATTGAGCCAGACCTCCCATCCAAGACCCCAGGCCCCCAGCGAAGGGGATTCCCAGTTGTCCTCGACGAAGCGCACGTCGTTGATGCGTGGGTCGAAGCCGAGGCTGCGCAGGCTGTCCAGATAGAGCTCGAGGATGTCCGGAGGCGATGGCTTGAGCAGCACCTGGAACTGGTAGTAGTGCTGCAGGCGAAACGGATTGGCGCCATAGCGGCCGTCCGTGGGGCGCCGCGAGGGCTGCACGTAGGCCGCTCGCCACGGCTCGGGGCCGATCGCACGCAGGAAGGTCGCGGTGTGGAAAGTCCCGGCGCCCATCTCCATGTCGTAGGGCTGCAGGATCACGCACCCGCGTTCCGACCAGAAGCGCTGCAGGCAGAAGATCAGGTCCTGGAACGTCCGCGGCCTTGGGGCAGGAGGGGGGCTTTTCATCGCGATCCAATGCACTCGTGGCTGAACCGGAAATTATATGTCAAGGCGGCGCCGGGTCCCGGGCCAGGCCGGTTTCGGGTTGCCCCTCCAGAGAGCAGCGGGAACCGTCTGCTGCACTTCTTCGGGGCACGTACGGAGACGACGCACTATAATAGAGCGCAGGCTCCCCGCCGCGCGGCGACCGGCGTGCCAAGTAGCTGAATCCGGTCGCAAATCGACGCGTCGCCGGTTGGCATGCAGCCTGCATCGTCGAGGGGCCAAGCACAAGAAAACCCTTGAGACATTCCAGCACCGGAGGCGATATGAGTTCGAGCGATGTCCTGAAGCTGATCAAGGATAAAGAGGTGAAGTGGGCGGACCTGCGCTTCACGGACACCCGGGGCAAGGAGCAGCACGTGAGCATTCCGGCCCGGTACGTGAATGAGGAGTTTTTCATCGAGGGCAAGATGTTCGACGGCTCCTCGATTGCGGGATGGAAGGGGATCAACGAGTCGGACATGATTTTGCTGCCCGATGCGGGCACGGCGCTGATCGATCCGTTCTTCGAGGAAGCGACGGTGAACATCCGCTGCGACATCATCGAGCCGGCGACGATGCAGGGATACGAGCGCGATCCGCGCTCGCTGGCCAAGCGGGCCGAGGCGTACCTGAAGTCCACCGGCATCGCCGACACGGCGTATTTTGGTCCGGAGAACGAGTTCTTCATCTTCGATTCGGTGCGCTGGGGCGCGGACGTGCGCAGCGCGTTCTACGAGGTGGACTCGGTCCAGGGCGCGTGGAACTCGGACAAGGCGTACGAGGAGGGCAACAAGGGGCACCGTCCCGGGATCAAGGGCGGGTACTTTCCGGTGCCGCCGGTCGATGCGTACCAGGACATCCGCGCCGCGATGTGCAAGGCGTGCGAGGAGATGGGGCTCAAGGTCGAGGTGCACCACCACGAGGTGGCCACGGGCGGGCAGTGCGAGATCGGCGTGGGCTTCAACACCCTGGTGAAGAAGGCCGATGAGGTGCAGATCCTCAAATACGCGCTGCACAACGTGGGGGCCAGCTACGGCAAGACGGTGACCTTCATGCCCAAGCCCCTGGTCGGCGACAACGGCAGCGGGATGCACGTGCACCAGTCGCTGTCCAAGGAGGGGAAGAACATCTTCTCCGGCGACAAGTACGCGGGCCTGTCCGAGACGTGCCTGTACTACATCGGCGGGATCATCAAGCACGCCAAGGCGATCAACGCGCTGACCAATGCGACCACCAACAGCTACAAGCGCCTGGTGCCCGGCTTCGAGGCCCCGGTGATGCTGGCCTACTCGGCGCGCAACCGCTCCGCCTCGATCCGCGTACCCTGGGTGTCGAGCCCGAAGGCGCGGCGCATCGAGGTGCGCTTCCCGGACTCGAGCGCCAATCCGTATTTCGCCTTCGCGGCCATGATGATGGCGGGCCTGGACGGGATCCAGAACAAGATCCATCCCGGCGACCCGGCCGACAAGGACCTCTACGACCTGGAGCCCGAGGAGGCCAAGCACATCCCGACCGTGTGCCACTCGCTGGACATGGCCCTCGAGCATCTGGACAAGGACCGCGCCTTCCTCAAGGCCGGCGGCGTGTTCACCGACGATGTCATCGATGCCTACATCGGCCTGAAGATGCAGGAAGTCACGCGCCTGCGCATGACCACGCATCCGGTCGAGTTCGACATGTACTACAGCTGCTGAGATCGGCATGAGGCGTGGCGCCCGTCGAATGCAGGGCCAGAACACGCCTGTACAGCAGCCGCGCGTGAGCGGACGGTGGTGCAGCCGGCACCGCCGTCCGCTTTTGTGCCCCGCCTCGGAGCCGCGCTATGCTTGACTGCCATGACCCGCCTGCTGCGCCGCTGCCTGATTCCGCTGGCCGCCCTGTCCGGGCTGCTGGCCGGGATCGACACGGCCAGCGCGGCGAAGACCTACCGCTGGGTGGACGCGCAGGGCGTCGTGCACTATTCGGACTCGCCCCAGCCTGGCGCCCAGCAGGTGGCGCTTCCGCCAGCGCAGACCTACAGCGCCCCACCGTCGCCGGCCACGCCCCCGCCGGCCTCGAGCGCGACGGCAACGGGTGCACCGCCGCCCGAGTCCGAGGACACCTACCAGTCCTGCGCCATCACCCAGCCGGTGGCCGAGACCTCGCTGTTCGCGCCGGATTCCGTGCACGTGGCGGTGACGCTCGATCCGCCGCTGCGCGACGGCGACCGGCTGCAGGTGCTGCTCGACGGGCAGCCGCTTCCGGCGCGCTCGCCTACCGCGACCAGCCTGGATGCTGCGCAGCCCGACCGCGGCGCGCACGTGCTCAGCGCGGTAGTGCGCGACTCGACCGGAAAGATGGTCTGCAGCTCGAGCGGCGTGACCTTCTACGTGCAGCGACCGTCCGTGCTCGCACCGCAGGCGCCGGGCAAGGGCCACTGACGCCGGCTCGGCGCGCCGTCGTGGAGGCCCGCGATGGCGATTGAGCAGTACTCGCCCTCGCCGCTGTCGCATTTCGATCCTGCGAGCCTGCTCGACGTGCTCAGCACCGGCGTCGTGATCCTCGATTCGCAGCTCTGCATGATCTATGCGAACGTCGGCGCGCAGGACCTGCTCGCGCACGGGCTGAACCAGGCCCGCGGCCGGCCGATCACGGAACTGTTCGCCGATCCGGAGGCGCTGCGCCGGCTGCTGCTGCGCGCGCTCGACCGCCTCGAGACCTGCTCGGGGCACGAGATCCCGCTGATGCCCGTGGGCAAGCCGGGGATCCGCGAGCCGGTCATCGTCGATGTCACGGTCACGCCGCTGGAAGGGCAGCTCACCGGCACGCACCTGCTGCTCGAGATCGCCGATGCCCGCACGCGCCAGCGCATCGCCCGCGAGAGCGAAATGCTCTCAAGGCTCGATGGCAGCCGGTTGATGATCCGGCAGCTGGGTCACGAGATCAAGAATCCCCTCGGCGGCCTGCGCGGCGCCGCGCAGCTGCTCGATCGGGAGCTCGACGGCGCGCTCAAGGAATACACCACGGTCATCATCAACGAAGCGGACCGGCTGCGCTCGCTGGTGGACAGCATGCTGGGCCCTTCGCGCCCGCCGCAGAAGACCCTGGTGAACATCCACGAGCTGTGCGAGCACGTGTTCCACCTGGTGCGCAGCGAGGCGGGTCCCGGCATCAGCATCGAGCGCGACTACGACCCCAGCCTGCCGAACGCCCAGCTTCGATCGCAACGAGATCATCCAGGCGCTGCTCAACGTCGCGCGCAACGCGCTGCAGGCCGTTGCCGCGCCGGGCGGCCGCGTCGTCCTGCGCACGCGCGTACTCACCAATTTCAGCATCGGCACGGTGCGCCACCGCCTGCTCGCGAACATCCAGGTCGAGGACAATGGCCATGGGGTCCCTCCCGAGCTGCAGCGCAGCGTGTTCTATCCGCTGGTGACGAGCCGGCCGACCGGCTCGGGGCTGGGGCTCGCCGTGGCCCAGGACCTGGCGGCGCGCCACCGCGGCATCGTCGAGTTCGAGAGCCGTCCCGGTCATACCGTCTTTTCCCTGCTGCTGCCGCTGGAAGGTGCCGAATGACTGCTCAACCGCTGCGTGTCTGGCTCGTGGATGACGACACTTCCATTCGCTGGGTGCTGGAACGCGCGCTGAAGAATGGCGGCATGCTGCCCAAGGCCTTCGACGCCGCCGAGCCGGCGCTGGCGGCGCTGCGCAACGACACTCCGGACGTGCTGATCACCGACATCCGGATGTCCGGCCAGTCCGGGCTCGACCTGTTGCGGCGCGTGCACGACGCGCATCCGGACCTGCCGGTGATCGTGATGACCGCCTATTCGGATCTCGGCAGCGCGGTGTCCGCCTACGAGAGCGGCGCCTTCGAGTACCTGGCCAAGCCGTTCGACATCGACCAGGCGGTCGACCTGGTCAAGCGTGCCGCCGCGGCCGGGATCGGGCGCACCGACAGTGCGGTCGCGGTGCCGCAGGATCCCGGAGCTGCTCGGCCGCGCCCCGGCGATGCAGCAGGTGTTCCGCGCGATCGGCCGGCTGTCGCGCTCGAGCGTCAACGTGCTGATCACGGGCGAGTCCGGCACCGGCAAGGAACTGGCGGCGCGCGCGCTGCACGAGCACAGTCCGCGCGCCGAACAAGCCCTTCATCGCGCTCAACACCTCGGCGATTCCGGCCGAGCTGCTCGAGTCCGAGCTGTTCGGCCACGAGAAGGGCGCGTTCACCGGCGCCGACAGCCTGCGCCGCGGCCGCTTCGAGCAGGCCGACGGCGGCTCGCTGTTCCTGGACGAGATCGGGGACATGTCCACCTCGCTGCAGACGCGCCTGCTGCGCGTGCTGGCCGAAGGGCGAGTTCTATCGCGTCGGCGGCCAGACTCCGATCCGGGTCGACGTGCGCGTGATCGCCGCCACGCACCAGAACCTCGAGGAACGCGTGCGCAGCGGCCTGTTCCGCGAGGACCTGTTTCACCGCCTGAACGTGATCCGCATCGAGCTGCCGCCGCTGCGCGCGCGCCACGAGGACGTGCCCGACCTGCTCGCCCACTACATGCACGTGGCGGCCCAGGAGCTGGGCGTCGATCCCAAGGCGCTGACCGAGGACGCGCGCGAGCGGCTCAGCGCCTATTCCTGGCCGGGCAACGTCCGCGAGCTCGTCAACCTCTGCCGACGGCTGACGGTGCTGGCGCCCGGGAACGAGATCCGCGCCGAGGACCTGCCGCCGGAATTCGCCACCGGCGCGGGCGGTGCGGCGCCCGAGCAGGACTGGACCTCGGCGCTGGCCCTGTGGGCGAACCGGCAGGCGCTGGCGGCCGCGCGACCGCTGCTCGATGATGCGCTGCCGGCCTTCGAGCGCGCGCTGATCCGCGTGGCGCTGCGCCACACGCAGGGCCACCGCCAGGAGGCGGCGAAGCTGCTCGGCTGGGGCCGCAATACGCTCACCCGCAAGCTCAAGGAACTCGGGCTCGACGACATCGACGGGCGCGAGTAGCAGCCTCCCGCTACGGGCTCAGTTCCACTGCGTCTCGAAGCCCCGGAAGCGCGGGCGCCAGCGCGCCAGCCTGCCGATCACGGGTAGCCGGTCGAGCCCGCGCAGCAGCCCGTGCTGCTCGATCCACAGCGCGTACTGCCGGTACACCGGATCGATCGAGAGGTGCCGTTCCTCGGTCTTGGCGCGCAGGTAGTAGACGCCGTTGAGCAGCAGCAGCAGCAGGCAATGGCGGATGGTCTCGGTCAGCCCGGTGCTGACCATGAAGGGCATCGAGATCATCCACCATGAGAGGTTCTTGGCGAGGTAGGCGGGGTGCTTGGTGTACCGATAGGGTCCGCTGGTGATGATGCCGCGGTGCGTGAGGTTGGAGAAGCGTCCGCCGAATGCGATGGTCGCCCAGACGTAGATGATGACCAGTACCAGGATCATGGATCCCCACAGGTCGTAGGCCCACGGTACCGCATGCAGCCAGTCACCCCACGCGCGGCCGGAATCGTAGGCGAGGTACTGGCCGCCGATCAGCGACCAGAACGGCTGGTAGCACACCAGCGCGACGGCCCAGCCGAGCGCGGTCTGCTCGGTCGAGCGGATATGGGTGTCGGTCAGCTTCAACGACATCAGGTAGGTCATCGATACCAGGCTGACGTCGATGAAGTACAGCGTGAAATACGCCCAGTCGTAGATGCCGCCGAAGCCGTGCAGGCGGGTCAGGTCGTAGTGCAGCAGCTGGTTCAGGTTGTCGCAGAAATACGTGAACATCAGCGGCAGGAAGTAGCCCTTGACGAGCCAGCCGAGCAGGTGCTGGCCGACGACCCGCGCGGAAAGGCCCGGCCAGCGCAGCAGCAGCGCCCGTCCGTACTGCCACAGCGCGTCCTCGGGCGCCGCGAGCCGCCCGTCCACCCAGTACACGTAGGGAACGGCCAGCACGCCCCAGGCGGGCAGCAGCACGCGCAGTGCCGTCCAGTAATGCACGTAGAAGCTCGGGCTGCCCCGGTACTCGGGGAACATCCAGTACAGCAGCGCGACGAAGCCGATGCTGCCCGCCAGACCGACCAGTTTCGTCAGCACGCGCGGCCAGCGCGAGCCGGCGCGCGGCGCCGCCGCCGGTCCGACCAGGGCGCGTCGGTAGATATGGCGCCATAGCAGATCCGGCACGAAGATGCCGAGCGCCGTACAGGCCATCACGGCGAGCGCGATGTGGGCGATGTCGGTCCACGGGCTCCAGAAGTTCAGCGCCGTGACTCCGAGCAGCATCGTCGCGACACCGCACCAGGCAACCCCGGGGTGGGTCGCGGACTCCGGCAGGCGCACGGCGGCCGGCGGCGGGTTCACGCGCGGTCCTGCGCCAAGGCGCGCTGTGCCCGGCGGCGGTGGAGCATCACCACCAGCGCGGCGAGAAATATCGGATCGACCGGCATGCGGAATCGGGCCTCCATGATCCCCTGCTGCTGTACCGCCAGCAGCACGAGCATGAGCAGTCCGGTGGCGGGCAGCAACCACTCACGTCCCGAAAACCGACGCCGTACCGCTCCGGCCGCGACGACGACGAACAGCGGCGGCCACAGCCAGCGCGCCCAGATGCTCGAGGTCCCGACCAGCGTGTGCGGATCGTTCTGCGGCCACGGTTGGCCGGCTGCGAGGTACAGCAGGTTCTCCCACGCGTCGGTCAGGCGCGAGAAGTGGCGCGTGGCGCGGGCCTGCTCGCGGGCCTGCACCCAGGGAATCCGGCCTTCGCGGGTGTCGATGCGGACGCGGACCGTGCCGGTGCGCGCCGTAGTCCAGTCCGAGAACGGATAGAACGTCGGATTGTAGAAGCTCGGACTGCCGAACTCGTACTGCCCGTCCGGACCGAAGTCCAGCTCGATGAGCTTGTTGCCGCTGATGCGGTAGATTTCATTCAGGTACAGGTTGCCGAATGGCGAGAAGAACCCGAGCGCCGCGCGGCAGTGCAGTCCGGCCGGCACCGCGAACAGCGCGAGCAGGCTCAAGCCGGTGGCGAGCTTGGACCAGGCTCGCGGTCCCGACACGATGCTCCAGCCGAGCGCGAGCGCCGCGGCCGGCCACAGCACGACGCGCGTGAATCCTGCGGCGAGCCACAGCAGGCTGGCCCAGGCAAAGGCCGGCACGCTGCCCTTGCGCCAGGCTCGCAACGTGAGCCAGAACGCGAAGCCGGTCAGGCTCAGCAGCAGCGTTTCATTCATGAAGTAGCCGTAGATTCCAAGGGTCGCCGGTGCGAGCGCAATGACCAGCGCGCCGGACAGCGCCCACGGAACCGGCAGCAGCTCGCGCAACGCGCGGTACCAGCCGTAGGGCATCGCCGCGCACAGCAGCCCGCAGCCGAGCAGGATGCCGGGATTCGCGGCGGCGCCGGCCGACGCTGCGCCCGCGAGCCGCTGCAGCACGTACAACCACAACTGGTAGAAGTACGGATCGCCGCTCCCCAGCACATCGGGATCGAGGAAGCGCTGCGCGTTGTGCCAGTGACGCGCCGGATCCGAGTACAGGTGTTCGAGCGGTGAATTGAAGAACGGGTAGAGCAGGCGCTCGAGCAGGACCGCGCCGAACGCCCAGCGCAGGGTGCGCATCGGGCGCTACGGCGCGGCGACGCGGCCGGACGCGACTGGCGCCGCGGGTGCGCGGTCCAGAGTGCCGACCAGCTGCGCCACGGAGTCCAGGCCCTGCTCCTCGAGGTATCGGGCGATGCCCTGGTTCACGCTGCGGCAGACGAGCGGATCGTAGAACAGCGCCGTGCCGATGCCGACCGCGGTCGCGCCCGCGATCAGGAACTCGAGCGCGTCGCTCGCGCTGGTGATGCCGCCCTGGCCGATGATCGGGATGCCGTGCGGTCCGGCGACTTCATGGACCTCGCGCACCTTGAGCAGTGCGATCGGCTTGATGGCCGGCCCCGACAGGCCGCCCTGACCATTCCCGAGCACTGCGCGACGCGAGGCGATGTCGACCGCCATGCCGGTCACGGTGTTGATCACGGCGAATCCATCGGTGCCCGCCTCGATGCAGGCGCGGGCGTTGGCCCGGATATCGGTCTGGTTCGGTGACAGCTTGGTGATCAGCGGCTTGGCCGTGACCCGGCGACAGGCCGCGACCACGCGCCCCGACATCTCCGGCACGTTGCCGAACTGCACGCCGCCTTCCTTGATGTTCGGGCACGAGATGTTGATCTCGATCGCGTCGATCGGGCTGTCCTCGAAGCGGCGCGTGACCTCCACGTACTCCTCGATGGTGGAGCCGCAGACATTGGCGATGAACCGGGTCTCGCTGAAGTCCAGCGTCGGCAGGATCGCGCGCACGACGTGATCGACGCCTGGATTCTGCAGGCCGATCGCGTTGAGCATGCCGTCCGGCGTCTCGCAGACGCGGTGCGGCGGGTTGCCCAGCCGCGGGGCACCGGTCGTGCCCTTGAGCACGATGGCGCCGGCGTCGCGATTGCTGAAGCCTTCCACGCGCGTGTATTCCTCGCCGAAGCCGACACAGCCGGAGAGCAGCACGATCGGGCTGTCGAGGGCCAGCGTGCACAGCCGCGTCGAGAGCGAGGCTGGCAGCCGGCCCGTGCCCGGTGTCGCGGGCGGCAGCGGCGACGACAGGGAAGCGGGGCTCATGCTTCGATTATGGCTTAGGCTACGCCCGTGTTTCACGTGATCCTGCTGGAGCCGGAAATCCCGCCGAATACCGGCAACATCCTCCGACTGTGCGCGAATGCGGGCTGCACGCTGCACCTGGTGGAGCCGCTCGGGTTCTCGCTCGACCGGCGCTCGGTGCGGCGCGCCGGCCTGGACTACGCGGAGCTCGCACCGCTGCGCACCCACGCCAGCCTTGCTGCGTGCCTCGAGCAGCTGCCGGGCATGCGCCTGCACGCCATCGACACGGATCTGGGTCGTCGCCACGACGAGGCGCGGTTCCGGCCGGGTGATGGCCTGTTGTTCGGTCCCGAGACACGCGGCCTGCCGGCGTCGGTGCTGGCACTCGTCGCCGCCGAGCGCCGGCTGTCGATACCGATGCAACCCGGAAATCGCAGCCTCAACCTGTCGAACGCCGTGGCGGTCGTGGTCTACGAGGCCTGGCGCCAGAACGGATTCCGCACCACCGATGCGCTCAGTCGAACTCCGGTTTGACCGGGCGCATCATCAGGCCCCGTACCACCTGTTCGGCCGGCAATCCCTCGTACAGCACGCCGTAGATGCCCTCCGCAATCGGCATCACGACGCCCTTGCCCGCGGCGACGCGGTGCAGGGCGCGGGCGGCCTGGTGGCCTTCGACGACCTGTCCGATGTCGCGCAGCGCCTGCTCCACGCTCGCGCCCTGGGCCAGTGCGAGCCCGAAGCGCCGGTTGCGCGAGTGATCGTCGGTACAGGTCAGCACCAGATCACCGAGGCCCGCGAGCCCCATGAAGGTCTCGCGCCTGGCACCGAGCGCGACTCCGAGTCGTGTCATCTCGACCAGTCCGCGCGTGATCAGCGCGATGCGGGTGTTGGCGCCGAAACCGAGTCCGTCGCTGAGCCCGGTACCGATCGCCAGCACGTTCTTGACCGCGCCACCGACCTCGACCCCGGTGATGTCGGTCGAGGTATAGGCGCGGAAGCTCGAGGACGAGAGGTCGCGCGCGAGCCGCTCGGCATAGTCGGCATCCGGCGAGGCGACCGTCATCGCGGTCGGCAGCCCGGCTCCCACTTCGAGGGCAAAGGTCGGACCGGACAGCACCGCGACCGCGCGACCGGAACCGAGCACCTGATGGGCGACCTCGTTCGGCAGCAGCCCGGTGTCGAGCTCGAATCCCTTCGTCGCCCAGCACAGCCTGACCTGCGGAGCCACCAGCGGCGCGAGCTCGACGAGCAGCTCGCGGAAGGCCGAGCTCGGGACGGCCACCAGCACGTCCTGTACGCCGTCGATGGCGGCAGCGAGGTCCGCTACGACCTGCAGGCTGTCGGGGAACACGGCTTCCGGCAGGTAGCGCTGGTTACGGCGCTCGCGCGCCATCGAGGCGAGGTGCGCGGCCCCGCGACCCCAGAGCCGCGCCGGACGCCCGGCGCGGGTGAACTGGATCGCGAGCGCCGTGCCCCACGAGCCCGCCCCGAGTACCGCGATATCGGCGCGTTCGGATGCCCTGGACGCCACGGACTGCTGCGGGGCCTCGAGGTTCCTAGTTCCTGGTGGCAGTGGCCGCTTCGGCAGCCGAGCCCCCGTACAGCGCGTCGAAATTCACCGGTGGCAGCAGCAGCTGCGGAAATCCACCCTGCCCGACCAGGTGCGAGACCACGGCCCGTGCGTACGGAAACAGCACCGTCGGGCAGATGCTGCTCACGGCGCGCTTGTATTCCTCGGCTCCGAGGTTCTGGATCAGGAACGCTCCCGCCTGCTTGACCTCGACCAGGAACAGCGTCTGCTCGCCCTGCTTCGCCGACACCGTCACCGTGAGCACCACTTCGCGCACGTCGCCATTGATCGGCTGCACGCTGGTATTGAGATCCAGCGAGATCTGGGGATTCCACTCGCCGTTGGCGCGTGGCCCCTGCGGCGCCTCGAAAGAGCAGTCCTTGAGATACACGGCCTGCAGGGCCAGGGCGGCAGGCGCTGCCGCGGCAGCGCCGGCATCGGGAGTGGCTTCGTTCGACATGATGGGATCAACCTCGGTCGTTTTGGATCAATGAGTCGTGCATCGTACCGCCAGCGTGTTGCAAATCAGCGCCCTGCCAGCAGCACATCGAGTCCGCCCGCTGCATCGAGCGCGTGCAGGTCGTCGCTGCCGCCGACGTGGTGCTCGCCGATGAAGATCTGCGGCACCGTGCGCCGTCCGCTGCGCCGGATCATCTCCGCACGCTCCGACGGCTCCGCGTCGATGTCGATTTCCCGCACCGCCACACCCTTGGAAGCCAGCAGCGCGCGGGCACGCGCACAGTAGGGGCACCAGGACGTGGCGTACATCACGACCTGCACGGCGGCCATGGCGCGCTGTCCGCTCACTCCCGCGAGAGCGGCAGATTCTCGGCGCGCCACGCGCTCGAGGCCGCCACGCAGGTTGAAGACCTTCGTGAAGCCCTGTGCCGCCAGCTTGCGCACGGTCGCGGCCGCGGTAGGGCCCCGGTCGCAATAGACGACCAGCGCACGTTCCTTGTACTTCTTCAGCGCCTCGGACGCGTCCGCGATGCGGCCCGGGTCGAAGTGGCGCGCACCGCTGATGTGGCCGGCCGCGTACTCCGGCTCGGCCCGCAGGTCGAGCACGGTCGCACCCTGGTTCATCAGCCGGATCACGTCCTGCGGCGAGAGCGACCCGGCGCTGCCGGCCTGCTCGCGCAGCTCGTACGCGAGCACGGCCAGCGCCGCCAGCCCCGCGAAGGCGGCCAGCCACGGGTGGTGCGTGCAGTATTCCAGCAGTCGATCCATCGCGTACCCTAAAGGTTCACTCGGCAGGCGGAGCCGATCATTATAGCGGCTGGCCACAGCACAGATCCTAGGGATTCATCAGCCCTGCATTCAGCCCTGAATACCGTCAGCCCTGCATACCGTGTCAGCCCAGAACCGCGTGAAGGTCGATAGGCAGCGTGCCGCCCGGGTCGGCGCCGTGTTGCTGTGCGCCGCCGGGGCGCTGTGGACCCCAGCGCTTCTCGCTGCGTCGCGGCAACAGACCTCGGCGGAGCTCAGCAGCCTGCGCACCAGGATCGAGGCCATGACGCGGCAGATCAGTCGCGACGCGCTGGAGCGTGACCGGCTTTCAGGCGCGCTGCGCGCGGCCGAACAGGCGCTCGGGGAGGCCCGCGATCAGTACGACCGCACCGCGATCGACATCGCCGCGCGCAGCTCGCGTCGCAGTGCGCTCACCCAGCAGCGCGCCGCCGAGCAGCAGGCGATCGATGCGCAGCGCGCGGCACTGGCAGGCCAGCTGCGGGCCGCCTATCTGATAGGGCATCAGGAGCCGCTGAAACTGCTGCTCGCAGCAAGGGATCCGCAGCACAGCGCACGCCTGTTCGCGTACTACGGGTATTTCGGCCGCGCGCGCGCGCAACAGATCGCGGCGATCCAGCAGCATGTGCAGCAGCTCGATGCGCTCGACACGCAGCTGGCCCAGCAGCAGCAGCAGCTTGGCGTGCTCGAAGCCCAGCAGCAGCAGCAGCTGCAGCGCCTCGAAGGACTGCGCGATGATCGCCGGCGCGTGCTGGCAAGCCTCGAATCCCAGGCCCAGACCCGCGAGGCGAGCCTGGCGCGGCTGCGGACCCAGCAGTCGGACCTCGAGCGACTGCTGCGGCGGCTGAACCGCTCGCTGCCGGAAGTCGCTCCGCCCGACGTCTCGACCGCCTTCGGACGGCTGCGCGGGCAGCTGGACTGGCCCGTGGCCGGCGTACTGGCAGCCGAATTCGGCCAGACCCGCGCCAGTGGCATCCGCTGGGACGGGATCCTGGTGTCGACGGCCCGTGACGCCCCGGTCCGGGCCATCACGGCCGGCCGGGTCGTCTATGCGGACTGGCTGCCGGGGCTCGGCCTGCTCGAGATCCTGGATCATGGCGAGGGGTACCTGAGCCTCTACGCCCACAACGACCGGCTGTTCAAATCTGCGGGCGAATCGGTAGCGGCCGGCGAGGTGATCGCCGCAGCCGGGGATACCGGCGGGCGTCCGAACCCGGAGCTGTATTTCGAGATCCGCCACAACGGCCGGCCCGCTCGATCCCCGCCCCTGGTTCCGCGACCAGCGGCCCGGCGCCGCCGTGCCGGCCGGCGCGGACGCGCGCTGACCGGTCGGGCGCGGCGCCGAACATCTTCAAAAAGGCGACACCCGTCAAGGAACGCGCCACCGCAATGCGCGACCCTGACGCTCCGATACGACAGCAAGGCAGCATGAGTAAAACCGCACTGGAGCGCCGCAGCGTCGCCTCGTGGTCATCGCTCGAGCCTTACGCCCAGCTGCTGCGTGCGCTGCTACCGCGGCTGACCAGCCTGGCGGTGTTCAACGCCCGTGGCGAGCTGCACTGGGCCGGCGAGATGGCGGTCGGGTCCGACCTGTCCCAGGCCGTCATCAACTCGCTGGAGGCGGCGGCGCGCACGGCCGACAGCCCTGGCGAGATGTGCTCGGTGGCCGGCGAGCCCGCCTATCTGTTCTGGCTGCGCCGCGATGATGAACCGGGCGAGCCGAAGCCCTTTGCGCTGGTCGCGATCGTGTGCCGGGCCGCGGACGGCGAGCCGCGCACGTTTTCGTTCGTGCAGGCGCTGGTGCGGCCCGCGATCGAATGCCTGCGCCGCGAGCTGCTGGCTCGCGACGAGATCCTGAACCTGCACAGTTCGCTGATCGAGCAGGACAACGACCTCGAGATGCTGCTGTCGGTCTCCGGCAGTTCCGCGGACGCGAAGCCGGAGAGCGCGACCGACCTGAAGGCGCTGGTCGCGAGTGCCACGGCGCACCTGAAGGTCGGCATGGCCGCCCTGATCATTCCGGAGAAGGGCATCGCGCTGGTGCACACCGCGGCGAATTCCACGCTCGACAATGCGCTGCTCGCGCGCGCCCACCGGCACCTGCTGTCGATGGCCCAGGTGCGACGCAAGGCGGCCATCGTCAACAAGCTGGTGCTGCAGGTCGGCCCCGATCCGGTCAACTATCGCGTGCTCGCGTGCCCGATCCCGCGATCCGACGGTCGCTGCATGGGAGTGCTGGCGCTGTTTCGCGCGGAAACGGCCCCGGAGTTCACTCCGCACCACGCGCGCCTGACCGAGCTGCTCGCGCGCCGCGTGGCCTCGATCATCGCCCACAGCTACGACACGCTGACCGGGCTGCTGACGCGCCCGGCGTTCGAGGAGCGCGTGCGCAGCGTGCTCGAACTGCGCGAGAGCACCCAGAGCTGGTGGAGCGCGCTGTCCATCGACATCAACCGCCTGCACGTGATCAACGAGAATTTCGGCATGCACATGGGCGATCGGGTGATCGCGCTGCTCGGCGAGCTGATCCGCGAGCGCATTCCGCCGCGCGCGCTCGCCGCCCGCATCTCGGGCGACCGGTTCGCCATCCTGCTGCCCGCGACGCCTTGAGCGATGCCGCGAAATTCGCCGAATCGCTGCGGCTCGGCGCCGAGTCGGTGGGTGCCGGCATCGGCGACGGCAAGATGCCGGTCTCGATCAGCCTCGGGGTATCCACGGTCGAACCGCGCTCGAAGGAATTCGTGCATGCGTTCGCGGCGGCCGAGACGGCCTGCAAGGCCGCGAACGATCGCGGCCGCAACCGCGTCGAGGTGTACCAGGAGGCCGACGAAAGCATCGTGCGGCGCTTCACCGACATCAACCTGATCAGCGACCTGCGCAGCGCGATCACGGAGAACCGCCTGCACCTGAATGCGCAGATGATCGTGCCGCTGGGTGGACACAGCGGCGCACCGCATTTCGAGATCCTGCTGCGCATGCTGGCGGAGAACGGCGAGATCGTCGGACCCGACCACTTCATGTCGGCGGCGCAACCGCTACCAGCTCATGCCCACGCATCGACCGCTGGGTCATCGGCCATGCGATCGAGATGCTGCAGCCGCATGCGGAGCTGCTGCGCCAGAGCTCGATCGTGTTCACGATCAACTTCTCGGGGCAGTCGCTGCAGGACGCGGAGTTCACCGAGCACGTGGCGCGCCTGATCGAACAGAGCGGACTGCCGCCGTCCGCGCTGTGCTTCGAGCTGACCGAGAGCGCGGCGATCGGCAACCTGGTCCGTGCCGAGGCGCTGATGCGCCGGCTGCGCAAGCTGGGCTGCAACATCGCGCTCGACGACTTCGGCACCGGCCTGAGCTCGCTCGCCTACCTGCGCACCCTGCCGATCGGCATGCTCAAGATCGACGGCAGTTTCGTGCGCGACGTGCTCAAGGACGCGCGCGCCGAGTCGATGGTGCAGGCGATCGCGCAGCTCGCGCACGCGATGTCGCTCACGACCGTCGCGGAATACATCGAGACCGAGGAGATCCGCACGCGCATCACGGCGCTCGGCGTCGACTACGGCCAGGGCTTCGCGATCGCCCGGCCGGTGCCGCTGATCGACCTGCTGGCCGAGCTGCCGCTGTACGCGGCCGCCTCGAGTCCGAGTGGCGTGTGGCCCGAGGAGCCGGCGGTGGTTCCGGCTGCAGAGCAGGCGCACGCGGGCTAGCGCCGGTGGCGCGAGTCGGCCCGGCCGGTCACGACTTTGGCGCCGGCCGGGCACCCCTGTAGTATTCAGCGCATGGCGAAACCTTCCCGCGTGATGCTCGCCGTGGCGCTCGGAGTGCTGATCGGCCTGTCGCTGTCGGTGGCCGGTCGCGTGCTCGCCGAGCACGCCGCCGCGCTCGCGCCCGCCGCGACGGCCGCGCATGGCCGGCACGTCGAGCCCCTGCCGTGGGCCGACGCGCAGCTGCTCGCCGAGGTCATGCAGCGCGTGCGCGAGAACTACGTCGACCCGGTCGACGACCACGTGCTGATGCAGAACGCGATCCGCGGCATGGTCGAGGGACTCGACGAGCACTCGAGCTTCCTCAGTCCCGACGAATTCGACGAGATGAAGGTCAACACCACGGGCAGCTACGCCGGGATCGGCGTCGAAGTCGCGGCCGGGAAGGACGGCGTGAGCATCGTGCGCCGCATGCCCGGTTCACCGGCCGACCTCGCCGGGATCATGACCGGGGACGTGATCGTCCGGATCGACGATCAGGCGGTGGATGCGGCCAATATCGACGCGGCCATCGCGCGCATGCGCGGCCCGGAAGGCAGCCTGCTGCGACTGGCGGTGCGACGCGAAGGCTCCGTCGGGCTGCTCGAGTTCAAGGTGAAGCGCGCGCAGGTACGGCTGCGCAGCGTGGCCGCCGAGCTGCTGGCGGCGGGTTATGGCTACCTGCGCATCACGAGTTTCACCGAGACCACGGCCACGGAGCTCGAGCAGGCGGTCGATGGGCTCGAGCATGCCGGACCGGAACGGCTGAAGGGCTTCGTGATCGACCTGCGCAACAATCCGGGCGGCGTGCTCGACGCAGCGGTGCAGGTCGCGGACGATTTCCTGGACCACGGCACGATCGTCAGCGCTGACGGGCGCACCGCCGCAGCGAGGTTCCGGATGGAGGCGATGCCCGGCGACATCACCGCGGGTGCCAGGCTGGTGGTGCTGGTCAACGGCGGCTCCGCGTCGGCCTCGGAGATCCTGGCCGCGGCGCTGCACGACAACGCTCGCGCCACGCTGATCGGCCGGCGGACCTACGGCAAGGGGTCGGTGCAGACCATCATGCCGCTCGAGGGTGACCAGGCGCTGAAGATCACGACGTCACGCTATTTCACGCCCTCGGGCGTATCGATCAACGGCGTCGGCATCGAGCCCGACGTGCTGCTCGACGGGCCCGAGCAGCCGCCGGCGCAGATGGACGAGACCGCGGCCGCCACGGCGCCGACCCTGGCGCAGCGGGACGTGCAGGTCGCCAGGGCGCTGCAATCGCTGTCGGCACATCCGGGGGCGCTCGCGACGCGCGCCGCCGGCCAGGCACGCGCGCAGTGATCCTGGATTTCATGCTGCATCTCGACCGCCACCTGGTCGAGCTGGTGACGCGCTACGACTCCTGGATCTACGCGATCCTGTTCGCCGTCATCTTCGCCGAGACCGGGCTGGTGCTCACGCCGTTCCTGCCTGGTGACTCGCTGCTGTTCGGCTTCGGGGCGCTCGCCGCCGTGGGCGGCGGCGGCACGCTGCCGATCGGCGAGGTGTATGCGCTGCTGGTCGTCGCGGCGGTCGCCGGCAACACGCTGAACTATGCCGTGGGCCGCTCGCTCGGGCAGCGCGCCCTGCGCGCAGGCAACCGGTACTTCCGGCTCGAATACCTGCAGCGCACGCAGTCCTACTTCGAGCGACACGGCGGCTTCACGGTGCTGCTGTCGCGCTTCACGCCGATCGTGCGCACCTTCGCGCCATTCGTCGCCGGCATCGGCCGCATGCCGTACCTGCGCTTCCAGTGCTTCAACCTGGGCGGTGCGCTGCTCTGGGTGGCGCTGTTCCTGCTCGGTGGCTACGCATTCGGCAACCTGCCGTGGGTCAGGCAGAACTTCGGCTTCGTGACCCTGGTGGTGGTGGCCGCGTCGCTGCTGCCGCTACTGGCCGTCGCGCTGCGCGAACGCAACGCACGCAAGGACTAGAGACATGGCAGACCGCACCCGCGGCTACGCGCACCGCATCGACATCCGCGTCGATATCGACACCGTCTGGCGCTCGCTGATCGAGCCCGAGCTGCTCGCGCGCTGGTACACGCCGGCCACGCGCGTCGACGCGCGCGAGGGCGGCAGCTTCTGGTCGCGTCCCGATCCGGACCTGAGCCGCGAGGCGCACATCGACGTGTTCGCCCCGCCGCGGCGGCTGCGACTGATCTATCTGCCGGTACCCGAGCTGTCGGCGGAGGAGGCGGTCATCGTCGATGATTTCCTGCTCGATCGCGACGAGCTCACGGCGCGGGAGCGTACCGCCGGCCCGCTCACGGTGCTGCGGCTGCTCGGATCCGGTATCCCGGAGAGCCAGAACTGGGACGCGATGTACCTGCGCCTGCGGGGTGGCTGGGAGCGCGCGCTGCGGCGGCTCAAGGTCATGCTCGAGCCGTCGGCCGCCGCGGCGGCACGCTCGCGGCAGCTGTAGGCACGGGCCCCAGGCGAGTCGCGCACGATGCAGCCGGCGCAGGATGCGGCCCCCGCCCGCCGCGAACTGAGCTGGCGCGGCCTTGCGCTCGGGATCGGGATCACGCTGGTCTTCACCGCGGCCAACGCCTACTTCGGCCTCAAGGCGGGACTGACTTTCGCCACCTCGATTCCCGCCGCCGTGATCTCGATGGCGATCCTGCGCGGATTCGCCGGATCGACGATCCAGGAGAACAACATCGTGCAGACGGTGGCTTCGGCCGCCGGCACCCTGTCCTCGATCATCTTCGTGCTGCCCGGGCTGATCATGATCGGCTGGTGGAGCGGCTTTCCGTACGCGTTCAGCTTCACGATCTGCGCCGTGGGCGGCGTGCTCGGCGTCATGTACTCGATCCCGCTGCGACGCGCGCTCGTCACCCAGTCCGACCTGCCGTACCCGGAAGGTGTGGCCTGTGCCGAGGTGCTCAAGGTCGGTGCCCGCGCCAATCCGCAAGCCGGAGCCGCGGACCTCGCGAGCAGCCGCGCCGGCGTGCGCGCGATCGTGACGGGCAGCGTCGTGTCGGCCGCCTTTGCCGCCGTCGTCGCGACCCAGCTGTTTGCCAGCGACGTCGTGCGCTACTTCCGCGTCGGCACCCGCGGGGCGGTATCGGGCTTCGACTTCAGCCTTTCGTTCGCGCTGTTTGCCGTCGGCCACCTGGTCGGCCTGGCGGTCGGGATCGCGATGCTGGTGGGTGCGCTGATCGGCTGGGCCGGTGCGGTGCCGTGGCTGACCTCGACGCACCCGGCGGCCGGCGCGGCCGCGCAGGTGGCCCAGGCGGTCTGGAGCCACCAGGTGCGCTTCGTCGGCGCGGGCGCGATCGGTACCGCCGCCGTCTGGACACTGCTCAAGCTGGTGCGGCCGGTGCTGGGCGGGCTGCGCTCGGCGCTGCTCGCCGCTCGCCTGCGCAGCGCCGGCCAGGCCGGCTCGCTGCCGCGCACGGAGCGCGACATCCCGATCGGACTGGTCGGTCTCGTGACCCTCGCGTGCCTGGCGCCGATCGGCTGGCTGTTCGGCGCCTTCAGCACCCAGAGCGGGCTCGGCGCGCAGGCGCCGCTGCTGGTCGCGGGCGGAATCGTGTACGTCGTGCTGATGAGTTTCTTCGTCGCGACGGTGTGCGGCTACATGGCGGGACTGATCGGCTCCTCGAACAGCCCGCTGTCCGGTATCGGCATCCTGGTCGTGATCGGGGTCGCGCTGCTGCTGGTCGCGGTCATCAAGCCGGTGCTGCCCGCAGCGGCGTCGCCGGCCCTGGTCGCGTTCGCGCTGCTGGTCACGGCGGTGGTATTCGCGGCAGCCACGATCTCGAACGACAACCTGCAGGACCTGAAGACCGGGCAGCTGGTGGATGCCACCCCGTGGCGCCAGCAGCTCGCGCTGATCGTCGGGGTGGTGGCCGGGGCGGCCGTGATCCCGCCGATCCTCGACCTGCTGAACCATGCCTATGGCTTTGCCGGGGCTCCCGGCGTGGATCCGGCGCGCGCGCTGCCGGCGCCCCAGGCGGCGCTGATATCGGCCCTTGCACAGGGTGTGATCCAGGGCAACCTGGACTGGAAGCTGATCGGCACCGGCGGCCTGATCGGTGGCGGCGTGATCCTCATCGACGAGCTGCTGCGTCGCAGTTCGCGGCTGCACCTGCCACCGCTGGCCGTAGGGCTCGGGATCTACCTGCCGACCGCGACGACGCTGATGATCACGGTCGGGGCGATCGCGGGCTGGGCGTTCGAGCGGCGCGCGGCGCGCCATGCCGATCCGGGGGCCACGCGCCAGCTCGGGGTGCTGCTGGCCTCGGGACTGATCGTCGGCGAGAGCCTGATCGGCGTGCTGCTCGCCGCCATCGTCGTGTTCTCCGGAAACCCGGCACCCCTCGCGCTGGTCGGGGACGGGTTCGCGAACGCGGCGGTCTGGATCGGAGCGATCGTGTTCGTCGCCGTGATGGGTGCACTCTATGCCTGGCTGCTGCGCGATCGCGGGCCGCGCGCTACCGGGCCGGCTGCATCCAGCGGCGCATCAGCGGCAGGCTGAGCGCCAGGCCCGCCGCACACAGCGTCGCGAACCAGACGAGCTGCATGAATTGACCCGGCATCGCCTCGCGATGCGCGGGGTCGAAATTGCCGGCAATCCGGCTCGCGAGCAGGTTGCCGAGCGACAGGCTCACGAACCACAGCCCGAGGCCCTGGCCCATGAGGCGATCCGGCACCAGCCGGGTCGTGGCGCTCATTCCGACCGGACTCAACGCCAGCTCGCCCCAGGTATGCAGCAGGTACGTGACGGTCAGCCAGCCGACGCCGACCTGCTGGCCGCCAGCGACCAGCCGGGCCGCCGCCGCCATCACGAGGAATCCGGCGGCGATGCCGAGCAGTCCGAACAGGAACTTGACCGGCGTCGCGGGATCCAGGCCGCGACGGGCGAGGCGTACCCACAGCAGCGAGAACAGTGGGCCGAAGGCCACGATGTAGATCGGATTCAGCGACTGGAAGGCACTGGCCGGAAGCGTAAGACCCATCCAGTGCCGGTCCGTATAGCGCGCAGCGAACAGGTTCAGCGACGAGCCGGTCTGCTCGTAGCCGGCCCAGAACAGGGTCGAGGCGATGAACAGCACGAGCAGCGCGAGGATGCGCGCACGCGCCTGCCGGTCCAGTCCTGCGCCGCACAGCAGGTACCCGAAGTATCCGACGGCGATGAGGAGAATGCCCGCGGTCGCGAGCCCCTGCAGCCGTACCGCGGGCACCCGCAGCAGGCCGCTCGCGATCAGTACCGCCACCAGGGTCACCAGCAGCGCGGCACCCGGCAGCAGGCGCCGTCCCGCAAGGTGCCGCTGCGCGGGCACCGGCGGCAATCCTGCGCTTCCGAGCCGGGACCGTCCCCACAGGAACTGCAGCAGGCCGGCCGCCATGCCGAGCGCCGCCGTCAGGAAGCCGGAGCGCCACCCGTAGCGTTGCGCGATGAAGCCGGCGATGAGCGGCCCCAGCGTCCCGCCGACGTTGATGCCGACGTAGTAGATCGTGAATCCGGCATCGCGAGCCGCGCCGCCCTGCGGATACAGCTGGGCCACGAGCGCACTCGCATTCGGTTTCAGCAAGCCCGTGCCGATCACGATCAGGAACAACCCGGCGAAGAACACGGAACTGACCGACGACAGCCAGAGCAGCCCATGTCCGCAGGTGATCAGCACGCCGCCCGCCAGCACCGCGCGCTGGCCGCCGAGCAGCCGGTCCGCGATCCAGCCGCCGGGGAGCGCCGCGATGTAGGTCGCGCCGACGTACAGTCCGTAGATCGCGCTGGCGGTGCGGTCATCGAGCCCGAGTCCGCCATGCGCGACGCCGTCCACGAGGAACAGCACCAGCAGCGCGCGCATGCCGTAGAAGCTGAGCCGCTCCCACATCTCCGTGAAGAACAGCGTGGCGAGCCCGGCTGGATGGCCGAAGAAGCCAGCCCCGCGCGCGCCGGCGCCCGCCATCGCGGGCCTCACCCGGAGCTCGGTTCGCTCGCGGGCTCCTCCGCGCGGCCGCGCACCAGCACCGCCGCGAAGATGATGCCGCCCTCGTAGAGCAGGTACATCGGCACCGCCATCGAGGTCTGGGACATCACGTCCGGCGGGGTCAGGATGGCCGCGATGATGAATACCAGGATCAGCACGTAGCCGCGCGATGCGCGCAGCTTCTGCAGCGACACGAGATTGGTCAGCACCAGCAGCACGACGGCGACCGGGGTCTCGAATGCGACGCCGAATGCCACGAACAGGGTCAACGCGAACTGGATGTAGTTGTTCACGTCCGCCATCAACTGCACGTTGTGAGGCGTCGTCGCGACGAAAAAGCGGAACACCATCGGAAACACGAAGAAGTACGAGAACCCGACCCCGACGTAGAACAGCAGGATGGCCGTGACCAGCAGCGGCACCGCGAAGCGCTTCTCCTTGCGGTACAGGCCTGGCGCGACGAACGCCCAGATCTGGAACAGCACGTAGGGCATCGCGATCAGCAGCCCGGCGGCGAACGCGAGCTTGAGCGGCGCGGTGAACGTGGCCGTCACCGAGGTTGCGATCAGCTTCTGGCCCGGCGGCAGCTTGGACACCAGCGGCGTCGAGAGGAAATCGAACAACGCGTTCGAATAGTAGGCGCAGGGGATGAAGGCGATCAGCACCGCCACGAACGCGCGCAGCAGGCGGTCTCGCAGCTCCAGCAGGTGCGAGATCAGCGTGCCTTCGGGCAGCGGCTCATGCTCCTCGCTCATGCGGTTCCGCCGGCAGCGGAGCCGGATGATCCTGGGGTTCGGGGGCCGGCGGCCACACGCCCGCTCCGGCCATGCCATGCGCGAAGGTCGGCGCTGCGTCCGGGGGCGCTGCGGCTGGCGTGGGCGAGGCCTCCGTGCCGCCGGCGACCGGCGCACGCGCTGCCGGGTCCGAGGCTTCCTGCGGGCCCGAAACCTCCGCAGGGCCCGATGCCAGGACCGGTTCCGCCGTCGCTACCGGTACCGGCATCGGATCCGCTGCCGCTGGGGTCGCTGGAGCCCCTGCGGCTGGTGCTGCCGCCGCCGGGGCCTCTGCGGGCGGTGCTGCCGCCGCCGGGGCCGGCGCCGCAGGCGTCGGGCTGGTACGCGTATCGGTAGCCCGCTTGATCTCGTTTGCTTCCTGTTCCAGCTGCTCGCGGAACTGGCGCGCCATCACCCGGGCCCGGCCCACCCACTTGCCGATCGTCTGTGCGACCTGTGGCAGCTTCGCCGGTCCCAGTACCACGAGCGCGATCAGAAAGATCAGGGCGATTTCGGAAAAATCGACTCCGAACATGGGGCGCCGCGGATCCGCAGGGGCCGTCAGGCGTGCGGAGCCGCACTCTTGCTTTCGGCTGCAGCCGCGGCGGGGGCCTTGGCGGCGACCTCGGGAAACTCAGCATCCTTGCCGGTCGGGCCCTCGATCTGCCTGGCGTGTTCCTCGGTCTCGCCGTCGTTCATGGCCTTCTTGAATCCGCGCACCGCCGAGCCGAGGTCCGAACCGAGGGTGCGCAGCTTCTTGGTGCCGAACACGAGCAGCACGATGATCACGATCATCAACAGGTGTTTGGGACTGAACAGATCCATGGACTGCTCCGTAATAGTGGACAGCACCCGGAAGGCGCCCACGCAGGCCATGATAGGCTATTTGGCGGCGCACAAGTAACCGTCCGGCCTCAAGGAATCAGGCCTGCTTCACGGATCCCGCTGACTGCAGCCAGAAAGTGACCGGACCGTCGTTGATCAGGGACACCTGCATCGGGGCGCCAAAGCGGCCGCTGGCCACCCGTCCGTAGGTCGCGCGGGCGCGCTGCAGCAGGTGGTCGTACAGGGCTGCCGCCTGTGCCGGGGCGGCCGCATGGCTGAAGCCCGGCCGGTTGCCGTGCGCGGTTTCGGCCGCGAGCGTGAATTGCGGCACGAGCAGCAGCCCGCCCTGCACCTCGCGCAGCGAACGGTTCATGCGCCCGGCGGTGTCCGCGAATACGCGGTAGTCGAGCACCCGTTGCAGCAGACGGTCCGCGTGGGCTGCATCGTCACCGCGCACCACGCCGATCAGCGCGAGCAGGCCCGGGCCGATCTCGCCGATCAGCTCCGTAGCGACGCACACGCTGGCGCTGCTGACCCGCTGGATCAGCGCAATCATGGAGTGGCAAAACCGCGTTGCAGACCGTACACTTTCCGGGCTCATCTGCCCCTGCTCGGGGCGCATTATTCACCAGTTCTGGCCGGAGTCGGTATGACATTCAGGCGTGGCTTGGCCCTCCAGATCGCATTGATCGGCTGTACGCTCGGGGCCGGCGGCGCGGCGCATGCAGCCGGTGATGCGGCGCGCGGCAAGGAACTCTCGTACACCTGCCTCGGCTGTCATGGCATCGAGGACTACAAGAACGTCTATCCGACCTATAGCGTGCCCAAGCTGCTGGGCCAGCACCCCGAGTACATCGTCGCGGCGCTGAAGGAATACAAGAGCGGCGAGCGATCGCACGGCACGATGCACGTCCAGGCATCTTCGCTCTCCGACCAGGACATGCAGGACGTCGCGGCCTATTTCAGCAGCCTGCCGCTCCCGGCGACGGCGGCGCCGGTCGGCACGGCTCCCGCGCGCGTCGCGCAGCTGTGCGTGTCGTGCCACGGCGCCAATGGTGTCGGCATCACGGGCGACTATCCGACCCTGGCCGGTCAGCACGAGGACTACATCGCGCGGGCGCTGGTCGAATACCAGAAGGGCGATCGCAAGAATCCGATCATGCCGAACTTCGTGAACGGCATCAGCGCCGCCGAGATCCAGGAAATCGCCGACTATTACGCGCACCAGGCGCCCGCGCTGCAGACCGTCACGCGGCGCCTGACGCTGCTCTCAGCGCAGTAGCTGCACGAGGAATCGCGCGATCTCGCGCTCGCAGTCGACGCGGTCGGCGCGCCGCATCGCGCCCGGGTAGTTGCCGCTGAAGGCCACGTAGCGCGCGTTGGTGCCCGCGGAGCGCAGCCGGAACGCGAATATCCCGAACGGATCGTTCGGCACCGCGATCGCACTGTCCGCCGGGAGGTCCGGGGGCGCGATCATCGCCGCCAGCAGTACCGGGCGACGGATCGTGACCGGGGCTGGCAGCGGCGGCACGATCGGCGGCCCGACCGCGATGCCGCCCTGCAGCCGGTCCCCGTACTGCGCGAGCACGGCGAGCGCGAGCGAGTCCGAAGCACCCTCTCCCATCACGAATACGCGCTCGCGATCCAGTCCGTCCTGCAGACCCACCCAGGCCAGCAGCGAGCCGACGTCGCGTGACGCATCGTCGCGCAGCGCGCCGTCGGCGAGCGCGCGGAAGCTGCGACCGTAGCCGCTCGCGCCGCGCACGTTGGGCGCCACGACCACGAAACGCAGCACGCTGACCAGGTACTGCAGGAACGGGTCGTAGCCGGGCCGGAACTGCGCACCGGGCGCCCCGCGCAGCAGGATCAGGACCGGCCGGGGCGCGGCCCCGGCAGGCAATGGGGCCCCGGCGCCGTACACGAAGGCGCCGAGCACGCGCTGCTGGCCCTCGATGCGGTCCCAGGTCGGAAAATGCCGAAGCTGCGGACCGACCAGTTCCGCCGGATCCACCGGACCGAGTTCGCCGGCCGTCCAGCGGCGCAGGTCCTGCGTGCCCGGTTCGTAGACATAGACGTCCTCCGGGGCCTGCGCACTCTCGACACCGACCGCCAGGTGCGTGCCCGTGGCGTCGAACCTCAGGCTATGGATGATGCCGACCGGCAGTTCGCCGACCGCGGATTCGAGCCGGTCTTTCTGGTCGACGAGCAGCAGGCGGCTCACGCCGTCGTCATTGATCGCATAGGCCAGGTAGCGGCCGTCAGGACTTTCGTCGAACAGCTCGACGTCGTGCGTCATCGCCGGCAGCAGATCGCGCGTCTCTCCGGTTCCGGGATCGACGTAGCGCAGCGTTGCAAACTCCGACGCAACGGGGCCCGTGTCGGGCAGCCCGAGCACGATCAGCCCATGCCCGTCCGGCGCGAAACGCGCCGCGCGCGCGCGTAGCGCCCGGGCCGGTTCGGCGCGCCCGCCGCGGGCGCGCGCCGCGGGCGCGAGCTGGATCGGCGTCAGCGTACCGGTCGCGAGGTCCACGAACCCCAGTTCGTAGCCGTCCACTCCAGGGCTCTCGCGCCCCAGCAGCAGTCGCCGGTCATCGGCGGACCACGCAAACACGCGCCAGCGCTCGCCGCTGCTGCCGGCCGCGAGCCGCGGCGCGGCGCCCGGATGCGTGGTGTCGAGCACGTAGATCGCGCGATCGGCCGCCGCGGCGCGGTTGCTGCTGAACGCGATGCGCTGCCCGTCGTGCGCGAACAGCGGCGACTCGTCGCGATATCCCTCGCCGGTCAGGCGTACGGACGCGTGATCGGCGAGCCGCACCAGATACAGGCTGCTGGTGCGCCCGCCGTCCGCCGAGCTCTGGTACACGAACGCATCGCTCGCGAACGGTCGTGCCGCGGCGTTCAGCACGTCGCCGTCCCCGAAGCTCAACTGCTCGCGCATCCCGAGCGGCGCGCGCAGCCGGTGGATCTGCTGCGTGTCCCCGAATCGCGTCGCGATCAGCAGGCTGCCATCCGCGAGCCAATCGATGAAGCGCGCCGCACGCTCCTGCTGGAAGCGGCGCAGCGCCAGCGCCGCGTCCCGGGCGGCGTCGGGGACTGCCTCGGAGGCGGCGTCCGGCGCGGCGCCAGCGTTCGTCGTCGCGCTGACAGGCACCGCATCGGCGGCGGCCGCGCGCCACGACGGCGCGGCCAGCGGCGCGATGAGCAGCAGGGGCAGCAGCGCGCGCACGCCGACGCGCGCCCGGGAGCCTGCAGGCGCGGGGGACTGGAACTTGAATTGCCGCATCGGGTTGGTATGGTGCCTGACGCGGGAGGGCAGTGGAACATGCGGGACGCCGACACCTCGGGGCCATTTCAGGCGCTGCGCATCCACCAGCGCGATGGCAGAGTCGAGGCGCGCCTCGATACGCTCGAGCTCGCGGATCTGTCTCCCGGTGAACTCGTGGTGCGCGTCGCGCACTCGGGCATCAACTACAAGGACGCGCTCGCCGCGAGCGGGGCCGGGCGGATTGTCCGGCGGTTTCCGCTGGTCGGCGGCATCGACCTGGCAGGCTACGTGGAATCATCGACCGATGCGCGATTCCGGCCGGGCGACGCGGTGCTCGCGACCGGCGGCGGCCAGTCCGAGACGCGCGATGGCGGCTACACGCAGCGCGCCCGCGTGCCGGCGCAGCTGGCGATCCCGATGCCACCGGGCCTGGATACCGCGAGCGCGATGGCGATCGGCACGGCCGGAGCGAGTGCCGCCTGGGCGCTGATGCGCCTGGAGCACAACGGGCTGCGTCCCGATGCCGGTCCGGTGCTGGTCACGGGCGCCACCGGCGGCGTCGGATCGGTCGCGGTGGACCTGCTCGCGGCACGCGGCTACGAGGTCGTGGCGCTGACGGCCAAGCACTCGGCTGCCCCGTATCTCGCGGCGCTCGGTGCCGCCCGGGTACTGTTCCGCGATGAGCTGCCTTTCGGGAGCGGTGCGCTCGAATCGGCCCGCTGGGCCGGCGGCATCGACAACGTCGGTGGCGATACGCTCTCGTGGCTGCTGCGCACCACGATCGAGCGCGGCTGCGTCGCGAGCGTGGGACTCGCCGCCAGCGCGGCGCTCGAGCTCACCGTGATGCCCTTCATCCTGCGCGGCGTGAGCCTGCTGGGCGTCAGTCTCGCGGCGTGCTCGCCCGCCGAGCGGCTCGCGCTCTGGACGCGCCTCGCCGCAGACCTGCGTCCGCGTCACCTCGATCGCATCGTGACGCGCACCATCACGCTGCCGGAGCTGCCCGCGGCCTTCGCGGCCTACCTCGCCGGCGGCGTCACCGGCCGCACGCTGGTGCGCGTGGAGTGAGCGCCGGGCGCGAACCCATCGAGGAACTGACGGACGGCGCCGCCGCGCTCGGAGTGGCGCTCGATCCATCGCAGACGCAGCGCCTGTTGCGGCTGCTCGATGAGCTGGTGCTGTGGAACCGGAGCTACAACCTCACCGCGATCACGGAACGCGGTGCGATGATCCGGGGCCACCTGCTCGACAGCCTCGCAGCCTTGCCGGACCTGCGCGGTACCCGGATCGCCGACGTCGGGACCGGCGCCGGATTCCCGGGTCTGCCGCTAGCGCTGAGCAGCCCGGACCGGCACTTCACCCTGATCGATGCGACGGCGAAGAAGGTCCGGTTCGTCGAGCACGCGGCCCGGGCGCTGGGGCTGTCCAACGTGACCGCCATGCAGGCACGGGTCGAGCGGCTCCACCCCGATGCACCGTTCGACACCGTGCTGGCGCGGGCCTGCGCCGCGCTGCCGGACCTGCTGCAATGGGTGGATGGTCTGTGCGGTCCGGCCTCGCGGGTGGTCGCGCTGAAGGGCCGCTACCCCGCGGCGGAGCTGGCACAGCTGCCGGGAGGCTGGCGGCTGCTCGGCGCGCGCGCCGTCCGGATCGCCGGGCTCGAAGCCGAGCGGCACATCCTCACGTTGGCGACGGATCCGGGGTGACGGCGGCCGGCCGCGCCCCGAGCAGCGCCGCCGGCAGCGGGAACGCGCTGGCGAGCGATACCACCAGCGCCGCGGCATACGGTATCGACTGGATCAGCAGCGCCGCGACCCAGACCGTGAGATCCGGGCTCGCCATCTCCTTCGGAATGGTGCGGATGCCGAGCGCGCAGGCCCACAACGACAGCATCAGCAGGGTCTCCTCGCGCGCCGCGAGCAGCGCCGAGCGCAGGCGATGCGGCGCGCTCTGCTTGGGCGTGCGGAAGAACGGCTCGTTGCGCGTGAGCAGCCCCTTGAGCACCGCCAGGCCGATCGTGTGCGCGAGCGCCAGGCCGGACACCGCCGCGGCCGCGGTCTGGCGGATGTTCATGCCGACGCGGTGGATGTAGAGGTGCACGAGCTTGACCAGCTTGAACATGAACAGCGAGAGCGGCAGCACCGAGAACACCATCAGCGGCGGATCGACCTTCTGTGGCGCCAGCACCATCGCGATCGACCAGCCGATCGCCGCGATGTTGAACAGCAGGTTGAAGCCGTCCGCGAGCCACGGCAGCCAGCCGGCAATGAAATGGTAGCGCTGGCCGGCGGTCAGTGCGCTCTGCCCGGCGGGCAGCAGCGCGCGCACGTGATGCGCGCAGGATCTGCATCGCGCCGTAGGCCCAGCGGAAGCGCTGGCGCTTGTAGTCGATGAACGTGTCGGGCATCAGGCCGCGGCCGTAGCTCTGCGGAAGATAGAGCGCCTCGTAGCCGGCCTCGAAGATCCGCAGGCCGAGTTCGGCGTCCTCGGTGATGCACCACTCGGCCCAGCCGCCGACCGCCCCCGAGCACCGAACGCCGCACCAGCGTCATGGTCCCGTGCTGGATGATCGCGTTGCGCTCGTTGCGCGTGATCATGCCGATGTAGAAGAAGCCGCGGTACTCGGCGTAGCACATCGCCTTGAACGCATTGTCATGCTCGTCGCGGTAGTCCTGCGGCGCCTGCACGATCGCGACCCGGGGCGCATCGAAGCTCGGCACCAGGTCGCGCAACCAGCCCGGATCGACCTCGTAGTCGCTGTCGATGACCGCGACCACTTCGGCGTCCGGCGCCGTATGCGCGAGCGCGAAATTCAGTGCGCCGGCCTTGAACCCCGACAGCGGCGCGACATGGAAGAAGCGGAAGCGCTCACCCAGCAGCCGCGCAATGCGCCTCGACCGGACGCCAGATCGCCTCGTCGCGCGTATTGTTGTCGATCACGAGCACTTCGAAGTTCGGGTAGTCGAGCCGCGCCAGCGCTTCGAGCGTACCGATCAGCATGTCGGGCGGCTCGTTGTAGGCCGGCACGTGCACCGAGACCTTGCGCGTGGCGCCGCCGCCGCGGCGCGTCGGATCGAGCAGGCGCAGGTGCGCGCCCGCCCAGTGCGCCTCGGCCCATTCGTGCGCCTCGGCGAACAGCACGGCCACCACGCCCAGCATGCCCAGGATCAGCAGCGAACCGACGACTACCGACGTCGGCGTCAGGTACTGCTGCGTGTAGTCGTAGACGACCCAGACGGTGACGGTGGCCGAGCCGTAGACGACGGTAGCGAGCAGCGTGCGCCCGAGCGTGTGCAGCGATCCGCTGTGGATGTAGAACACGCCCAGCATCAGCAGCGCCAGCGCGACGGAGATCGCGGCCAGCATGTGCCACTCCGGAATGCGCACGATCGGTGCCGTGAATTCGAACTTCGGCCTGCGGTTGACGTCGTAGATGCCCCAGTACGAGCCGACAGCGCCCTCGTCGCGCGCCTTCCAGGGCTGGTCGAAGGCCTCCATGATGTAGTAGCGCTGCCCCTGCTGCTCCGCCCGCGCGAGGAAGCTGCGCAGGAACAGCGCTTCGTTCGACACCGAGGCCACGGCCGCGGCCCGGATCCGCCCTTCCGAGGGCCAGCCGATCTCGCCGATGATCACCGGCTTCTTCGGGTACGCGTCCTGGACGGCCTTGAGCTCGCGAAAGCAGAAGTCGACGGCCTGTTCGACATCGACGCCTTCCCAGTACGGAAACAGGTGCACCGCGATGAAATCCACGTGGGCGGACGATTGCCGGGATTCTTGAGCCAGGTCGCCCAGGTGTCGGCGTAGCCGACCGGCTGGCGGATCGCCGCGCGGGCGCGGTCCAGCTGGTGCGCCAGTTCCGCGACCGACAGGTCGCCGCGCAACAGCACCTCGTTGCCGACCAGTACCCGCGACGACGTTGCGGTGCTCGCGCGCCAGCGCGATGCCGTTGCGCATCTCCTGCTCGTTCTCCGACTGGTTGCGACTCAGCTGCACTCCGAGGGCCACGCTGATGTTGTACTTCGCCGCCAGCTCGGGGATCCGCCCGAGCGAACCGAGGGTCGAATAGGTGCGTATGGCATAGGTCTTGTCCTGCAGCAGGCGCAGGTCCGAATCGATCTGCTCCACCGGTGGCACGTCCTTGCTGCCGAAGGGGTTCTGGTCGGCCGCGTAGGGCGAGAAGGCGACGCCCTGGATGTGCGCCGGCCATGGCGGTTCGCTGGTGGGACGGTTCATGTACGCCCACAGTCCGAAAGTCAGACCGGCGAACACGGCTGCCACCAGAAAGCCGGAAATCAACTTCATCACCACAGTTTACCTGTAGTCCGGAGCCGCCAAGGACTAGACTAATTCACTCATGAAGCGCGTCATCGCAGTCGCAAACCAGAAAGGCGGCGTCGGCAAGACCACCACCGCGGTGAATCTCGCCACGTCCTTCTGCGCCACGCGCCGCCGCGTGCTGCTCATCGACATGGACCCGCAAGGCAATGCCACGGCTGGTTGCGGCATCGACAAGGCCGCCATCGGACCGGGTACGTGCGAGGTGCTGCTCGGGGAGTGCACGGCGGCCGACGCGGTGCGGCTGGCCGGACACCAGCCGGCCGCGGCGGGCGCCACGTCGCTCGCGGTGATGCCGGCCAACCAGGACCTGACCGCGGCCGAGGTGCGGCTGCTGCTGATGAGCGAGCACCGCGAGCAGCGGTTGCGCGCGGCGCTGCAGCCCATACGTTCCGACTACGACCTGGTGCTGATCGACTGTCCGCCAGCGTTGAACATGCTGACCGTCAACGCGCTGGTCGCCGCCGACAGCGTGCTGATCCCGATGCAGTGCGAGTACTACGCGCTCGAGGGTCTGTCGGCACTGATGGCCACGATCGAGCAGATACGCATCGACGCCAATCCGGCGCTCGAGGTCGAGGGCATCCTGCGAACGATGTTCGATCCGCGGGTCAACCTGGCCAACGAAGTCAGTGCCCAGCTGATGCTGCACTTCGGCGACAAGGTGTTCCGCACCGTCGTGCCGCGCAACGTGCGGCTCGCCGAGGCACCGAGCTTCGGCCGCAGCGCCCTGGCGCACGATCCGGATTCGCGCGGCGCGCTGGCCTACCTCGCGCTGACCGGCGAGATGCTGCGGCGGGACGAGGAAGGCTGGCCCGGCGCCGCCCCGGACGCCGCCGCCACCCCGCAGGCAACTTCGGCCCCCGAGGGCGCACCGGCCCCGGGCGCCGCCGGCAACGGGCCGCGCTGAGCGGGCGCCACGCGATGGGACCAGCGGCATGAACCAGAAGAAACCGACATTGGGACGCGGCCTGGCAGACCTGCTCGGGCAGGCGCGATTCACGGAGCGGCCCGTTGCCGCCGGCAACGCCGGCGAGGCGGCGCGCCCACGCGGCGGCGATGGCGAACTCGCGCTGCTGCCGCTCGACCTGCTGCAGCGCGGCCGCTACCAGCCCCGGGTCGACATGCACCTGGAGACCCTGGCGGAGCTGGCCGAATCGATCCGCGCGCAGGGCGTCGTGCAGCCGATCGTCGTGCGCCCGCTGGGCGATCCGGACGAGCGCGGCACGCAGCGCTACGAGATCATCGCCGGCGAACGGCGCTGGCGTGCCGCGCAGCAGGCGGGGCTGCGGGACATACCGGCCGTGATCCGCCGCATCCCGGACGATGCGGCGATGGCGATGGCGCTGATCGAGAACATCCAGCGCGAGGATCTCAATCCACTCGAAGAGGCGCGCGCCCTCGAACGACTGATCTCCGAATTCGGACTCACGCACCTGCAGGCGGCGCAGGCCGTCGGGCGTTCGCGCGCGGCCGTGAGCAACCTGCTGCGCCTGCTCGAGCTGCCCGCCGAGGTCTGCGAGCGCCTTGCCCGCGGCGAGCTCGAGATGGGACACGCGCGCGCGCTGCTCGGGCTGCCGCAGGCCCGGGCGCAGGCAGAAGTCGCGACGCTGGTCGCGAGCAAGGGGCTGTCGGTCCGGGAGACGGAGCGGCTCGTGCGTCGCATGACCGAGCCTCGCCAGCCCACCGCAGGATCGGCGGGTGCAGAAATAGACCCAAACATTCAGCAACTTGAGGACGAGCTGGCCGAGAAGCTCGGCGCCCGCGTCAGCATCGAACATGCCAGCGCGGGCCAGGGACGCGTGGTGATCCGCTACCATAATCTGGAGGAACTCGACGGCATCCTGGCGCATATCCGGTGAGCCCGCCGCCTGTGGACTGCCGGACAGCGGCTCTCTATAATCCGCCGGCTTTTTGACCGGGCCACCCTACGTGACTGTCGGCATCGAGTTCATGGCAATGCACGCAGGCGCGGCTCGATCGAGGCACAAGCTCCGCTGCTCGCTGCCCGTCCTGTGATGGGTGATGCGGCGTTCGTTCCATCACCGGAACCTGCAGTGATCGCGATCGACCTGCCCAACGCGCGGCGGCTGGGCCTGGCCTGCGTTCGGGCCCAGGCGCTGGCAACGCTCGGCGTAGCTGTCGTGAGCCTGGGTTGGGGCGGCGGCCGGGCGGCGCTGTCGGCGCTGGGCGGTGGCGCCATCGCCGGAGTCACCACTCTATACGCGAGCCGTCGCGCCGCCGTACCGGAATATTCGGCAGGCGCGGCCCTGCAGCGCGTGATGGTCGGAGAGTGCATCAAGGTACTCTCCACGATCGCGCTGTTCGCGGCGGCGGCCCGGGTGCCGCGCGTGGTGTGGCCCGCGCTGCTGTGCGGATATGCCGCGGCGCTGGTGGCATCCTGGGTGCCGTTGATGCGGACCGCGGATGGCGGAAGCGGATTGGAAGGCGCGCGCGCGGCTGGGCAGCGTGCGCATTAACGAGCGGATCGGGATTGCAGTAGATGGCTGCCGGACAGGCTGAGACGCCGAGCGAATACGTGAATCACCACATGACCCACCTGACGGTGGGCCATGGCTTCTGGACGTGGCACATCGATACGCTCGTGATGTCGGCCGGGCTGGCCGCACTGGTGGCGTGGATCCTGGTGCTGGCGGCGCGCCGGGCGCGCAACGATGCGCACCCGACCGGTATCGCCGCCTTCATCGAATGGGTCTACGAGTGGGTCGACGGCGAAGTGGCGTCGATCTACCACGGCAACCGCCGGTTCCTCACCGCGCTCGCGTTCACGCTGTTCGCCTGGATCGTGCTGATGAACACCATGGACCTGCTGCCGCTCGATGCGCCGGGCGCCGTGGCACGCGCGTTCGGCGCCGGGTTCTGGCGCGTCCTGCCGACGGCCGACATCAACGGCACCGCGGCGATGGCGGTGCTGGTCCTGCTGCTGGTGGTCGGCACCGGCGTGCGCTCCAAGGGCATCGGTGGCTACCTGCACGAATGGATCAGCACCCCGTTCGGTGGCCACCCGCTGCTGTGGATTCCGAACCTGGTGCTGAACGCCATCGAACTGCTCGCCAAGCCGATATCGCTGGCGATGCGGCTGTTCGGCAACATGTTCGCCGGCGAGCTGATCTTCATGCTCATCGCGCTGCTGGGGCTCGGAGTCACGCACTTCTCGGCCGGCGGCCTGGCACTGGTTGCCGTGCAGGTGCTCCTCGGCAGCGGTTGGGCCGTGTTCCACATCCTCATTGTCCTGCTGCAGGCATTCATCTTCATGGTGCTGCCCATCGTGTACATCGCCATGGCCGAAGAGCATCACTGAGGACTCGGGTTCACTCACGTTGAATTTGATCTGGAGACGCTAAACCTATGGACGCAGTCACGACCATTCAAGCCAACACCGCCATTGCGATCGGCCTCATCATCGGCCTGGGAGCCGCCGGCGCCTGCATCGGCATCGGCATCATGGCCTCCAAGTTCCTCGAGGCGGGCGGTCGCCAGCCGGAACTGATACCGACGCTGCAGACCAAGATGTTCCTGGCCATGGGCCTGATCGATGCGGCGTTCCTGATCGGCGTCGGTCTGGCGATGTTCTTCGCCTACGCCAATCCGCTGCTTGGATCGCATTGAGCCACGCCGTGCTGTTCGCCCCATAGGGAGACCGGTAGATGCTCGCGATCAATGCTACGTTCATAGGGCAGTTCATCGTGCTGCTCGTGCTGCTCTGGTTCATTTACAAGGTCGTCGTGCCGATGCTGGCGGATCCGATCGAGAAGCGTCAGCGCAGGATCGCGCTCGGCCTGGCGGCGGCAGAGCAGGGCGAGCAGTCGCTGGCCCAGGCGCAGGTGAAAGCCGAGGCGCTGATCGGTGAGGCACGCGCGCGTGCCGGCCAGATCATCGAGCAGGCGCAGCACCGCGCCAATGACCTGATCGAGCAGGCGAAGGCCAGCGCAGGCGCGGAACCCTTCACCGGCTGGAAGGAATGGTGGGCAATCAACCTGTCATACGAAACGGCTTGGAGACCATCCAGGCCACGCTGGAATCGCTGGACGCCTCCATTGCGGAAGCTGAAGCCGATCCCGGCCGGCAGAAGGAAATAATGGATCAGATTCAGCTCACCCTGTCGTTGACGGCAACAGCAATCGAGAAAACATTGGTGGCGGTGAGCAGCAACGACCAGGCTATCAAACAGGGTTGAAAGTTCTCAATAGATGGAGGTTTTGAAGAATGGATACTAATCAAACCCAACCTGCAGAAAGCAAGGCATTGACCCTCCTCCCGATTTCCGTCGGCCAGTTGCAGAAGGCCAAAGACATGTCGGTAGATGAAATAAAGTCCGCCTTCCGTCAGGATAGCGCCGCTGACATTGAAGCGCAAAAAGCCACGACTCAACTGACTGAGGCCGGCCAGAACTATCTGAAAATATCGCGAGGCCTGGGAATCGCGATTCACGAACTGCTGGCGGAAAATGACGATCTCCAGAAGAAATGGTCTCAAGTCCTGGCCGCTCTGGCCACGCGCGAGGATGGCAGTGGGGCCGACCTCAAGCAAAAGCTGGCTTCGGCTCATATTCCCTTTTTTAGCGACAGAGCCAAAAAATCGATCGAACATGAAATTGAAGTGAACATTCTTGAAATCCTGCCGGATCTTCTGCGCCAACAGTGGGATGTAACCCAGAAAGCGGCCGACCGGATACAGGTGCAGAAAACCCTGCTGGCCGAGTCCAAAGTAGAAGCCGACCAGCAATTTCGTCAGCTCGGAGATGATATTATTCGCTATCGGGAAGAAGCGCAAAAGGCAAGGGAAAGCTTCGATGTCTGCCGCAAAGAGCTGGCTGAGATCGAACAGAAACTCAAGGAAAACGATGAGCTGGAAAAACTCGTGGGGGATGCCAAACCTTTGCCCGAAGGAAAATCCATGCTCGGTTCCGAGGAATATTCGAAACTGATGCAGAGGCGGACCGAACTCATGGCCACCGATGACGAAAGAGAAGTCACACTACAGACAACCACTCAGGAATTCCGGGCTACAAAAGACGGCTATAAGCTCACCGAAGTCCAGATAGGCGAACTGGCCGTGACCTATAAAGCTATAAACGCAATCGGAATTATGCTGGACGCGTTTCTAAAAGTGACGCGGCCCATTCAGCAGCGAGCCATCGTCATCATCAACGCCCAGGCCAGCGGACTTAAGGGCGCGCAACTTCTCGCCGCTCTCAGCCAGACGATGAATGAAGCCGTCAAAATGTGCGCTTACGGCATGACGGTTATGACCGAACAAGCTGTGGCGCTTGGTCGGATGGATTTCGTCGATCCGAATATGGTCGAGGAAGTAAAACGGGTTCAGGCGTCAAATGATGCCGTGTGGAACGATTTTACAAAAACCCAGTACGACCTGGTAATGGAAAAGGCCCGCCCGCTCCTGGAGCACAAGGAATTGGCCGGGGGCTAGAAAAGAGCCCATCCGGAAGCATGGTTACGCTCCCGGCCGCGCGGCGGGCCGGACCCGGTCGGGGGGCTGCAGCACGGGACTGGTGTAACGACGGGCAAAAGTGACGGGTCGGCAAGATATGAAAACGCCTTGAAAGAAATGCCTCCAAAGATGGGAGAGCAAAATCTTTCAAGGGTTGCGCGAATCAACTGGCCTGAAAGTTTTTTCTTTCTTCTGCTTCCATCTCCTTTTTGCAAACGATGCATACGGAAGCGGTAGGTTGCGCTTTCAGCCTTTCCAAATCAATGCGCCCCCCGCACTCGTCACAAATGCCATACAGGCCTGCTCCCAATCGCTGGAGTGCATCCAGAATTTCCCGAACCGTCCGGCTGTTGTGCTGCCGCATCGTCAGGTGATACTCCTTTTGGGAACGCTCGCAGGCCAGATCGGCATCATCCATTGGATCGACAGAGCCTCTGTTATCCACGGCGGATACCTGGTCCCGCACGCCGGGCTTGAGCTCTTGAAGCTGCGCAACGAGAATACCGTTGAAGGTCATCAGAGTATTTTCGTCCATGTCATCACTCCCTTGCATATACCCCTGCAATATCAGGCTGCCTTCCTCTTATTGGTCTCCACAAGTATCGGCGCTGCCGCCTGAG
>CAWIQV010000005.1:0-18169 GCA_963838275.1 uncultured Gammaproteobacteria bacterium | reverse complement strand
CCGTCGGGTGGCCGACTTCCGCGATCGACTTTCCCGTGAACGACCTCGGGTTGAGGCCGAACCTGCTCCTGAAATACACCACCGGATACCAGACGCCGTTCGCGTACAGCACGGTGCGCGCGGAACTCGGCCTGCACCTGGCGTCACTGCCCCTGGTCCTGTGGGGACAGCACGGCTACCTGAGCAGCCTGGCGAACTATTACAAGAAGGTCGACTCGGTGGGCATCGAACTGCGATTCGATTCCTTCTAGCCGGCTTTGCCCGGCCGGATTTGCTACGATGAGCCCATCACATGCTGCCATCGGGGTGGCGCACATGAACCACGCACTGCGACGGCATCTGCCGCTACTGGTCCTGCTGCTGCAGCCAGTCGCCTCGCATGCGGCGGAACCGGCACCGGCTCCCGCGCTCGATTTTGCGTACTACACCACGCGCGTCGAGCCGCTGTTCCTGAAGAAGCGTGCCGGACATGCGCGCTGTGTCGTGTGCCACGCGGGCAGCACGAATGCCTTGCATCTGGAACCGTTGTCGCCCGGCAGCAGCAGCTGGACGGCGGAGCAGTCACGGCGCAATTTCGAGACCGTCTCCCGGCTGGTCACGCCCGGCGATCCGGCATCGAGCCGGCTGCTGCTGCACCCGCTTGCGGCCAGTGCTGGTGGCGACCGGTTTCACAGCGGCGGACGGCAGTTCGCCTCGCAGCAGGACCCGGATTGGCGGGTCCTGGCCGATTGGGTCCGCAGCGCGCGATAGTCCCACCGAGGCCGTCCCGGCAGTCCTGCCGGGGAGCACTCAGGGAATCGCGACCGTGCCGTTGCGCTTGGGGACTTCGCCCACCGGAATGACGGCGACCTGCGCCCGGGTCGACGTATCGATGACCGACACCGAATTCGCGCCGGAATTAGCGACGTAGAGCCTGGTCCCATCGGGCGTGAATGTCAGCCAGTCCGGTACCTCTCCGGTGCGCGCATATCCCAGCACCTTCAGATCCGGCAACGAATAGACGAACACCGCGTTCGCGAGCGAGCTGTTGACCCAGAGCGTCCTGCCATCCGGCGCGACGCCGATGCCGTGCGACGGAGCGCCGCCCTCGGCGGTGCCTCCGGAAGGCTCGTCGGGCAGCTTGATGCGGTCCACTATCCGGTGTGCCTTGAAGTCCACCACCGCAAAGCCGTTGAACCCGGAGAGCTGCACGAAGATCCGGCTGGTCGAACCATCGGCTGCCTTCTCGAAGGCCATCGGGCGCACTCCAAGATCGAACGGCAGCTCCCAGACCGGCTCCAGGGACTGCGCATCGATCACCGTCAGGATCCTGCCGACGATGGAACCCGCGACCACGTACCTGCCGTCCGGCGTGACATAGGGATTGTGGACGCCACCCTTCACGGCAATGCGCCGGATGCTCTGCATCGAGGTCGTGTCGACGACCTCGACCGCCCCCGGTGCGCTCACGATCGCGACGAACACTCGGCGGCCATCCTTCGACACCGCGACGTTGTTCGGATGACCGCTCAAGGCGGCCTTGCCGAGCAGCTTCCCGGTGCGGGTATCGGTGGCCCACAGCGTATTTTCGGCCTCGCAGCTGATGTAGGCCCGCGTGCCATCCGGCGAGAACGCGACGCCATGCGGAACTTCAATATCCTTGACCTGCATCACGACGCGGTTCGTCGCCGAGTCGATGATGTCTACCGCGTCGCCGGCGCTGTTGGTCTGGTAGATGCGGAATGCGTTGGCCGTCAGCGGCAGCGCCAGCACGCAGCCCAAGGCGCAGACTGTTCTTATCATCGTGGACACCCCGCCACCGGGCCGCTTCCCGGCCGTTGGTCCGACGGTAGCCGTGGCACCTGCGCCCGTCAAGGTTACGGCTTCACGGGCAGCAGCCGGATCACCATGCCCGGAGAGCTGGCCAGGTTCTGGGAGTTCTGCAGCAGGATATACAGGTATCCGTCCGGTCCCGTGATCACGTCGCGGGTGCGGCCGAAACCCTGATAGACGGTTTCCTGGTGCGTGATCTGGCGGTCCTTGACCTCGAAGCGGATCAGCTTCTGCCCGGCCAGCGCCGACAGGAACAGGCTGTGCTTCCAGCCGGGGTAACGCCTGCCGGCGTAGAAGCTCATGCCGCTCGGGCGCGATCGAGGGCGTGAAGTAGACGACCGGATCGTCCATGCCGGCATGGTGCTGCTCCGAAATGCCGGGCTCCAGGCCCATCGAGACCACTCCCCAGCCGTAGTTGTGGCCCCGCTCGATGATGTTGACCTCGTCCCCGCCGGTGGGTCCGTGCTCGCTCTCCCACAGCAGGCCGCTGCGCGGATCGAAGCACAGGCCTTCGGGATTGCGATGCCCGTAGCTCCAGATGCTGGCCACGGCGCCCGGCGTGTGCACGAACGGATTGTCGGCGGGGATCGAACCGTCGTCGTTGATGCGATGGATCTTGCCCAGCGGCGAGCCGAGATCCTGCGCCGTGGCCTTGTCGCCGCGATCGCCCAGCGACCAGAACAGATGGCCCTTGCCGTCGAACAGGAACCGCGAGCCGTAGTGCATCGAGCTCGTCGAGTAGAGCCCGGCGGCGGCGCGGTAGATGTCCTGCTGGTCGACCCATTCATTGTTGGCATTGAGACGACCTCGAACGACGCGCGTCATGTTGGGCGGGGCGGGCGGCAGGGACGAGCGCGGCGCGTTGGGATCATCCGGCGGCGGGGCGGTCACTCCGGGCGCCACCTCGGAGAAGGACAGGTAGATCCAGCCATTGCGCCGGTAGTCGGGGTGCAGCGCGATATCGAAGTAGCCGCCGTCCTGGCGCACCCACGCCGCAGGGGTGCCACGCACCGGATCGGGCAGCAGCTTGCCATGGTCGATGACGCGGATATGCCCGCTGCGCTCGGTCACCAGCAGGCGGCCATCCGGCAGGAATGCCTCCCCCCATGGCGTTTCCAGGTTGGACGCTACGACCTCGATCCTGAAGGTCTGGCGCTCGCTCCGGATGACCTGGCCGTCGGGATCGGGCAGGAAGCTCGGTCGCCCTTTCAACTGACCGCCGCGGATGCGCAGATACGCGATCAGCCGGCCGATGTCCGCTTCGCTCAACTGCCCCTTGAAGGCCGGCATGCCGCCGTCGGCGATACCCTCCTGGATGGTATGCAGCAGCGCCGCGTCGGTGGTTTCCGCGAGCAGGCGCTCGGCGAACAGGCTCGGTCCTCGTCCGCCGGCCAGGTCCGTGCCATGGCACCCGGCGCAGGTACTGGCATACAGATCGGGCGCATTGCCCATGGGCGATGGACCGGGCGGCGACGGCACGACGGGAGCCGGCACCACCGGCGCCGCTGGCGCGCTCGGTTGCTGCGCCCTGACGCCGGTCGTCGCGATGGCCGCTGCAACGAACACTGCTGCGGCACTGATACGGATTCTGCCCATGGTGCACTCCCCTTTCATTGCCATCCTGACCTGCGTCGGGCTCCCGGAGCAAGCCTGCGCGCTGCCGCCGCTGTCAGCCCAACGGGCTGCCGTGCGTTGAGTGCTGCAGGGACGATCAACTCAAGGAGTCGGAACATGCTACGGCTTATTATGTCGGCGGTACCCGTCGCGCTGCTGCTCGCAGGCTGCGTCGTGGCCCCTGCCCGTGGATATTATTGGTACCACCCGCGCGCAGTCGTGGTGGCGCCGGCGCCCGCCGTGATCATTCGCCCCTGAGAACGCGCATGCGTCGATGGATGCGGCTTCGCAGCGCGCTACGGCGGCGCCTCGCGATAGGTGCCATCGCCATGCGGCGCCGCCCGGAATTCCGGCAGCAGCTCGGCCGCCGATGAGTGCGCCTGCAGCAGCGGGAAGTTCGCCGCCGGCACGACCTCCGGAATCATCCGCTGCGCGAAGTGCCACACGACCGCGGCGGTGACACCGGCCTGATCGATCGTCGAACTCGCGACCGCCAGTGGCGATCGCTCAAGCTCCGCTTCCAGCAGTTGGAACGCGGCAAGGAGCTGCTCGGTGACCCGGCTGACCCACGGCTGGTGCAGCTTCTCCGGCGGCCGCACGCGATGCTCGTAGATGATCGACACGCACTTCTCGCACGCGACCAGCGCGAGTCCGATCCGGCGCAGCGCGTGCCGCCGCTCGGCCAGCGCGGCCGGCATCAGGGTCCGCCGGCCGCCGGCCAGCGCTTCGGCATACTCGATGATCAGGCTCGAGTCGACCAGGACTGCGCCATCGTCGCACACCAGCGAGGGCGCCTTGACCACCGGATTGATGCGGCGGAATTCCTCATAGGCACCGAACACCGAGAGCGACCGATGCTCGAAACGCACGCCGAGTAGCTGCAGCGAGATGGCCACCCGACGTACGTACGGGGAAGCGAGCATACCGATCAGTTGCATGGTCAGGAACGCTCCAGGGCAATGGTGGGCTGCGCGGCGCCGCCGGTCGGCTCGCCGGGCATCTCGATGATACGGCCGGAGCCGTGCACCTGTGAGCGGATGTGCACGGGGTGCGAATGCAGGCGTACCTCGCCGGAGCCGGCGATGTCGACGTCGACGCTGTCGGTCGGGGCGATATCCGCGTCCCCACTTCCGGCAATGCGCACCGTCGCGGAACCGGCCGCAAGGTGCTCGAGACGGCCGCTGCCCGAACCCAGGATCTCGACCTTGAGTTCTTCGACGCTGCCGCTGCCGCGTGCCGAGCCGCTGCCACGGATATGGATGCTCAAGCTGTCCTGCTTCAGGTTCTCCAGCGTCAGGTTGCCCGATCCATCCAGCCCGATCTCGTGCAAGGCGGGACCGGCGAGCTGCACGTCGAGCGCGCCGATATGGTGCTGGAACATGCCGGAATGCCGGATTCCGATCCGCCCATTGGCCACCGACAGGCGGTCGAGCACGCGCTCGGGGCCACGGATCGTCAGATGCCAGGTGGGCGCAGGCTGGAAGTGCACCGAACCGGGGACCTGCAGTTCGAGCCGGTCCGAATCGCCCCACGGGAAATCACGCGTGACGCTGTTCCCCGCCGGTACGTCATCGTCATCGCCCCAGTCACCGAACTGCGACAGCGGCCAATGCGGGAAATCGCCCGCGCCGCGATGCAGTGCCGCGGCCAGGGGCAGGCAGATCACGGCCGTCACGATGCCTACGGCAGCGACGAGTGAGACGGTACGCGTCATGGCGAACTCCGAAATCGAAGGGTGGGGTGATGCAGACTGCAGGTCCGTGGTGGCCGCGGCTACGGCGTCTGGGTGGCCGGCTTGAGCACCTGGTAGTGCAGCCGCGCATAGTTCCCGAGCAGCCGCACGATGGCCTCGAGCACGATCCAGCCGAGGGCGGCGAAGCCGATGCTGCCGCCGAGCAAGCCGATGCCCGCGAGTACGCGCGACGCGGCGCCTGCCAGCCCTCCGGGACCGAGCCAGTGAAACAGACCGGACAGCAGGACGGCCATGCCCGCGATGCCAATCGCAAACAGGGTGATGCCGCCGGCAAAGACCAGCACCGCGAGCACGCCGAGTATCGGCAGCAGGATCAGCACGTCGAGTGCGACCAGTCCCCCGAGGCTCACGATCGCGGTGAGCAGCGCGCCAGCCGTGCGGTGCGTCTCCCAGTGGCGCAGGCCGGATTCCGCGCGCAGCTCCCGGGCGAGCCTTGCGGGATCACCGAGCGCCGCGCTGACCTCGTCCTCCGTGCGGCCCGCGGCCAGCGCTTCATCGAAGTGCCGGCCGTAATCGGCGACGATCTCCGCCACTTCCGCCGGCGCAATTCCGGACAGTCCAAGGCGCAGTCGGGACAGGAATTCCGCGCGATTCATCGTGATTCTCCCAGTGTCCTGCTGATCGCGGCCACGAAGTCCAGCCAGTCGGCCTTCTGCGCCGCGAACGCGGCCCTACCGGCCGCGGTGAGCTTGTAGTACTTGCGAGACGGTCCGCTCGGGGACTCGACCAGGTAGGTACTGACGAGCCCGTCATTCTGCAGCCGGCGCATCAGCGGATAGATCGTGCCCTCGCCCATTCCGACGTCGCCTGCCAGTCGGCTCGCGAGCTCATAGGCATAGGACTCGTGCTGCGCCAGCAGCGCCAGTACGCACAGTTCCAACACGCCCTTGCGGAGCTGTACCTGCAGTGATTCGGTCATCGCTCATCCACCTGACTACAGCGTAGCGCACAATACCTTGTAATACAAGATAGCAGGTGTGGCTGCAACCGCACGCGCCCTTTCCAGGCGCCGTGGCTCGAATCCGGAGCCCTGGATGCCTACGGCTTCGTTGCCGTGCCGGCCGCCGGTGTGCCCGGCGGCGGATGCTCGGTGTTGTACATGTTGATCAGCGGATAGCCGCCCATCGCGAGCCGCACCGACGGGCCCGATGGCGCCTCGCCGCTCATCTCATGCCAGCTCATCGGCGCGGCGTAGAGCACGTCGCCTTCGACCGCATGGAAATTGCCGGCATTCTCGAACTTGCCGCTGATCTGGCCGACCTGCACGATCCACCATTCGGCCGGGCCCGGATGCATGTGCCCGAACGTGCTGTGCGCATCGAACTCCCCCGGAGACGGACCATTGCCGACGTTGCCGCGGCCGGTGTGGCACGGATTGTCGTCCGCATTCACATAGGCAACCAGCGGATTGGCGAACAGATGGTCGTCGAGCACCACGGCGCCGGGCGGTGCGCACTTGCCGATGCTGTCATCGAAGGTGTTCCAGTGCAGCCGGTTGGGTGGGCCATACGCGCCGGGCTTGTGCGGGAACGCAACCCTGACGATCTTGCCGCCAGCACTCGCGGCGGGCTGCGGACCGTCGGCGGGATACACGGTCTTGTAGTTGGTCGGGTGGACCTCGACCCACAGTGCATCCTGGCTGCCGGCGACCTCGTAGGAATACAGCGTCGTCTTCATGATGTTCACGATCGAACCGCGCGTGGCGGTGACCGCCGGCTGGCCTTCGACGCTGAAATGCACCTCGCCGGCGACCACGACGTACACGGCCGGTGTGTCGGGATGCAGTCGGGTGTCGAAGTGCGTACCGGGCGCTCCCGAGTGATAGGTCGCGTCCTGCTCCGGATCGAGGATGATCTGCTGGGCCCAGGTATGCGCTCCGGCGTGCATCCTGCGCAGGTCCGCCAGCTTCCAGAGCGGCCGCATCGGCGGCTTGTACACGCCACCGGCGGTCTTGTTGACCCACCAGTATTCCGTGGATGCCTGGCCGCCGCCGGCCTGCGCGTGCGCGGGGCCGCCCGTGATGAACCCGAGCGCGCACGCCGCGATCGCCAGCGCCCCCAGTCTGCCGCGAGAAGTCGAACGCATGCGATTCCCCCCCATTGCGGCGGCATGATCCTCCTGTTCGGCCGGGGATTCCAGCGGCCCTTCTGCGCGCCGACAGCGCCGGTCCGCGAGGTGACGGCGCGGACGGCTATGGATTTTGGCGTCGAATCTTGCTTAGATCGCGGCAGTACAACACCGACGCAGATGATCAGGGGCGGTTCATGAGCGCAGATTCCGAACCCCGCGACCCCTCGCGCCGCGAGGTGCTGGTGGCGGGCGCGGCGCTGGCGGCGCTCGGCACGAGCGCCCACGCCGAGACGCTGGGGGGCAAGCTGCCCTGGGCGCCGGGCGCCGCGAGCCCACCGACCCCGCTGGACACCAGCACCTGGCACTATTTCACGGCTGCCGAGGCCAGCGCGGTCGAGGCGCTGGTCGACCGGTTGATTCCCGCCGACCCGCAGACGCCGGGCGGCAGGGACGCCGGCTGCGCGCACTTCATCGACGGCCAGCTCGCCGGCCCGTTCGGCTCCGCCGAAGGTCTGTATCGTCAGGGGCCGTTCGAGCACGGCACGCCGCAGCAGGGCCCGCAGGAGGCGGCCACGCCGGCGCAGATCTATCGCGCGGCGCTGCAGGCGCTGGACGCCTACACGCACGCGCATTTCGCCGGCAAGGCGTATGCCGCGCTCGCGGCTGCCGACCAGGATGCGGTGCTCACGGGCCTCGAGCACGGGACGATTGCGCTCGACGGAGCGGATGGCAGGCAGTTCTTCGAGCTGCTGCTGCAGAACACGATGGAAGGCTTCTTCGCCGATCCGCTGTACGGCGGCAATCGCGACATGGTCGGCTGGAAGATGCTCGGCTTTCCCGGGGCGCGTTACGACAATCGTGAATACGTCGAGCAGCACAACCGCAAGCTCGATCTGCCACCGCTGTCGATCCTGTCGAGGATCTGAACCATGAGCGTGAAGCTGCCGGCGACCGACGTCGCGATCATCGGACTCGGGTGGACGGGCGCGATACTCGCCGAGCAGCTCACCAAGGCCGGACTGGACGTGGTCGCGATCGAGCGCGGCCCGTGGCGCAACACCTCCAGCGATTTTCCGACCACCTACGTGCAGGACGAGCTGCGCTACGCGGTGCGGCTGGGGCTGTTCCAGCAGACCGCGCAGGGCACCTTGAGCTTCCGCAACAACTCCAGCCAGACGGCGCTGCCGATCCGCCAGTTCGGCTCGTTCCTGCCGGGCAATGGAGTCGGCGGGGCGGGTGTGCACTGGAACGGCCAGACCTGGCGCTACCTGCCCACGGATTTCGTGCTCCGCAGCCACATCGAGGCGCGCTACGGCAGGAAGGCGATCCCCGAGGACATGACCATCCAGGACTGGGGCATCACCTGGGACGACATCGAGCCGTACTACGACAAGTTCGAGAAGCTGTGCGGCATCTCCGGCAAGGCCGGAACCTGAAGGGCCAGATCCAGCCCGGCGGCAACCCCTTCGAAGGCTCGCGCTCCGACGAGTACCCTACCCCGCCGATGCGCCAGTGCTATGCACCGACGCTGTTCGCACAGGGCGCCGCCTCGCTCGGTTACCACCCGTTCCCGATGCCCTCGGCCAACCTCTCGCAGGCCTACACCAATCCGCTCGGGGTGCGCATGGGACCCTGCACCTATTGCGGGTTCTGCGAGCGCTTCGGCTGCGGCAACTACTCCAAAGCCAGCGCGCAGACCACGCTGCTGCCGGTGCTGATGCGGCGGCGCAATTTCACCGCGCATACCAACAGTGAAGTGCTGAAGATCAACCTGACGCGCGACGGCAAGCACGCCACCGGCGTCACCTACGTCGATGCGGGCGGCAGGTCTACGAGCAGCCGGCCGATCTCGTGCTGGTGTGTTCGTACGCGTACAACTGCGTGCACATGCTGCTGGTATCCGGCATCGGCAGGCCCTATGACCCGGTCAGCGGCAAGGGGGTCGTCGGCCGCAACTACGCGTACCAGACCGGCGTCGGGCGCCACGCTGTTCTTCGACGACAAGATCTTCAATCCCTTCGTCGGCTCCGGCGCGCTCGGTGTCACGATCGACGATTTCAACGGCGACAACTTCGATCACTCGAAGCTCGGCTTCATCGGCGGCGGCTCGCTGACCGCATCGATGACCGGCGGGCGCCCGATCCAGCACCGGCCGGTGCCCCCGGGCACGCCGCGCTGGGGTGCCGCCTGGAAGAGTGCCACGCGCGAGAACTACCAGCGCGTGATGGGCATCAACGGCCAGGGCAGCAGCTATTCCTATCGCGGCGCGTACCTGGATCTCGATCCCACCTACAAGGACCGGCTCGGACGGCCACTGCTGCGCATGACCTTCGACTTCCATCCCAACGACGTGAAACTGTCGGCCTACCTGTCCGAACGCGCCGGCGAGATCGGCACGGCGATGAAGGCGAAGCACGTGATCAAGTCGCAGATCAGCGGACCGTACTCGATCGTCCCGTACCAGAGCACCCACAACACCGGTGGCGCGGTCATGGGCAGCGATCCGGCGACCAGCGTCGTGAACCGCTACCTGCAGTGCTGGGACGTGCCGAACGTGTTCGTCATGGGTGCGGCAGTGTTTCCGCAGAATGCCGGCTACAACCCGACCGGAACGGTCGGTGCGCTGGCGTACTGGAGCGCCGAGGCGATCCTCGGCCGCTACCTGCGCGATCCGGGGCCGCTGGTCCATGCGTGAAGCGCTGCGCGGCGATGCGGGTGTGCTGGCGCTGGGGCTCGCCGTCCTCGCTTCGATGCTCGCCGCGAGCCCGGCCCGCGCGGTCGATCTGCAGGCGGCCAGCCTGGTCGAGCGCGGACGCTACCTCGCCACGGCGGGGGACTGCGCCGCGTGCCACACGGTGCCTGATGGCAAGCCGTTCGCCGGCGGTCTCCCGATCGAGACGCCCTTCGGTACGCTGGTGTCCGCGAACATCACGCCCGACCGACGCGCCGGGATCGGCGCGTGGAGCGATGAGGATTTCGTGCGATCGATGCAGCAGGGTGTGGCGCCCGGCGGCGAGCACCTGTATCCGGCAATGCCCTACCCGTATTTCACGCGGGTCACGCGCGCCGACCTGCTCGCGATCCGCGCCTGGCTCGCGACGCTCGAGCCGGTCGGTGACGCGGTCGAGACCAACCGGCTGCCGTTCCCGTTCCGGCTGCGCTCCAGTATGGCGCTGTGGAATGGCGTGAACTTCACCCAGGGGGAGTACCAGCCCGATCCCGGTCACTCCGCGGAGTGGAACCGCGGCGCCTACCTGGTGAACGGACTCGGCCATTGCGGCGCCTGCCATACGCCGAAGAACCTGATGGGTGGCGACCGGAGCGGGCAGCCCCTGGCCGGTGGAGTACTGCAGGGGCAGTACGCGACACCGCTCGATGGCGACGTGCGCACCGGTCTCGGCGCCTGGCAGCTCGCCGACATCGTCTCGTACCTGAAGACCGGCTGGGGCGCCGGACAGGCCGCCTCCGGATCGATGGCGCTGGTGGTCGCGGATTCCACCTCGCAGCTGGCGGACAGCGACCTGCACGCGATCGCCGTGTACCTGAAGGACCTCGCGGCGCCGGCCCGGACCGCAACACCCCTGAGCCGCGACTCCGACGTGATGAAGACGGGCCGGGCGCTGTATGGCGCGAACTGCGCGGCCTGCCATACCAGTTCCGGCGCGGGCGTCGCGGGAATCGCCCCGACGCTCGCGGGTAGCGCGATCGTGCAGGCTGCGGCCCCCGACTCGCTGATCGACGTCGTGCTCAACGGTGCGCAGGCCGTCGCGACCGAGGCCGCGCCGACCGCTCCGGCCATGCCCGCCTTCGGCTGGCTGCTGTCCGACGATCAGATCGCGGCGCTGCTGAGCTACGTGCGCAACGACTGGGGCAATGCCGCCGGCGCGATCCAGGCGGGCGACGTGGCGGCGCTGCGCGCCGGGCGCCACGACCCGTAGCGGAGCCTGTTCCCGCAGCAGCGCCTATTTCGGCCGCGTCATCACGGTCACGCGGCCGACGCTGGTGTCGCCGGCATAGAGATTGTCGTCGCGATCGAAAGCCCAGTAGCTCGCCTCGGTGAACTGGCCGGTGCCGATCCCCATGCCGCCGCCGATCGCCCCGAGCACGCGGCCATTGCGATCCAGCTTCAGGAACTGCCCATCCTGCCCGCTCGCCATCCAGGGATTGCCATGGTGGTCGAAATTCAATGCGCACACCAGGTTGCGCATCTGCAGCGTGCGCAGGAACTCGCCGTTCGCGTTGTAGATCACGATCCGGTACTGCTCCCGATCGCCGATCCACACGTCACCATTGGTCGGATCGATCGCGAAGCCGTGGGTCGAGTCGAACTTGCCGTTGCCGACCTCGTTGCCGAACCACTGGTTCACGAACTTGCCGTTCTTGTCGAGGTGGATCACGCGCGCGACACCCTCGGTATTGGTCGGGTCACCGGAATCGACGTCGTTCGGGCTCTCGTTGGCATGCCCTTCGGCGATGTACAGATCGCCGTTGGGCGCGAACGCGATCATCACCGGCTGCCACAGCAGGCGCTGGCCCTTCTCCTCCACCCAGTCGCCGCGGTGTCCGCGGGTGCCGATGGTCCGCAGCACCTGGCCGTCGGACGAGAGCTCCATCACGGTGGCCTGGCCGTTGTCGATGATCCAGACGTGATCGTTCGCATCCACCGCCATCCCATGGGCCTTGTCCTGGCGACCGATCACGTCCTCGCCGACCGTCAGCACCAGCTTGTGGCTGCTGTCGAACTTGAACAGCTGCGGCGAGCCGGGGGGACTGCGCTTGAAGACCCACAGATTGCCCTTCGAGTCGAGCGCCACCGACGGCACGCCGCCGAACCCCCTGGGCACGAAGTACGGATAGGAAAACGTGTAGCCGAGCTGCTGCGCCCATTCGACCCGCTGCATCGCGCCGCGCGCCTTGCCGCCGCGCCGACCGCAGATCGGCGAATGGCTGCAGCTGGGACCGGCGTCGGCGCTCGGCGTGCGCGGTCCGCGCTGCTCGCGGGGCACCACGGTGACCTGCCCGTCCGGATCGACCAGCGTGAAGCCGCCAGGATCGGGGAACGAGCCCTGCAGGTGCCAGGCCGGCTGCCCATGCTCGGCCGGACCTTCGGTGGGCGGTACGGTCAGCGACCACGCTGCCGGAATCACCAACGCGCCCAGCGCACCCACCACCACCGATGCGATCGCGATCTGCCTGAATCTCATGCTCTTGTCCTCCACGGAATGCACCTCACCCCACCATGTCCTCGAGCTCGCGACCCCGTGTCTCGTGCACCATCCGCACGACGAACAGGATCGACAGGAACGCGCAGGCGGCATAGAAGCCATAGGTCACCGGCAATCCCAGCACCTTGGCCAGCACCGGAAAGCTCGCGCTGATCAGGAAATTGGCGATCCACTGGGCGGCACCGCACACCGCGAGCGCCGAGCCGCGCATCTGGTTTGGAAACATCTCGCCGAGCATCACCCACATGACCGGTCCCCAGCTGATATTGAACAGCACGACGTAGAGGTTCGCGCTGACCAGCGCCAGCAGCGCCATGGCCGGGGCCAGGTGCAGGCTGCCATCGACGAACGCACCGGTGGCGAACGCGACCGTCAGTCGCCCCGAGCGTCGCCGCCATGCCGATCGAGCCGATCAGCAGCAGGGGCCGGCGACCGATGCGATCGATCAGCGCCATCGCGACCAGGCAGGCCGCGACCGACAGGCTGCCGGAGAGCACGTTGATCTTCAGGGAATCCGCCTCGCTGAACCCTACCGCCTGCCACAGCACGGCCCCGTAGTAGAACACCACGTTGATGCCGACCAGCTGCTGGAACGTGGCCAGCCCCAGGCCGACCCAGATGATGCGCCGTAGCCGGCCGCTCGCGGGATCTTTCAGATCGGCAAAGCTCGGGGAATGATCGGCCGCGATCGACTGGCGGATGTCGCGCGCCTTGACTTCGGCCGCAGCGGCTCCGAGCAGCCGCGCCAGTACCGCTCGCGCCTCGTCCTGGCGCCCGCGCGCGACCAGATAGCGCGGACTCTCGGGGATCAGCATCAGGGTCACGAGGAACAGCGTCGCCGGGATCACCTGCATCCAGAACATCCAGCGCCACGCCGCAAACCCGAACCAGAACGCATCCGTGGACCGGCCGGCGCTGCGGGCCAGGAAATAGTTCGCGAGGAACGCGCCGGTGAGGCCGGCGATGATCATGACCTGCTGCACGCTCGAGAGCCGCCCGCGCAGATGCGCCGGCGTGACCTCACTGATGTAGGCCGGGGAGAGCACGCTGGCGGCGCCGACGCCCACGCCGGCCGCGAAGCGCGCGATGATCATCATCAGCGCCGAGCCGGCGGCACCGGCCGCCAGCGCGCTGGCGATGAACAGCAGCGCCGCGATCAGCAGCACGTTGCGCCGACCCCGGACATCGGCCAGCCGGCCGGCGCTGTAGGCACCGAGCGCGCATCCGGGCAGCAGCGCGCTCACGGTGATGCCGAGTCCGCCTGGCGTCAGGCCGAACGTGCTGCGCAGTCCATCCTGCGTGCCGTTGATGACTCCGCTGTCGTAGCCGAACATGAAGCCGCCGATGGTCGCGACACCGACGATTGCGGCGATCAGCGGCAGATTGATCCCGGAATCGGATTGGTTCACCCCGCCGCCCCCCAGGCCCGCATCACCCTATACTAGTCGGTCTGTGCAGGCCGGTGCGAGGGTGTTGCTGCAATCCATGTTCCTGGGCATCGATATCGGCACCTCCGCGGTCAAGGCCGTGCTGCTCGCGCCGGACGGCCGCGTCGCGGGCCACGCCAGCGCGCCGCTGCGGATCAGCCGCCCGCAACCGCTGTGGTCGGAGCAGCGGCCGGAGGACTGGTGGGATGCGACCCTCGCCGCCGTGCTGCAGCTCCCGGCCACGCAACGTGCCGAGGTCGCTGCGGTGGGCCTGTCCGGGCAGATGCATGGCGCTACCGTGCTCGATGCGGCCGGTGCGCCGCTGCGACCCGCGATCCTGTGGAATGATGGCCGCGCCTTCGCGCAATGCGCCGCGCTCGAAGCCGCCGAGCCGCGCTCGCGCTCCATCACCGGCAACATCGCGATGCCGGGGTTCACCGCGCCGAAGCTGCTGTGGCTGCGGCAGCACGAGCCCGCGCTGTTCTCGCGGATCGCGCACGTGCTGCTGCCGAAGGATTACGTACGCCTGCGGATGACCGGGGAATTCCTGTCCGATGTCTCGGACAGCGCAGGCACGCTCTGGCTCGACGTCGGCGCACGCCGCTGGTCGGACGCGATGCTCGCCGCCTGCGATCTGCGGGAGGAGCAGATGCCCGGTCTCGTGGAAGGCAGCGCCCAGGCCGGACGCCTGCGGGCGGGCATCGCCGCGCAGCTCGGCATGCCGGTGGTGCCGGTCGCGGGAGGCGGCGGTGATAACGCCGCGGGCGCCGTCGGCGCCGGTGTCGTGCGCGACGGACAGGCCCTGCTCTCGCTCGGCACCTCGGGCGTGATCTTCGTCGCGAATGACCGGTTCCTGCCCTACCCCGACGGCGCGGTGCACGCGTTCTGCCACGCCCTGCCCGCCCGCTGGCACCAGATGGCGGTGCTGCTCTCGGCGGCCAGCTGCCTCGAGTGGGTCGCGCGTCTGGGCGGCTTTGCCGACGTGCCGGCCGCGCTGGCGGCGGCCGCACGGCGCGCGCCGACCGGGGAGCTGCCGCTGTTCCTGCCCTACCTGTCCGGCGAGCGTACGCCGCACAACGATCCGCACGCGCGTGGCGTGTTCTTCGGCCTGCACCACGATACCGATGCGGCCGCACTGGTGCAGTCGGTGCTCGAAGGCGTCGCGTTGGCATTCCGCGATGGCCTTGACGTGTTGACGCGGGCCGGCGCGTCGATCGCGAACTTGAGCCTGATCGGCGGCGGAGCGCGCTCCGCGCAGTGGGCCGGCCTGCTGGCATCGGCCCTCGAGCGGCCGCTGCTCGTGCGCGACGGGGCCGAGGTCGGTCCGGCCGTGGGCGCGGCGCGGCTGGCCGCACTGTGCGTCGGCCACGCCAGCGAACAGCAGCTGTGCGTGCCACCGCCGCTGGTGCGCGTCGTGGAACCGCAGCCGACCGAAATCGATCGGCTGCGCGAACGCCACGCGCGATTCCGACGGCTCTATCGCGCGCTGCGCGATCAATTTCCACCCGAGGTGACAGCCCGATGAGCATCTTCAGTTCGATAGCGCCGATCCGCTACGAAGGTCCGCAGTCCGCCAATCCGCTCGCGTTCCGATACTACGACCGCGACCGCCTCGTGCGGGGCAAGCGCATGGAAGAGCACCTGCGTCTCGCGGTGTGCTACTGGCACAGCTTCTGCTGGCCGGGCTCGGACGTGTTCGGCGGCGGTACGCTGCACCGTCCGTGGCTGGCCGGCCCGATGACGCCGCAGCGCGCCGCGGAGAAGCTCGACGCGGCGTTCGATTTCTTCGAGCGCCTCGGCGTGCCGTATTTCTGCTTCCACGACGTCGATGCGATGGCCGAGGCGCACTCGCTGGCCGAGCACCAGCGCAACCTGGACGCGATCATCGAGCAGATGGCAGTGCGGATGCAGACCAGCCCGGTCCGGCTGCTGTGGGGCACCGCCAACCTCTTCAGCCATCCGCGCTACATGGCCGGCGCGGCGACCAATCCGGATCCGGCGGTGTTCGCGTACGCCGCGGCGCAGGTGCGAGCGTGCCTCGACGCGACCCACCGCCTGGGCGGCGCCAACTACGTGCTGTGGGGCGGGCGCGAAGGCTACGACACGCTGCTCAATACCGACCTCGCGCGCGAACTGGCCCAGCTCGGCCGCTTCCTGAGCATGGTGGTCGAACACAAGCACCGGATCGGCTTCAAGGGCACCATCCTGATCGAACCCAAGCCGCATGAGCCCACCAAGCACCAGTACGATCATCGACACCGCCACCGTGTACGGTTTCCTGAAGCGCTACGGCCTGGAGAGCGAAGTCAAGGTCAACATCGAAGCCAACCACGCCACGCTGGCCGGGCACAGCTTCGAGCACGAGATCGCCACCGCCGCGGCGCTGGGCATCCTCGGCTCGATCGACATCAATCGCGGCGATCCGCAGAACGGCTGGGACACCGACCAGTTCCCGAACAACGTTCCGGACGTCACGCTCGCGCTCTACCATATCCTGCGCGCCGGCGGACTCAGCACCGGCGGCTTCAACTTCGACGCCAAGCTGCGGCGCCAGTCGATCGAGGCCGACGATCTGTTCCACGCCCACATCGGCGGCATCGACACGCTGGCGCGAGCGCTGCTGGCCGCCGCTGCGATCATCGAGGACGGCGGACTGGCCCGCTTCGTCGAGGAGCGCTACCAGCGCTGGAACGACCCGCTCGGCGCCTTCATCGGGCGGGACGGCACGACCCTGGCGGCGATCGCGGATCGGGCCTTCGCGCAGGACCTGCGGCCCGCGCCGGTGTCGGGTCGCCAGGAGTACCTCGAGAATCTCGTGAACCGCTTCGTCTGAGCGGCCGGGAGTTCCCCGAACACCGGGAACGGGCCATACTCGCGCCAGCCATTGCCGCGACGGCATCGGCAATTGCCGCGACGACATCAGATGGGGGGGGGGTCCAGCGATGCGCAGGCGCGATTTCATCGGATTGGGGCTGGGCGCCGGTGCCGCACTGCTGGCACGGCGCGAGGCGCACGCGCAGGCCGCGACCGCCGCGGCCGCCCGCGGCATGCGCGCACCGCGCATCCGCGACATCAGCGTGATCAACACCGCGCCGCAGGGCGTACGACTGTGCGTCGTGAAGGTCACGACCGACCAGGACGGGCTCTACGGCTACGGCTGCGCGACGTTCACGCAGCGCGCGGACCTCATCGCGCCGGCAGTCGAGAAATACCTGAAGCCGCTGCTGGTGGGCCGGGCAGCGGACCGCATCGAGGATACCTGGCAGCTCAGCTACGACAGCTCGTACTGGAAGAACGGCCCGGTACTGAACTCGGCGATCAGCGGCGTCGATCAGGCGCTCTGGGACATCAAGGGACGCCAGGCGAACCTGCCGGTCTATGAGCTGCTCGGCGGCAAATGCCGCGAGGCCGCGGCCTGCTATACCCATGCCTCGGGCAACGAGATCGCCGAGACCATCGACAGCGCCCGGCAGATCATCGCGCAGGGCTTCCGGCACGTGCGCGTGCAGGTCGGCGTTCCCGGGATGAGCGGCTACGGCGCGGCGGGTGGCAATGGTCCGCGACTGCCGGCGCTGCACGACGCGCCGGTGTTCGAGCGCGAAGGCTACATCCGCCGCGTGCTGCAGCTGCTGGAGGCCTGCCGCTCACAGCTCGGGGACGAGATCGAGCTGATCCACGATGCCCACGAACGGGTCAACACCACCGAGGCGGTGCAGTTCGCGAAGGACCTGGAGCGCTTCCGGCTGTTCTACCTGGAGGACGTGCTGTCGCCCGAGGACATCGCGTATTTCCGCAACATCCGCCAGCAGTGCACGACCGCGATCGCGATGGGCGAACTGTTCAACAGCCCGCATGAATGGCTCGCGCTGGTGAACGAGCGGCTGATCGATTTCATCCGCATCCACGTGTCGGAGGCCGGGGGCCTGACGCCGTGTCGCAAGATCGCGGCGATCTGTGAAGCGATGGGCGTGCGCACCGCCTGGCACGGACCCGCGGACGTGTCACCGGTCGGGCACTGCGCGAACCTGGCGCTGGACCTGACCTGCAGCAATTTCGGCATCCAGGAATACTCGGGATTCAACGCCGCGGCGCAGGAGATCTTCCGCGGCTGCCCGGTGCTGAAGAACGGCTACCTGTACGCGAACGAGGCGCCGGGCTGGGGCATCGAGATCGACGAGGTCGCGGCAGCCAGGCACCCGTTCGAGCGCAGCAGTCCGCTCAATGGCGGGTGGGGCGAACTGCGCCTGCCCGATGGCACGCTGATCAAG
>CAWIQV010000004.1:0-48125 GCA_963838275.1 uncultured Gammaproteobacteria bacterium | reverse complement strand
GAGGAGGTCCTCGCGGAAGCTGTGGACGGCCTCGAAGGCCTTGTGTCGGCACGGCCAAGTTGGCGCCGAGGGCGAAGGGCAGGAAGCCCAGTTCCGGGTTGCGGCTGGAGCGGGAGGGGACGGGGGAGCGCCCTGCAGGACGCCGAAGTCGAAGGTCCCAGCGACGAGGTCGGCCGCCGAGAGCGCCTCGGCGGCGGCGGCCAGCCAGCCCGGCTGCACCTCGTCGTCGGCGTCGCAGAAGGCGAGTAACCCGGCGTGGGCCGACCGCACGCCGGCGTTGCGTGCCGCAGCCGGTCCCCGACGGGCGGAGGCGTCCACCAGCCTGATCCGGTCGTCGTGGGAGACTCCACTCCTCGACCAATTTGGCGGGCGCCGTCGGCCGAGCCGTTGTCGGAGACGACCACTTCATAGCCCCCGGCGAACTCTTGGTCCGACAGAGCCCGGAGTTGGACCTCGAGCCAGGGCAGCCCGTTGGTGCACCGGCATCACCACGCTGATCAGCGGCCGGTCGCTCGCTTTGTGCACGTCCGACACGCTGCCGCTGCCCTCCAACTCCGTTGTTAGCCTATCGGGGTGGGGGTGGCATGAAGAACCAATCGGGTCCGACCGACGAGGCCGGTGGGGCCGTCGCGCCGCCACCCTCGGTTCGTGCGGTCGTGCTCACCTACCGTCGACCGCGCCTCGCCACCGAGGTGGTGCGCGCACTTATCGATCGGAAGGGTTTCCCGGCAGGCGCCGTGGTCGTGGTGGTCAACGGAGAGGGTGGCCTCGAAGGACGCCCGCCGAGGCCCGCTGTGCAGATGGTGCGGCTGCCCCGGGAACCCTGGGTCCCGCCGGGGGGTTTCCGCGTCGGTATGGGAGCGGGCCTTCGCCGACCCGTCCCGTGCGTTGGGCCTATCTGTGCGAGGACGACGTGGGGCTGTTCTCCCTGCCGACACCGCGTGGGTGATCCCATCTGCTGGACCGGGTCGAGGCCCACAGCCTGGTGTCCCACGTCACCGGTCGGCACCGTGGTCCGCACAACGGGCGGCGCTTCGTCGGCCGTGGCGCGGACACGGTGAACGTGGTCCCCAGAATCCAGGAGGCGCCGAACGAGCTGGTTTCCGTCGACGTCGCCAGTTGGGGGGCGACCTTGTTGGCCCGCGTCCGGTGTTCGACGCGGGCATCGTGCCCGACCCGGCATCGGAGTGGTACTTCGGCCTCGAGGACTTCGACTTCTTCTGCCGCGTACGCAAGGGGGGGTTCGACGTTCTCGTCGACGTGGTGCTCCGCCCGAGGCCGTCGCCGCCCAACAGACCTCAGCGGGCAGGGTCGAGGCGCACGTGGGGGCAGAGCGCCCCACCGACGAGGGCGGAGTCCTGGAGGGCGTATTACCACGCCCGCAACTCCGTCCTGTTGGCCCGGCTGCCACGGCCGACCGTCTGCTGGTACGTGTGGCACCTGGCGTACTCGGCGTGGCACCTGCAGAAGGCCCCAGGGCCCAGACGCACTGCCGGGCCATCCCTCCGCGGCCCTGTGGGACGGTGTCGCCGGGCCACTACGGCCGAGCACGGCCACTACCGAACGCACCGAAGGTGAGCTCACCCACTACGGCCTCCGGCCCCCGCCCCGGCATCCGACCCTCCCGGCCACGGAGCTGACCGGACATGTGCGGGATCGCCCGGCATCCTCGACCCGGACCGGCGCCACCGCGGCCGACCGTCCCTCGGTGCCCCCTGGCCGCCACCATGGCGTCGACACTCGGGCCATCGTGGACCCGACGACCCACGGCACCTGGGTGGACGCTCAGGCCGGGGTGGCGCTCCGGCACCGGCGCCTTCTCGGTGATCGATCTCGGGCCGGGTGGGGCGCTCAGCCCATGGTCTCCGCGGGGGGCCGCTGGGTACTCAAGCTACAACGGGGAGGTCTACAACCACCCTGCGACCTCCCGACGCCGGTTGGCCGACGCCGGGACACCGCTTCCGCGGGACTCCGATACAGAGGTCCTCTTGGAGGCGGTGGAGCGGCGGGGCCTCGACCGGGCGCTCGATGCCTGTGAGGGGGATGTTCGCCGCCGCCCTGTGGGACCGGCGCAGACAGGCAGCTGCACCTGGTGCGCGACCGCTTCGGCGAGAAGCCGCTGTACTACGGCTGGGCCGGGCTTCCGTTCGTGTTCGGGGTCGGAGCTCAAGGCGCTTCACGGCGTGCCGGGGTTTCGCCGTGAGCTGGACCGTGGCGCTGTCGCCGGCTACTTGCAACACAGTTGTGCGCCGGTGCCCTGAACCATCTTCGTCGGTGTGCGCAAGTTGCGGCCGGGACACCTGGTCACCATCGAGTCTCGTCGCCGACGGGGCACCTGCCCGAGCAGCGTTGCTACATCGCTGTAGGCGTCACGGTCCGGGCGCGCGACCAGGATGGTATCCAGATCGCGGCTCGCGGCCACGGCCACGGAACTCGCCACGAACAGGCGCTCGAGCGCCGCGGCCACGTGCTCGGCGGACAGCACGTACGCGGTGGGATCCGTGATCCGGTAGAACAGCCGCGCATCGAAATGCACCACACTCATGTCACCGGTCATCAGCATCGACACGTTCTGGGTCGGATCACGACTGATCGGCGTCGACGCCCCGCTCGCATCCGTGAGGCCCTCGCCGGAAGGGAAAGCACCTTCGGCGGGAGCGGCCGACTGGAACGCGTAGATGGTGAAGGCGATCTGGCGGTCGGCCGACGGCAGCGTCAGCACCTGCTCGAAGGGCCGGGGCAGCGCCAGCAGCAGCCCGGCTCCTTCCACGCGCACCACGCTGCCGAGCCGCAGCACGATCGCCCGGCTGTCGGGCGGCACCTGCCGGCAATTGGAGAGCAGCCACGCGAGCGCGAGCAGGCAGACCACGACGAACAGGAACGTGAAGGAACGCTCGGCCGCCTGCTCCCAGGCACCCTTCGCGGGACTCACCGCGCTGCCGGCATCCGGCTGCATCTTAAGGCTGCCTCCCGGCCGCGGCAGGCAGGGTGCCGGCGCTGCGACCGGGGCCGTCCACCAGCACACGGAACGGCGCCGCGTCGGTGCGCAGGATCAGTGTCGTGTTCGGGTGGATGACCGTCGAGAGCGTGTCGAGCGAGCGCAGCAGCGTATAGAGTTCGTGGTCGCGGCCATAGGCCTTGGCGTAGATGTCGGCGGCGTCGACCCTCGACTTGGCGTCGATCGCCGAGGCCTCGGCCTTGGCCTGCGCGCGCAGCACGCGTGCGTCCCGATCGGCATTGGAAACGATCTCGGCCGCAGCCCGCTCGCCTTCCGCCTGCCGCTCGGCCGCCACCGTTTCCCGCTCGGCGGACATGCGCGCGACCGTGGCATCCAGGGTCTCGGCCGGCAGCGTCAGGCGCTCGAGGCCCACCTGCAGGATCCGGATACCGTATACCCGCAGCGCCTGCTCACCGATGCGATCGCGCAGCCGCGATTCGAGCTCGCCCAACCGGATCTTCGAGGCATCGGTGTTGATCAGGCTCGCCAGGTCGAAGCTGCTCAGCGTGATCTCCAGCGAAGATCCCATGAAGCTGCGCAGCTGATCCGCCGCGACATCCGGCTGGTTCTGCACCGCGCGCAGGAACTGGCGGATGTGCTCGGCATCATCCGGCACCTGCCACGCGACGTAGGCCTGGACCAGGATGCGAAGTCCGTCGCGCGTGCCGACGTCCTGCAGCCCGCTCGAGGTGGTCCGCAGCCGCAGATCGACCGGGATCGTGCTCTCGATCGGGGCCGGAATCTTCCACGCGAGCCCTGGCGCGGTGAGTACCCGCACCGGATTGCCGAGCCGGGTCAGTACGATCGCCTCGCCAGGCACGACGAGTACGCCGCAGGCTGCCAGCGCCGCAATCGCGACGATCAGGCCCGCCGCCATGACGCGGCCGTTGCGCGCCATCCAGAGCGCGAAGCCGGTCTTGATCGAGGTTTCCGGCGTCATCGTCTTCCCTCCTCGGCGTCCATCTCAGCGTTCATCCACATCGAGCTGGTCCACGACCGGCGGCTGGGCCGAATTCGCCGGGACCGGCGGTCCGGCCCCCGGCGGCGACGGCGCGCTCGCAGGCGCGGCCGGCGGGATGTAGCCCGACGTCACCGCGTCGATCGAGCGCAGGTCGAGTGCCGGAATGCTCTGCGGCCCCAGCCGGTGATCGATCAGCACGACCCTCGAATCCGCCAGTCCCTTCACGAGGTCATCGAGCCAGCGTTCGAACAGGAACGCGTAGCCGTCCTGTGCATGGGCCGCCCGGTCGGCCGCGAACAGCGTGGCCTGGCTCTGCGCTTCGGCGACACGCTCCGCAGCCGCCGCCGCGGCCTCGTTCCGGTCGGCGCCGGCGAGGCGTTGCGCCGCCTTGAGCGAGCGCGTGGCCTCGCCGCGCCGCACCGAGATGCGCGTCGTCGCGATGATCTCCGCGGCCTGCACGTCATGGTAGGCGCTGGCCGCTCCCGGGGGCGGATGGATGGCCTCGACCGATACGCCGATGGCCTCGACGCCGGTGCCGAACTGGTCGAGCTGGGCCTGCAGCGCGGTCTGGAACTGCTGTGAGAAGCGCTCGCGGCTCTGTCCCAGCAGGTCGAGCAGTGTGTTGTGGGTGAAGTAGCGCACCAGCAGCTGCCCGGACAGTGCCTGGATCAGCGCGTCGATGTCGGCGACGCGATACGCCGCCGCACGGGCGGACGCTTCGGACAGGCCCACCCGGTACATGACCGCCATGTCGATGTTGACGAGCTGGAAGCTCTGCTGGCCGCGCTCCTCGCTGGCGATCAGGTAGCTGCCCTCGAACGGATGATCGTCGGTCCACAGGCGGTTCGAGCTCCTCGGAGGGAGCGCCTCGGCCGGGGCCAGGCGCTGGCCCGCGTCGGCGCCGACGCTGGAGGACCGGCCGGCCACCGACCCGCCAGGCAGCAGGAACTCGATCGGCAGCAGGTGGACCACGCCCAGTTCCGTGGGCCGGATCGCGCCGAGCGGCCACGGAAGATGGAAGTGCAGGCCGGGGCCAAACACCTCGGCCGGCGCACCGAAGCGCTCGTAGATCCCGCGCTGGTCGATGCGCAGCGTCGTGACCCCGGTCAGTCCCCAGGCGAGCAGTCCGATGCCGACCAGCACCGGCAGCGCGGCCTTCTGGATGAAACCGAGAGCCCAGCTGCGCGACAGATCGATACCGAGCTGGCGCCGCACGGCGATATTGATGGATCGCAGGCTGGGCGGGCGCAGGCGCAGCACCGCCCCCGCGAAGCTGCTGTCCGCGAGCGAGACCCGCAGCTCGATCGGCGCGATCGGCAGGAACAGGATCACGGCGCAGCGCAGCACCAGTTCGAGCGCGACCACGCCGACCAGCAAGGCGGTCAGCCACTCCAGCCGCAGCGCCCAGCCGATGCCGACCGATCGCAGGATCAGTTCGAGTGCGAGGATGAGACACACCGCGACCGGCAGGCGCAGCAGCCGTTCGAGCTGTGGCGCCTCCGGGAGCAGCTCCGCGCTCAACGTCGCGTAATAGCGCTCCAGTGCCAGCAGCGGAAAGGCAGCGATCACGAGGCCGGCACCGATGAGCTTGAGCGTCGTCGGATCGAATGCGGGCTCGGCGCTCGCGCGCCACAGCGCCACGACCGCCCATAGCGCCACCGCCCCGAACAGCAGCGCGACCAGCGGTGGCGGCCAGCGCGCAATCAGCTCCGGGTCGCGGATCCACGATCGCAGGCGGGCGGCGCACCACGATAGCGCCGCGCGCCAGTACAGGCGACCGGGGCCGCGCGGCGGCTCCCCGATCGACTCCGGCGCCGCGTGAGCGGCACGCGCGTCGATCTCGGCGGCCAGATGCCTGCGGCGTGCAAAGGCCATCAGCGCGGCGGACAGGAACGCGGCACCCACGGTGCACAGCGCGGCACCGAGGTATCCGAGCGCGTGTGGCACGGCAATCGTGGGCAGCCAGCCACCCGGGGGAGGCGGGACGTTGCCGGAGGGCGCGAGCGCCAGCGATCGCAGGACCAGACCCAGCAGCGAGAATGCCGCGCCGGAGCCCAGCAGCACCCAGCCATGGCGGCGCGCAGCGTTGAATCGCGGAGCGTCAGACAGCATCGACGGCGCTCCTCGAGTCGATGCGGTCCGCTCCGCCCATGTAGGGCCGCAGCACTGCGGGGATCGCGACGCTGCCATCCGCCTGCTGGTAATTCTCGAGCACCGCGACCAGCGCGCGGCCGACGGCGACGCCGGAGCCGTTCAGCGTATGCAGCGGTTCGGGTTTGCCGCTGGCGGGATTGCGCCATCGCGCCTGCATGCGCCGCGCCTGGAAGGCCTCGCAGTTGCTGCACGAGGAGATCTCGCGGTAGCGCTGCTGCGAGGGCAGCCAGACCTCGAGGTCGTAGGTCTTGGCGCTCGACGAAGCCGACGTCCCCGGCGCACAGCGCCAGCATGCGGTAGGGCAGCGCCAGGCGCTCGAGTACGGTCTCGGCGTGGCGGCGCAGCGCTTCGAGCGCCGCGTAGGAATCGGCCGGACGCACGATCTGCACCAGCTCGACCTTGTCGAACTGGTGCTGGCGGATGATGCCGCGCGTGTCGCGTCCGGCGGCGCCTGCCTCGGAGCGGAAGCACGGCGTGTGCGCGACGAACCTGAGCGGCAGCGCGGCGTCCTCGAGGATCTGCTCGCGCACCAGGTTGGTCAGCGGAACCTCGGCGGTCGGGATCAGGTACAGGCCCGTGCTCGCCGCGCAGCGCGAACAGCTCCGTCTCGAATTTCGGCAGCTGGCCGGTGCCGGTGAGCGCCTGCGGCCCGACCAGGTACGGCGCGTAGACCTCGGTGTAGCCGTGCTCGCGGGTATGCAGGTCGAGCATGAACTGCGCGAGCGCGCGCTGCAGCCGGGCCAGCGCGCCGCGCATCACGACGAAGCGCGCACCGGACATGCGCGCGGCCGCCTCGAAATCGAGCTGGCCCAGTGCCTCGCCGATGGCGACGTGATCGCGCGGCCTCGAAGTCGAAGCGACGCGGCTCGCCGTGCCGCGCGACCTCGACATTGGCGCTCTCATCGCGCCCGTCCGGCACCGACTCGTGCAGCAGGTTCGGCAGCTCCAGCGCGATCCGCTCGAGCTGCCGCCTGCACGCGCGGCGAGCTCGGCGTCCGCCGCGGCGAGCCCCGCCGTGAGGCGCTCGCCCTCGAGGACCAGCGGCGCGATGTCCTCGCCGCGGCCGCGTGCCTGACCCACCGCCTTCGCATGGCTGTTGCGCGCCGCGCGCAGCCGGTCGACCTCGATCTGCCAGTGCCGGCGCCGCTCCTCGAGCGCCTGCAGCGCACCGACATCGAGCGCAAAGCCGCGCCGCGCGAGATTGCGTGCGACTTCCGTACCCGCGGAGCGCAGCAGTTTTGGATCGATCATCCCTTCTCCCGGCACCGCCATGGTCCACCGCGCCCGGTCCGCGGTGAGCTGCTGCCGCGGCGGGCTGGCTGGCGCCTGCGCGCGAGCGCAGCCGTTCCAGCGCCTCGCCGATGCGCTGCTCGAGGCCGCGCGGCGTCGGATGATAATACCGTTGCGCCGGCATGCCATCGGGAAAGTAGCGCTCGCCGGCCGCGAACGCGTCGGGCTCGTCGTGCGCATAGCGGTAACCGTGGCCGTGACCGAGCTCGCGCATCAGCCGCGTGGGCGCATTGCGCAGGTGCAGGGGCACGTCGAGCGAGCCGTAGCGCTCGACATCGGCCTGCGCCGGCCCGTAGGCCACGGTACAGCGCGTTGCTCTTGGCCGCGACGGCCAGGTAGACCACGGCCTGGGCCAGCGCGAGCTCGCCCTCGGGACTGCCGAGCCGCTCGAAGGCCATCCAGGCCTCGAGCGCGATCTGCAGCGCGCGCGGATCGGCCAGTGCCGACATCCTCGCTCGCCATGCGCGTGATGCGCCGCGCCAGATAGTGCGGATCGCAGCCGCCGTCGAGCATGCGCGCGAACCAGTACAGGGCCGCATCCGGATCGGTGCCGCGCACGGCCTTGTGCAGCGCCGAGATCTGGTCGTAGAACTGCTCGCCGCCCTTGTCGAAGCGCCGCCGACCGCCGCTGGCGACCTCCTGCGCGAGCGCCAGCGAGATCACCGCAGTCCGCGGTCGCGACCGCCAGTCCCGCAACGAGCTCGAGCAGGTTCAGCGCCCGGCGCGCGTCGCCGTCGGCGGCGTGCGCGAGCAGCTCGGCCGCCTCCGGATCGATCGTGAGCTGCAGGGTTCCGAGCCCGCGCTCCGGATCGCCGAGCGCGCGGGCCATCAGCGCACGCAGCTCGGCGGGCCTCGAGCGGCCGCAGCACGTAGACGCGCGCCCGGGACAGCAGCGCGCCGATGATCTCGAAGGACGGGTTCTCGGTCGTCGCGCCGATGAAGATCAGCGTGCCGTCCTCGACGTGCGGCAGGAACGCATCCTGCTGCGCCTTGTTGAAGCGGTGCACCTCGTCGAGGAACAGCACCGTGCGCTGCCCCGCGGCCGCGGCCTCGCGCGCACCCGCTCGACCGCCTCGCGGATATCCTTGATTCCGGCCTGCACCGCCGAGAGCGCGATGAACCGGGCGGCGCTGCGCTCGGCGATCAGCCGCGCCAGCGTGGTCTTGCCGGTGCCGGGCGGGCCCCACAGGATCAGCGAATGCAGCACGCCGCGCTCGATCGCGGCATGCAGGGGCTTGCCCGGCCCCGAGCAGATGCGACTGGCCGACGAACTCGGTCGTGGTCCGCGGGCGCATGCGCTCGGCGAGTGGCCGCGCCGCCAGCATGGCGTCGGGCAGCGCCGCCGGGCGCTGCGCGCCGCGGCGCCTAGGGTTGCGGGGTGCCGATGACATCGACGCCCGCCGGTGGCACGAAGCTGAAATTCGCCGCGTCGAGCGGCGCGTTGCGCTGGCTGTGCTCGAAGTCCAGGCGCACGGTCTGGCCGAGCCGGTCGTTGATGATCATGCGCGCGAGCTGCTCGCCGGCGAAGCCGAGTTCGGCGTGACTGAAATCCGCCTCGCGCACTGCGCGGCTGGATCACGACCCAGTCGAGGCCATCGTGCGCCTTGCCGGCGCTGACGTCGAACTGCGCGTGCAGGTCCGCGACCGAACCGGACAGCAGCATCACCGGCGTCGGAGACAGCACGCTCGCGACCGGCCGGACCGTGACCTGCGAGAGCTCGCGGTCGTAGAACCAGAGGTTGCGGCCATCGGCGACCAGCAGCTGGCCGCTCGGCCCGGCATCGGCGCTGGTGCTCGCGTTCGGTCGGTAGTCCCAGCGGAACCTGCCCGGCCGCTGCACGATCAGTTCACCGGCACCGGACTCCACCACTCGCGCCATGCGCATCGTGGACCGTCTGCTGGAATCCGGTGCGCAGACTGGTCAATCCCTGCAGGTAGCGATCGAGCACCGTGGCATCGGCGATGGGGCTGCCGGGAGCGCTGGCAGCCAGGGCGGCCGCCGACAGCGCGCACAGCAGCAACGCGATCGCGCCGCGCCGTGCCACGCCGGCGCGCCTCATTGGCCCGGTGGCGGCGGCGCGAGCACCTCACGGCCGCCATTGGACTGCAGGGGACCGACGATGCCCGCCAGCTCCATCGCCTCGAGCAGCCGGGCCGCGCGGTTGTAGCCGATCTTCAGGCGGCGCTGCACGTAGGAGATGGACGGCTTGCGCTCGCTGGTGACGATCTTCACCGCCTCGTCGTAGAGCGCGTCCTGCTCCGGGTCCAGGCCGTCGGCCGCACCGTCGTCGTCCTCGCCGGCCAGGCCCGGTATCGGCGTCGAGGGTCCCTGCAGGACTTCGTCGATGTAGTTCGGGTGCCGCGGCGCGCTTGAGCGAATCGACCACGCGATGCACTTCCTGGTCGGAGACGAAGGCGCCGTGAATCGCGGGTCGGCATCGACGTGCCCGGCGGCAGGTACAGCATGTCGCCGTGCCCGAGCAGCGACTCGGCGCCCATCTGGTCCAGGATGGTGCGCGAATCGACCTTGGCCGACACCTGGAACGCGATGCGGGTCGGAATGTTCGCCTTGATCAGGCCGGTGATCACGTCCACCGAGGGGCGCTGGGTCGCGAGGACCAGGTGGATGCCGGACGCGCGCGCCTTCTGCGCGAGGCGGGCGATGAGTTCCTCGACCTTCTTGCCGACGATCATCATCAGGTCCGCGAGCTCGTCGATGATGACGACCACGAACGGCAGCGGTTCGAGGTTCGGGATCGTGCTCTGGTCGAGGTGCGGATCGTTCGCCGCGCGCGCCATCATGACCGGATCGCGGATCGGCTTGCCCTCGGCGATCGCATCCTTGACGCGCCGGTTGTAGCCCGCGATGTTGCGCACGCCGAGGGCGGACATCAGCTGGTAGCGCCGCTCCATCTCGGCGACGCCCCAGCGCAGCGCATTGGCAGCCTGCTTCATGTCGGTCACGACCGGCGCCAGCAGGTGCGGAATCCCCTCGTACACCGACAGCTCGAGCATCTTCGGGTCGATCATGATCAGGCGCACGTGCTCGGCGGTGGACTTGTACAGCAGGCTCAGGACCATCGCGTTGATCGCGACCGACTTGCCCGAGCCGGTGGTGCCGGCGATCAGCAGGTGCGGCATGCGCGCGAGATCCGCGACCACCGGCAGGCCGCCGATGTCCTTGCCGAGCGCGAGCACCAGCGGCGAGGGCACGTCGTCGTAGGCCTTGGAGCGGATGATCTCCCCGAGGGTGACGATCTCGCGCTTCTCGTTCGGGATCTCGAGGCCCATGACCGACTTGCCGGGGATGACCTCGACCACGCGCACGCTGATGGTCGAGAGCGAGCGGGCAAGGTCCTTGGACAGCGCCGTGATCTGGCTCGCCTTGACGCCGGGCGCGGGCCGCATCTCGAAGCGGGTCACGACCGGGCCGGGGTGCACGGCGACGACTTCGACGTCGACGCCGAAATCCTTGAGCTTCAGCTCGACCAGGCGCGACATCGCCTCGAGCGCCTCGGCCGAATAGGACGGCTCGCGCACGCCCGGATCATCCAGCAGGTCGAGCGGTGGCAGCTCGCGGGCCTGGGGCGGATCGAACAGCGGGACCTGCCGCTCCTTCTCCGCGCGCTCGCTCTTGGGAGCCGCGGGCGCCGGGGCTTCGATGCGCGGTGCGGGACGCGCGGCGACTTTCTTCTGTTCGGCCTGCACCGCTTCCTTGCGCTCGAGGCGCGCCGAACGCCCGGCGCTGCTGGTGCGCGCCTGCTGCGCGCGCTCGCGCGCGAGCCGCACGGCGGCCCAGGTCCAGCCGCCCATGCGATCCATGACCGCGAACCAGGACACCCCGAAGGTCACGGCCGCACCAGCCATCCATGCCGCCAGCAGCAGCAGCGTCGCGCCGAGCAGCTTGAGCCCCGACTCGAGCGCCTCGCCGGCCGCGCTGCCGACGATGCCGCCGGCACCCTGTGGCAGCGTGCCCGGGCATCCAGTGCAGGGCGGCGAGCGCAGCAGCTCGCCACCAGCATGACCAGGAACCCGGCGACCCGCACCGCGAGATTCAGGCGGGAGTGGGCCTCGACCGTTCCGCCGCCACGCGCGAGTCGCCAGGCCGCGATGCCGAGCATCACCGGCAGCAGGTAGGCCGGACGCCCGAACAGGAAGTACAGCGCGTCCGCGAACCAGGCGCCGACCGGACCCACGCGGTTGTGCACCGGGGCGCCCGAGCCGGTGGAGGAGAATCCGGGATCATGGGCATCGAAGCTCAGCAGCGCGACGGCGAGCACGAGCGCGAGGACGCCGAGCGCGATGGCCGCGCTCTCGCGCAGCCCGCGTACGACCACCGCGGACAGACGCAGCGGCAATCGGCCCTGGACGGTGGATTCAGCCACGGCTGAATCTTATATGATTTGGGACAGCGCCTTGCGCCGGAGTGCAAATGAGTCCTGCAGAGCATCGCCGACTGATCATCATTGGCTCCGGCCCCGCCGGCTACTCCGCGGCAGTCTATGCCGCACGCGCCAATCGCAGGCCGATGCTGATCACCGGGCTCGAGCAGGGCGGCCAGCTGATGACCACGACCGACGTGGACAACTGGCCCGGCGACGTCGAGGGCCTGCAGGGGCCGGCGCTGATGGCACGCATGCGCGCGCACGCGGAGCGCTTCGCGACCGAGATCGTCGCCGATCACCTCTTCGCCGCCGACCTGTCGGTGCGGCCCTTCAGGCTGCGCGGCGATGCCGGGAGCTACAGCTGCGACGCGCTGATCATCGCGACCGGCGCCTCGGCCCGCTACCTCGGGCTCGCCTCGGAGGAGGCCTACCGCGGGCGCGGTGTCTCGGCCTGCGCCACCTGCGATGGCTTCTTCTTCCGCGGCCAGCGCGTCGCGGTCATCGGCGGCGGCAATACGGCCGTCGAGGAGGCGCTGTACCTGTCGAATCTGGCCGCGCACGTGACGCTGGTGCACCGGCGCGACCGGCTGCGCGCCGAGAAGATCCTGCAGGACCGGCTGTTCGAGCGCGAGCGGGCGGGCCGGGTCAGCTTCCTGTGGCATCACGAAGTACAGGAGATCCTCGGTGACGACGCCGGCGTGCACGGGGTGCGCGTGCGCTCGGTGCGCGATGGCGCGCTGCGCACGCTCGAGCTGAGCGGCGTCTTCATCGCGATCGGGCACACGCCGAATACCGAGCTGTTCGCGCGGCCAGCTCGAGATGCACGGCGGCTACATCCAGGTGCGTGGCGGCAGCCAGGGCGACGCTACGGCGACCAGCCTCGCCGGGCGTGTTCGCCGCCGGCGACGTCGCCGACCACGTGTACCGCCAGGCCATCACCTCCGCGGGCTCGGGCTGCATGGCGGCGCTCGACGCCGACCGCTATCTCGAGCAGTCGGACCCTTCCGGCCAGCCCGGGTCCTGATGCCGGCGGCAGGCCAGCACCGCGTGCACAGCCGCTTTCTCCACTCGATCCACGAAGTACCCGCTGCGCAATGGAACGCCCTGACCGCCGGCTACCCGTTCCTGCGCCACGAGTTCCTGGCCGCGCTCGAGGACAGTGGCTGCGTGACCGCGCGCGGTGGCTGGACGCCGCGGCATCTGGTGCAGAGCGACGCTGCGGGTCTCGTGGCCGCGGCGCCGCTCTACCTGAAGGACCACTCCTGGGGCGAATTCGTGTTCGACTTCGCCTGGGCGCGGGCGGCATCCCAGCGCGGGCTGCCGCTACTACCCGAAACTGCTGTGCGCGGTGCCGTTCACGCCTGCCACCGGCCCGCGCCTGCTGGTGCGGGACGACGCGGCGGCGGCGGGCCACGGCCGGCGCCTGCTCACCGCCATGCGCGAGCACGCCCAGGCGGGCGAGCTGTCCTCGGTGCACGCCCTGTTCCTCGACGAGCCGGGCCGCGCCGCGTGTGCCGCGGACGGCTGGCTGCTGCGCCGCGATTGCCACTTCCAGTGGCACAACCGCGGCTATCGTGATTTCGGGGACTTCCTCGATGGCTTCTCGGCCGACAAGCGCAAGAAAGCGCGGCGCGAGCGGCGGCGCGTGCTCGAACAGGGCATCGAATTCCGTACGCTCGGGGGCGCGGAGCTGGACGATGCGTTGATCGGGCTGGTGCACGATTTTCACGCCATGACCTTCATCCGCCACGGCCACTCCCCGTACCTCAATCGCGAGTTCTTTGCGCAGATCGCGCGCAGCCTCGGCGACGCGCTGCTGGTGAAGCTCGCGGTGTGCGCCGGCAAGCCGGTTGCGGCGGCCGTGTTCTTCCGCTCGGCCGACACGCTGTATCGGACGCTACTGGGGCGCCGCTGCGGACTATCACAGCCTGCATTTCGAGGCCTGCTACTACCAGGGCATCGACTACTGCATCGAGCACGGCATCCGGCGCTTCGAACCCGGCACGCAGGGCGAGCACAAGATCGCGCGCGGCTTCGAACCGGCGCTGACCTGGTCCGCCCACTGGATCGCCGACCCGCTGCTGCGCCGCGCGATCGGCCAGCTACCTCGACGCGCGAGGCGCGATGCGATCGACGCCTACGCGGCCGAGGCCGAGTGCGCACGCTCCGTTCCGCGCAACGGATGCCCGGCGCGCCTGAAGCCCCGGCCGGGTTGGCGTGAGCGGCGCCGCGGATGATCACCTGGCTCGCACCGGATGATCCGCCCGACCGGTTTCCGCCGCCGGAGCGGCGCTGCGCGAGCCGCCGGGCTGCTCGCAGCCGGCGGCGACCTGACGCCCCGAACGGCTCATCGCCGCGTACCGAGCGCGGCATCTTTCCGTGGTATTCGCCGGGCCAGCCGGTGCTGTGGTGGTCCCCCGACCCGCGCGAGGTGCTCTGGCCGGCGGGATTCCGGCGCTCGCGCAGCCTCGTCGCGAGCGCTGCGCAGCCGCGGCTTCGAGTCTGCACGCCGACCGCGATTTCGCCGCGGTGGTGCGCGCCTGCGCCGCGCCGCGCGCCGCAGCCCGGGGCACCTGGATCACCCCGGAGATGCGCGCGGCGTACTGCGCGCTGCACAGCGCGGGCGTCGCGCATCAGCTACGAGATCTGGCGTGGCGGTGCGCTGGTCGGCGGCCTCTACGGCGTGCAGCTGCGGCGGGATGTTCTTCGGCGAGTCGATGTTCAGCCGCGAGACGCGACGCCTCGAAGGCCGCGCTGGCGCGGCCTGGTCGAGCGCTGCGCTGGCGCTCGGCATCGACCTGATCGACTGCCAGCTGCCCTCGCCGCACCTGCGCAGCCTCGGCAGCCGCGCGATCCCGCGGCGCGAGTTCCTGGCGCTGCTGCGGCGTCGCTGAGGCGCCGCTGCACGGCGCATCGGCGCCGGCGGCATCGCGCCGCGGTGCACCGCCGTGCGCTGCCGCGTTGCATTGCCGCGGCCCCTTTATGCAGAATTCGCGGCCCCTGAGGTCGCGCAGCGCAGCATGCCGAAAGAAGATGCCATCCAGATGGAAGGCGAGGTCGTCGAGACCCTGCCCAACACCACCTTCCGCGTGCAAGCTGAAGAATGGCCACGTCGTGACCGCGCATATCTCCGGGCAAGATGCGCAAGAACTACATCCGCATCCTCACCGGCGACCAGGTCACCGTCGAGATGACGCCCTACGACCTGACCAAGGGCCGCATCGTCTACCGCGGCCGCTGAGCCGCGCCGCGCCGCGGCGACGCCGCGGCCTCAGGCCGTCACTTCAGCGCCTGGCTCGCTCGGCGCGCGACTCGAGCTCGAGCGCGCTCGCCGTCCGCGGCCACCGAGACGCGCACCGTGCCGCCGCCCGACGAGCTTGCCGAACAGCAGCTCCTCGGCCAGCGGCCGCTTGATGTGCTCCTGGATCACGCGCGCCATCGGCCGCGCGCCCATCTTCGGGTCGTAGCCCTTCTGCGCGATCCAGCGCCGCGCGGCCTCGTCGATGTTCGAGCGTGCACGCCCTTGGGCTCGAGCTGCGCCTCGACCTCGATCGAGCAGCTTGTCGACCACGCGCTCGATCGTGACCGGATCGAGCGGCGCGAACTGGATGATCGCGTCGAGGCGGTTGCGGAACTCCGGCGAGAACAGCCGCCGGATCGCCTCCATGCCGTCGGTGGCGTTGTCCGCGTGGGTGAAGCCGATCGACGGCCGGTTCATCTCCTGCGGCGCCGGCGTTGGTGGTCATGACGATGATCACGTGGCGGAAGTCGGCCTTGCGGCCGTTGTTGTCGGTGAGCGTGCCGTGGTCCATGACCTGCAGCAGCATGTTGAACACGTCCGGGTGCGCCTTCTCGATCTCGTCGAGCAGCAGCACGCAGTGCGGGTGCTTGGCGATCGCCTCGGTGAGCAGGCCGCCCTGGTCGAAGCCGACGTAGCCCGGCGGCGCGCCGATCAGGCGCGAGACCGTGTGGCGCTCCATGTACTCGGACATGTCGAAGCGCATGAACTCGATGCCGAGGCGATCGCGAGCTGGCGCGTGACCTCGGTCTTGCCGACGCCGGTCGGGCCGGCGAACAGGAAGCTGCCGACCGGCTTGCGCTGGTCGCCGAGGCCGGAGCGCGCCATCTTGATCGCCGCCGCGAGCGTCTCGATCGCGGGGTCCTGGCCGAAGATGACCAGCTTGAGGTTGCGCTCGAGGTTCTTGAGCAGGTCGCGGTCGGAGGTCGAGACGTTCTTGGCCGGGATGCGCGCCATGCGCGCCACCACGTCCTCGATGTGCGCGACTTCCACGCGCGGCTCGCGCTCGCCGGCCGGCTTCAGGCGCAGCCGCGCGCCGGCCTCGTCGACCACGTCGATGGCCTTGTCCGGCAGGTGGCGCTCGTTGATGTGGCGGTCGGCCAGCTCGGCCGCCGCCGCGCAGCGCGTCGTCGGTGTACTTGATGCCGTGGTGCTCCTCGAACTTCGGCTTCAGGCCCTTGCAGGATCTCGACCGTCTCGGCCACCGACGGCTCGGCGACGTCGATCTTCTGGAAGCGGCGCGCCAGCGCGTGGTCCTTCTCGAAGATGCCGCGGTATTCCTGGTAGGTCGTCGAGCCGATGCAGCGCAGCTCGCCGTTGGCGAGCACCGGCTTGATCAGGTTGGAGGCGTCCATGACGCCGCCCGAGGCCGCGCCGGCGCCGATCACGGTGTGGATCTCGTCGATGAACAGGATCGCGCCCGGCTGCTTCTTGAGCTCGGTGATCACGGCCTTCAGGCGCTTCTCGAAGTCGCCGCGGTACTTGGTGCCGGCGATCAGCGCGCCCATGTCGAGCGAGTAGATCGTGCAGTCGGCGAGCACCTCGGGCACCTTGCCCTCGACGATCAGGCGCGCGAGCCCCTCGGCGATGGCGGTCTTGCCGACGCCCGGCTTCGCCGACGTAGAGCGGGTTGTTCTTGCGGCGGCGGCACAGGATCTCGATCGTGCGCTCGACCTCGAGCTTGCGCCCGATCAGCGGATCGATGCGCCCTTCCTGGGCCTGCGCGTTGAGGTTGACCGCGTACTTCTCGAGCGCGCTGCCCGCCGTCGCCCTCGCGCTCGCCCGTCGAGCGCGGTCTCGTCGCGGTCCTTCTCGGCCTTGGCCTCGCCGACTGCGCGTCAGGCCGTGGGAGATGAAATTCACGACATCCAGGCGCGTGACCTGTGCCGCGCGCCAGCAGGAACACGGCGTGGCTCTGCTTCTCGCTGAAGATCGCCACCAGCACGTTGACGACACCGACTTCCTTCTTGCCGCTGGACTGCACGTGGAACACGGCACGCTGCAGCACGCGCTGGAAGCCGAGGGTCGGCTGCACCTCGCGCTCCTCGCTGCTCGCGAGCCGCGGGGTGTTGCTCTCGACGTGCTGCTTGAGGTCGGTGCTGCAGGCGCTCCAGATCCGCGCCGCAGCCCTCGAGCACCTCGCGCACCTTGGGTGCGTCGAGGATGGCCAGCAGCAGGTGCTCGACCGTCAGGAATTCGTGACGGGCGGTGCGCGCCTGGTGAAAGGCCTGATTGAGGCAAAATTCCAGCTCGCTCGACAACACTGTTCCACCTCTCCCGCGGGCGCTTCAGGCTGCCTCGAGCGTGCACAACAGCGGGTGTTGGTGTTCGCGCGAGTAGCTCGTCACCTGCGACACTTTGGTCTCCGCGATTTCATATGTAAAGACTCCACAAACGCCCTTGCCCCGTGTATGCACCTCCAGCATGACACGCGTCGCGGTGGTCCGGTCCATCGCAAAGAACCGCTCCAGCACGTCGACCACGAACTCCATCGGAGTGTAGTCGTCATTCAGCAGCACGACCCGGTAGAGGGGCGGTTGCGCCGTCTCCGGCGGTGCCTCCTCGACGGCGATACCGCTGTCCGGACGATTAGTTTCCTTGTGCCCCATCGCGTGAGAACAGCCCCGTCACAATGTCGAAGCACAAGTGCAGCATCGGTGTCATGTCAGTCTAATCCACTGCGATGTCCCGGTACATGTCCGCCCCGGGCCGGCGCAGGGCCTGCTGCGGGCCTGTGACGCGGGTCCGGAACCTGTCGGCGACGAGCGACGCATGGAACCAAAAGAACCAAGCCGAAACAAACACTTGAGAGCGCCAAGAAACGCGCCGTATGATGTCCGGTCACATCGCTCCCGAGAGCGGGCGGAGAGTCGGTGAGCGCGGTACCTATGCTGGACGAGATCAAGAGTGCGCAGGGCCTGGCACGCGTCGTGCGCGAGCGTGGCGCGCAGCTCGTGGTCGTCGCACTGCTGGTGGCGCTCGCGCTCGATTCCGCCCTGGTGCTGACGCGCGCGCTGGGCGGCGGCGAGGGCCAGGGTGCTCCATCGGGCGGCGCCTCGCCGGCGACGCTGCCGGTGCCGATGCGCCCGGCGATGAATCCGACCTTGAGGCTCGCGACCATCGTCAACGCACACCTGTTCGGGCTCGCCGGCGCAAGCGCCTCGGGCGATGCCCCGCCCACCACCGCGCCGCTCGTGCTCACCGGCGTGCTCGCCGACCGGGATCCCGCGCGCGGGCAGGCGATCATCGGCGAGCGGGCCGCCTCGGCCAAGCTGTATGGGGTCGGCGATGCGATCCCGGGCGGAGCACACCTGCGTTCCGTGTATGCCGATCGCGTGCTGATCGAGCGTAATGGCGCACTCGAGTCGCTGCTGCTGCCACACACGCCGCTCAAGTCCGCGCCACCGGGCACGGCGCTCGCTCCGCTGCTGCGCACCTCGGCCGCAGGAGCGCGCGACAATGCGACGCTGCTGGCCGGCATCATGCGCGTGCAGCCGGTATTCGTTCAGGGCAAGCTCGAGGGCTACCGCATCTTCCCGGGCAATAGTCGCGGCGCCGGGGCATTCCAGGAAATGGGGCTGCGCGCCGGGGACCTGATCCTGGCAGTCAATGGCAGCGCGCTGGATGATCCGTCGCGCGCGATGGAGGTGCTGCAGACGCTCTCTTCCTCCGGCAGCGCGACCGTGACGGTGTCGCGCGATGGCTCGCCCCAGGAGATCGCGCTGAACCTCGCGACCCTGAACGCGCTCGCCGAAGGCGAAGCCGCATCGACGTCGGCGGGGCCCGCGATACCGATGGCCGGCCAGCGCATGCGCTTTGGCGCGCCGCCGCCCGCGGCCGAGTCCGCGGGCGAGCCGCCAGCGCCGGCCCCGAGCGCGGCCCCGGCCGCCGCCGCGACGGGACCGGATGAGCCTCCCGCCGCGAACCCGAATGCCGAACGCCAGCGCTAGTGCCGGCGGACACGTACCGTGAACCCACTGGATACGACCACAGGAACAGCCGTGACATCCCACAGTGCAACCAGGCCGACGGCGGCGCGACGGCGCGCGGGGCTCGTGCTCCTGACCCTGGCGATCAGTGCGCTGGCGCTCGCGCAGCAGCAGAGCACCGAGCGGATCACGCCGAATTTCAAGGAAGCGGACATCACGCAGATCATCGAAGCGGTCAGCATGGCGACCGGCAAGAACTTCATCATCGATCCGCGGGTGCGCGCGCAGGTCACGATGCTGTCCTCGACGCCGATGACGCCCGACCAGTTCTACCAGGCGTTCCTCGCGATCCTGCAGGTCCACGGCTTCGTCGCCGTGCCGGCCGGCAACGTGATCAAGATCGTCCCCGATGCGAACATGCGCCAGTACCCGGCCGACGACTTGCCGGATCACGTGAGCTCGACCTCGGACGAGATGGTGACCCAGGTACTCGCGGTCAAGAACGTCAGCGCCGCCCAGCTCGTGCCGGTGCTGCGCCCGCTGATGCCGCAGAACGCGCAGCTCTCGGCCGTGACCGGCGCCAACATCCTGATCCTGTCCGATCACGCCAACAACGTGAACCGGATGATCCGCATCATCGAGCGCATCGACCAGGTCGGCAGCGCGGACATCGACGTGATCCCGCTGCTCAGCGCGACCGCGGCCGATACCGCCCGCGTGCTCAATTCCCTGCTCGCGCAGAGCGGCGAGGGCTCGAGCAACATCAAGATCGTGGCCGACGAGCGTTCCAACAGCGTGCTGGTGAGCGGCGATCCGGGCCAGCGGCTGCGCGTGCGCACGCTGGTCGCGCACCTGGACACGCCGGTGGACACCGGCAGCGAGACCCAGGTGCGATACCTGCATTACTCCGATGCGACCGACCTCGCAACGCGGCTCAAGGAGCAGCTCTCGGGCACCTCCTCCGGCTCGACGTCGACCATGAACGCGCTGCTGAACCGCACCAATCCACAGCCGCAGCAGCAGCAGCAGCCGCAGCAGAACGCCCAGGGCACCGCGCCCGGTGCCCCCGCCACCGGCGGCGCCGCGACCATCACGCTGGCCGGCGGCATGGCCACGATCTGGGCCGACAAGGACACGAATTCGCTGATCATCACGGCCGGTCCGCGCACCATGCGCGCGGTCAATGCGGTGATCGACAAGCTCGACATCCGCCGCGCGCAGGTGATCGTGCAGGCGATCATCGTCGAGGTCTCGGCCGACAAGACCGCGGATCTCGGCGTGAACTGGGTGCTGGACGCCTCGGCCACCGGCGCGGCGATCGGCGGCTTCATCTCCCCGATCGGCGGCATTTCGGGCGTCGACCTGTACGCGGACTCCCAGAGTCCGACCGCGCTGGCCGCCAACCCGCCGACCGGCACGACCATCGGCATCGGCCGCCTGAAGGCCTCGGGCGTGAATTTCGCGGCGATCGTCCACGCGCTGCAGGGTGATTCGCGCACCAACATCCTGGCAACGCCGTCCGTGGTCACGCGGGACAACCAGGAAGCGAAGATGGAAGTCGCGCAGGAGGTGCCGTTCCTGACCGGCCAGTACACGACCCAGAACGGCACCGGCAGCGCGTTCCAGACCATCCAGCGCCAGGAGGTCGGCACGATCCTGACCGTGACCCCGCAGATCAACGAGGGCGACGCCGTGCTGCTCAAGCTGCAGGTCGAGAGCTCGAGCCTGGCCGGCAGTTCGCAGGGGGCGGTGGACCTGGTCACCAACAAGCGCGTGATCACCACCAGCGTGCTGATCCGCGATGGCGGCACGCTGGTACTCGGCGGCCTGATCCAGGACAGCTCGACGAACAGCGAGCAGCGCGTGCCGTTCCTGGGACGCATACCGCTCCTCGGCGAGCTGTTCCGCACGCGCGATACGGCCAAGAACAAGACCAACTTCCTGATCTTCCTGCAGCCACGCATCCTGCGCGACGATGCGCAGGCGGCGATCGAGACCGACGCGAAATACAACTACGTGCGTGAGGAACAGCGGCGCGTGAACCGGGAGAGCACACTGATTCCGCTCGAACCCTACCAGCCGGCCAACCTGCTGCCACCCATCGACAACGGCCAGACGCGCCGCGGTGTGCTCAGCCCCGATGCCGGCGGCGCCAGGGCCCACGCGCCGGCTGCCGTCCCGGCGAGCCCGGCCACCACGACACCGCTGGCGCCGGCGCCGGGCCCGGCGGACACGCCACCGGCGGCTGCCGGACCCGCGCCATGAGCACTCCCGCGCCGGCCCTCACCGAGCAGGCCGCCGCCGAGACGCGCCTGCCTTTCACCTTCGCCCGCCGCCATGGCGTGCTGGTGCGCGGCGTGCAGGACGGGTCGCCGACTGCGTGTGTCGTGCGCCGGCCTCGCCGCTGGCGCTCGCCGAAACCCGGCGTTACCTGCGCCTGCCGCTTGCGCCTGACCGTGGTCGAAGCGGAAGCCTTCGACGAGCTGCTGCGCAAGACCTACGAGGGCGGCGGCGAGTCGATGCAGATCGGGCCTCGAGGACACCACCGACCTGGCGCACCTCGCCCAGGAACTGCCCGAGCAGGCCGACCTGCTCGAGAGCGACGACGATGCGCCGATCATCCGCCTGATCAACGCGGTGCTGACCCAGGCGATTCGCGAGAACGCCTCGGACATCCACATCGAGCCGTTCGAGAACCGGCTCGTGGTGCGCTTCCGCGTCGACGGCATCCTGCGCGAGGTGCTGCAGTCCAAGCGCGGCGTCGCGCCGCTCGTGGTCTCGCGCATCAAGGTCATGTCCAAGCTCGACATCGCCGAGAAGCGCCTGCCGCAGGACGGACGCATCAGCCTGCGCATCGCCGGCCGCGCGGTCGACGTGCGCGTCTCGACGATTCCGTCCGGCCACGGCGAGCGCGTGGTGCTGCGCCTGCTCGACAAGCAGGCCGGCCGGCTCGACCTGAACTCGCTCGGCATGGCGCGCGCGACCCAGCAGCTGATCGACGAGCTGATCCACAAGCCGCACGGCATCCTGCTGGTCACCGGCCCGACCGGCTCGGGCAAGACCACCACGCTGTACGCCGCGCTCGAGCAGCTCAACGACAACACGCAGCAACATCATGACGGTCGAGGATCCGATCGAGTACTACATCGACGGCATCGGCCAGACCCAGGTCAACACCAAGGTCGAGATGACCTTCGCGCGCGGCCTGCGCGCGATCCTGCGCCAGGACCCCGACGTGGTGCATGGTCGGCGAGATCCGCGACCTCGAGACCGCGCAGATCGCGGTGCAGGCGAGCCTCACCGGCCACCTGGTGCTCTCGACGCTGCACACCAACACCGCGGCCGGCGCGCTCACGCGCCTGCGCGACATGGGCATCGAGCCGTTCCTGCTGTCCTCGAGCCTGGTCGGCGTGCTCGCACAGCGCCTGGTGCGCGTGCTCAATCCCGGACACCCGCCAGGCCGTTCACGGCCGGCGAATACGAGCGGCGGCTGCTCGGCCTCGCGCCCGAGGACCCCTCGCCGACGCTGTACCGCCCGGGACGCGACGCCGGCGGCGGGTATCGCGGCCGCACCGGCATCTACGAGCTGATCGTGATCGACGACACGATGCGCACCATGATCCACGATGGCGTCGGCGAGCACGAGCATCGAGCGCTACGCGCGCAAGTTCACGCCCTCGATCCGCGACGACGGCCTGCGCGCGCGTCGCTCAAGGGCGAGACGACGATCGAGGAAGTCCTGCGCGTCACGCGCGAGGACTGAGCCGTCCGGCGGTGGGCGCATTCGAATACACGGCGGTCGATGCCGGCGGGCCGCCAGCGACAAGGGCATCATCGAGGGCGACACCGCCGCGGCACGTGCGCGCAGCTGCTGCGCGAGCGCCAGCTGCTGCCGGTCACGGTCGAGGAGGTCGCGGCAGCAGGAAGCGAAGCGCAGCCGAAGCGCGGCTTCAGCCTGCGCGCGCGGCGTCTCGGCCGCCGACCTGTCGCTGCTCACGCGCCAGCTCGCGACGCTGGTGCGCGCCGGACTGCCGCTCGAGGAGGCGCTGCTCGCGGTGTCGCAGCAGACCGAGCGGCCGCGCGTCCAGAGCATCGTGATCGGCGTGCGCGCCAAGGTCATGGAAGGCCACACGCTCGCGACCGGGCTCGGCGGACTTCCCGCGCGTGTTTCCCGAGATCTACCGCGCCACGGTGTCGGCCGGCGAGCAGTCGGGACACCTCGATGCGGTGCTCGAGCGGCTCGCCGACTACACCGAGAACGCGCGAAGCAGATGCGCCAGAAAGTGCTCGGCGCGATGCTCTATCCGATCGTGCTGACCGTCATGTGCTTCGGCGATCGTGTCGATCCTGCTGACCTACGTCGTGCCCAAGGTGGTCGAGGTGTTCGAAGCCAACCGCGCCAGGCTGCCGCTGGCGACCCAGGTGCTGGTCGACGTGAGCGGCGCGCTGCGCGACTACGGACTGTGGTTGCTGGCCGGCATCGCCGTGCTGGCCGTGGTCGCGTGGCGGGCGCTGCAGGTGCCCGCGACGCGCCGGCGCTACCACCGCGCGCTGCTGCGCCTGCCGGTATTCGGACGCGTCGTACGCGGCTTCAACGCCGCGCGCTTCACCCGCACGTTGAGCATCCTGACCGCCAGTGCGGTGCCGGTACTCGATTCACTGCGCATCGCGAGCGAAGTGGTCACGAACCTGCCGATGCGCGATGCGGTCTCGGAGGCCGCGGCGCGCGTGCGCGAGGGTGCACCGATCGGTCGTTCGCTGGCGCAGAGCCGGCTGTTCCCGCCGATGACGGTGCATCTGATCTCCAGCGGCGAGTCCAGCGGCGAACTGCAGGCCATGCTGGAGCGTGCCGCGCTGAACCAGGAACGCGAACTCGAGGGCCTGCTGTCGGCGATGGTCGGCCTGCTCGGCCCCCTGCTCATCGTGGGCATGGGGCTGTTCGTGATGGGTATCGTATTTGCGATGCTGTTACCGATTTTTGAGATGAATGCCCTGATTCACTGATCTGCTCGTTGCATCGGCCGGCGAATCGCATTATTTTCGGCCCGACAGGCTGTTCGCTACCACGCAGACTCGCGCCATGGGTGGAAATCCGGACTCCGACGAATTCGAGGAAGATGACGCGGACGAGGATGTCGTCGACGACGACACGGATCTCGATCGTGCCATCAGGGACATGGAGATCGCCAAACGGCGCAGCGTCAAGGCCGGCGAGCCCGCCTGGCGGCGTCTGGAGCAACGGCTCGAGCAGAAGCGCACTGCCGAACTGATCAGCGATTTCGAGGATTACGACATCGGCGAGTCGGCGCGCGATGAGGATGCTCCGCAGCGAAAGCAGGCGGACGGCCACATGCGCCGCCGCTGAGATCGTACGCCGCCGCTGAAATCGCGCGCCGGCAATCGAGTTCGCGTGCGGCCGGCCCGGCCGCTGGCTTGCCTCAGGCCGCGCTTCTGCGCAGTACGCCGACGACCACTCCCTCGATCAATAGCGATTCCTGCCGGAGGTCCACGCGGATCGGCTCGAATTCCGTATTCTCCGGCAGCAGCCACACGACGGTGCCTTCCTGCCGATAGCGCTTGACCGTGACTTCGTTCTCGAGACGGGCGACGATGATCTGCCGGTTGCGCACCTCGCTCGTGCGATGGACCGCGACCAGATCGCCATCGAGGATGCCCGCATCCTTCATGCTCATGCCGACCACCTTGAGCAGATAATGCGGTCGGGGCTGAAACACGCCGGGATCGACCTTCAGATGATCGACAATGTGTTCCTGCGCGAGCATCGGCCGGCCGGCAGCCACGGAGCCGACCAGCGGCAGTCCGAGCTGCTCGCGTATCGTGTCGCGCAACTGGATGCCGCGCGATGCACCGGGCAGCAACGCGATCACGCCCTTGCGCGCGAGGGTGCGCAGGTGCTCCTCGGCCGCATTCGGCGAGCGGAATCCCAGTTCGGCCGCGATCTCGGCTCGGGTAGGCGGCATGCCGGTCTCCTCGAGGCTGCGCTGGATGAAGCGCAGTACGCGGGTCTGGCGGGGCGTCAGGTCTGACATACTGTAATTATATACAGTCATGTCCCGACACCGCAATACCGATACCGAACTGGATGTTGCCATCATTGGCGCCGGCCACAACGGCCTGGTCGCGGGTGCCTACCTCGCTGCGGCGGGCCTTGCGGTCGGGCTGTTCGAGCGCCGCGCGCTGGTCGGCGGCGCCGCGGTCACCGAGGAATTCGCGCCGGGGTTCCGCAATTCGACGGCCAGCTACACGGTGAGCCTGCTGCAGGCGCGGATCATCCGCGAACTGCATCTGGCCGAGCATGGCCTCACGATCCTGCCGCGACCGATGCAGAATTTCCTGCCGCTGGGCAACGGCGCATCGTTCAGCGTGCCGGCGAGCGCGTCCGGCTTCGCGAGCGAGATCTCCCGCCACAGCACGCGCGATGTGGCCGGGTATGCGGCGTGGTCCGCGCTGATCGGGGAGGCCGCGGAGCTGCTGCGCGAACTGGCGTGGCGCGCCCCGCCGACCGATCTGCGCCGCTGGCAGGATCTGTGGACCCTGCTGCGCCTCGGACGCCGGGTGCGGGCCCTGCCGCTCACGCGGCAGCGCGAACTGCACGAGCTGTTCACCCGCAGCGCCGGCGACCTGCTGGACGCCCGGTTCGAGAGCGATGCGCTCAAGGCGTTCCTCGGCTTCGACTCCGTGGTTGGGAGCTACGCCAGCCCCTACACCCCCGGCAGCGCCTACGTACTGCTGCACCACGCCTTCGGCGAGCTCAACGGCCAGCGCGGCACCTGGGGCCATGCCCGGGGCGGCATGGGCGCGATCACGCAGGCGATGGCCCAGGAGGTTCTGCGGCGCGGTGCGCGCATCGAGACCGACGCACCAGTCGAGCGCGTGCTGGTCGAGGACGGTCGCGCGCGCGGATTGCGTCTGATGGACGGCCGCGTCATTCGGGCGCGGGCCGTCGCCGCCAACGTCAATCCGAAGCTGCTGTACCTGCAGATGCTCGAACCAGGACAACTGCCGGCCCCGTTCCGTGCCGCCATGGAGCGCTACCGCTGCGCTTCGGCGAGCTTTCGCATGAACGTGGCGCTCTCCGAGCTGCCACGGTTCGATTGCGTGCCGCAGTCCGGCATCGCAGATCATCACCGCTCGGGCATCATCATCGCGCCGTCGCTGCGCTACATGGACCGGGCGTACGCCGAGGCGCGCCTGCAGGGCCATTCCAGCGCACCGATCATCGAGATGCTGATTCCGAGTACGGTCGACGATTCACTCGCGCCCCCGGGCGCACACGTCGCCAGCCTGTTCTGCCAGCACTTCGCGCCGCAGCTGCCCGACGGGCGCAGCTGGGAGAGCGAGCGCGCAGCGATGGCCGGATTGATCATCGATACGGTCAGCGAGCATGCATCCAATTTCCGGCGGGCGGTGATCGCCTGCAGCGCGCTGTCACCGGCGGACCTGGAGCAGCGCTTCGGACTGGTCGGCGGCGACATCTTCCATGGGGCGCTCGGACTCGACCAGATGTGGGCCGCAAGACCGGTGCTCGGATACGCCGACTACCGCTCACCGATTCCGGGACTCTACCTGTGTGGCGCCGGCGCGCACCCCGGCGGCGGCATCAGCGGGCTGCCGGGCTACAACGCGGCCCAGCGCATCCTCTCCGATTGGCGCACGCGCGGCCGGCGGCCCGTACCGTGGCGTACAGACAGCCGTGCAATTGATTGAACTGTCGGTTTGCACCGACAGCGGTTTAGGGCCGCGGCTATTGCAATTCAACCTTAAATTTGGTCAAGTTGCCGCCAGGAATATCGTCCCGGGGCGGCAACGCGCGGCGCGATGTTTTTCATTCGCGTGTTTCTTGCAATTCAAAGGGGATTGGTATGGACAAGAGTATCGTTGTGAAGCTGGCTGCCGCCGCTGCGATCTTCGCACTGGCCGGCTGCACCGACCTCAAGCCGCTGCAGGCGGACATCGACAGCCTGAAGACCCAGGTCGGCAAGCTGCAGACTGATGTCGATGCGGCGAAGGCGTCTGCGGATTCCGCGGCCAAGGCCGCCAGCGCGGCGCAGGCGTCCTCCAACCAGGCTGCTTCGGCTGCCGCCAGTGCGCAGAGCACGGCGAACCAGGCCCTCGCTGCGGCCCAGGCGGCGCAGTCGTCGGTGGATGCGACCAATGAGAAGATTGATCGCATGTTCAAGAAGTCGGTTTCGAAGTAATCCGATCCGGCTGACGGCCATGAACGCCGCGCACTGCGCGGCGTTTTTTTTCACGGCGCTCTACGGCGCAGCGCGGCCAGCCGCGCGCCGCGCGCGGGTCCGCTCGGATATCAGCTCAGAAGCGCACCAGCGCCGAGCCCCAGGTGAGCCCGCCGCCGAGCGCCTCGAGCAGCAGCAGGTCGCCGCGCTTCACGCGTCCGTCGCGCACGCCGACGTCGAGCGCCAGCGGCACCGACGCGGTCGACGTATTGCCGTGGTTCTGCACCGTCACGATCACGCGCTCCATCGGCATTTCCAGCTTGCGCGCCGTAGCCTGGATGATGCGCAGGTTCGCCTGGTGCGGCACCAGCCAGTCGATGGCTGACTGCTCGAGATGATTGGCGGCCAGCGTCTCGTCGACGACGCGTCCGAGCAGGGTCACGGCGAGCTTGAAGACTTCGCTGCCGGCCATGCGGATGTAGTCGCCGGGGCGCATCGTGCCCGGGGCTGCCCCGTGCGCCGGACCACCGGTGCAGTACAGCAGGTGCTGATAGTTGCCGTCAGCGTGCAGGTGGGTCGAGATGATCCCCGGCTCCTCCGAGGGCGCCAGGATCACGGCCCCCGCGCCATCGCCAAACAGGATCGCGGTGCTGCGATCGTCCTGGTCGGTGATGCGCGAGAGCACTTCCGATCCGACGACCAATGCACGCCGCGCCGCGCCCGTGCGCACGAACTTGTCGGCGACGGCCAGCGCGTAGATGAAGCCGCTGCACGCGGCCTCGAGGCTGAAGGCGGGGGCACCGCGATTGCCCAGCCGTGCCTGCAGCAGGGCGCCGGCATTGGGAAACACCAGATCCGGCGTCGTCGTTCCGTAGGAAATCAGGTCGATGTCCCCGGGCTGCAGCCCGGCCGCCGCAATGGCCGCACGCGAGGCGTGCTCGGCCATATCGACGTTCGACTCCCCCTCGGCGGCGATATGACGGCATTCGATCCCGGTGCGCTCACGGATCCAGGTATCGCTGGTATCCATGCGCTTCTCGAGATCGAAATTCGTGACCACCCTGGCCGGCAGGTAGCTGCCGGTGCCCACGATCCTGGAATACACGCGCGCCCTGCCGCGTTCGCCGGAAGTACCGCGCTACTCTTTGACTTCCGCGTCGGGGGTCGCCTCGATCACGCGGCGCCCGCGATAGAAACCATCCGGGGTGACGCGATGACGCAGGTGCTGCTCGCCCGACTGCGGATCGATCGACAGCGCCGGGGGCGAGAGCCCGTCGTGCGAACGGTGCATGCCGCGCTTCGAAGGCGTCTTGCGGCTTTTCTGTACGGCCATGGTCCCAACTCCTAGGGCTGTGTGTTCCCGACTAGTCCTTCCGTGTTGCGCCGCGCTCCAGCAGCGCGCGCAGGTCTGCGAACGGTCGCGTGACCGGAGGCGACGCGGCCGCCACCACGGTCGCAGGTGGCCCCTCGGACACCTCGCAATGCGCGCCGCTCTCGTGCCGCGGCACGATGGGCAGCGCCAGCAGCAGCTCCTCGCCGATCAGTGCGGCGAGGCTGATCCGGCCCTCGGGCGCGAGGAAAGTTTCCGATCCTTCCGGCGCGCCCTCGCCGGCCTGTTCGCTGTCCGCGAACAGTACGGTTGAATCCGTGCCGAGCCGCAGGCGCATCACGCGCATGCAACGCTGACAGAGCACCTCCACTTCGGCCTCGAGCCCGACCTGCGCCGACGGCCAGCCGCGCTCGCGGCCGAACCGCAGCCGCGCACGCACGGTTCCCCCGCCCGCGTCCGGGTGCAGCGGAAAACCCGGCAGCTGCGCCACCGGGAGTTCGAAGTCGAAGGCTGCACCCTGATCCGAAAGCTGATTGACGTCGCGTAGCTTCGAGGCGCCGTCGGGCATGGGGCGCGTATCATAGGAGCTGTGGTTACCCAAGTCAAAGCCTCCACTGCTCCCAAGCCCTTGATTCGAATTCCGTTTTTCTCGCGGCGTCGCGCACGCCCATGACGGGTGGTGCGCCGCAGCCGCCAGCACTGGTGCTGGCATCGACCTCGGCGTACCGGCGCGAGCTGCTGCACAGGCTCCGACTGCCGTTCGAAGTGGCGGCACCACTCGTCGATGAGGCGATCATCGCGAGCGAGACGCCACTGGAGCGGGCGCAACGCCTGGCGCTCGCCAAGGCCGAGGCCGTGAGCCTGCGCTTTCCGGGCGCCACCGTGATCGGCAGCGACCAGGTCGCGGTATGCAGGGGCGAAGTCCTGGACAAACCCGGTGACGCCGCGCACTGCCGCGAGCAGCTCGCACTGCTGTCGGGTGCGGCCGCGGCGTTCCACACCGCGGTCGCCGTGGTGGCGGGCGCCCCCGCGCGCGCGGCGCAGTTCCTCGACACGACTACGGTGTACTTCCGCACGCTCACCGAGGCGGAGATCGGGCGCTACGTCGCGGCCGAGCAGCCGTTCGACTGCGCCGGCGGGTTCCGTTGCGAAGGACTCGGCATCAGCCTGTTCGCACGCATCGTCAGCGAGGACTCCACGGCGCTGATCGGGCTGCCGTTGATCAGCCTCGCACGGAGCCTGCGCCAGCTCGGCTATGCCGTACCCTGAACGGCGCCGCGGGATCGTGCGCGCGGCTGCTTGAGCCGGTCGAGGACCGCCTTGAGCTCATCGGGCAGCGGCGCATTGAAACTCTGCTCCGCACCGTCGGGCCAGGTGAACGAGCAGCTGTGCGCATGCAGGAACATGCGGTGGAGCCCGAGCTGCACGAACGCCGCGTTGGCAGCAGGATCGCCGTATTTCGCATCGCCCGCCACCGCGTGGCCACAGTACGCGGCGTGCACGCGGATCTGGTGGGTGCGCCCGGTCAGCAGCGTCGCCTCGACCAGGGAGGCGCGCGCGCCGTAGTGCTCGACGAGCCGGAATGCGGTCACGGCCCGCTTGCCGTCGGGATCGACGCGGACCGTTCGCTCACCCCCCTGGCGCAGGTCGGTACGCAAGGGCGCGTCGATCCGCTTGGGCCCCAGATTCCACCGGCCGGCCAGCAGCGCCAGGTAGGATTTCTGCATCGCGCCGTCGCGCAGCAGCGCATGCAGCTCGCGCAGCGCCGCGGGTCGCCGCGCGACCAGCAGGCAGCCGCTGGTGTCGCGGTCAAGACGGTGCGCCAGTTCCAGCGATTCCTGCGGACGGGACGCCCGCAGCGCCTCGATGACGCCGAACGACAGCCCGCTGCCGCCATGCACGGCCAGACCCGAGGGCTTGTCGAGCACCAGCAGGCGCTCGTCCTCGTGGATCACCGCGGCTTCGACCCGCGCGATCAGCGCGGCGGGGACGCGCCGCTGGGCCTCGGGGTCCGCCGGCCGCACGGGAGGCAGCCGCAGTTCGTCCCCGCTCGCCAATCGCTGTTCCGGCCGGGCGCGCCGGCCATTCACGCGCACTTCGCCGCGACGGATCAGCCGGAACAGCGCGGTGCGCGGCACTCCGGCCAGCAGCCGACCCAGCACCTTGTCCAGCCGCTGGCCCACGCCGTCGGCATCGACCGCAACGCGGCGTACCGCGGATTTCGGCGCCGTGCGCTCTTCGGAGTCGGACTTCATCACGATGGGCCTGCTCCCGTTGAAGGCGCCCGGCAAATCCGGCGACAGCTTAAGTGTTTGTTTTGAGTAACGTATGGAGCTATAATGCCAAGCGTTGCCACGCTGCAGTACATCCGCAAGACTCCAGAGGATTCGGGTCCGGCATTGCGGCAACAAGTCAGCGGCCTTCGAGCCGCATGGTAGTTGGTCCTCGAATTCGAGGCCATCGCACATGAGTCGGCCGATCCGGTCCGCGCTCGCCTGTAGAAGCTCCTCCGCAAGTTCGAGCCCACGAGCGCGCTGCCGGTCAGTGGACCTCAGGATTCCCGGCGCGCCGCCGATCGAGGCGGCCACGAGTCGATATTTTCGATGAAACGCAGTAAGCGCCAGCTGATCTTCGAGCCATCCGCTGCCCATGGCGGCGCCGCGACCCTGCCCCCACACGTGCAGGATCCGGCAACCACGGCCTCTCATCCAATTCTGGCAGAGGCAAATGAAAAGAATGTTAGTCAATGCGACCCAGCAGGAAGAACTGCGGGTCGCCATGGTGGATGGACAGAAGCTCTATGACCTGAGCATCGAGATACCGTCGAGGGAACAGAAGAAGGCCAACATCTACAAGGCCCGGATCGCCCGGGTCGAGCCGTCGCTCGAGGCGGCGTTCGTCGATTACGGGACGCAGCGGCACGGATTCCTGCCGCTGAAGGAAATCTCGCGCGACTATTTCCGCACCCAGCCGCAGGGCCGGCTCAACATCCGCGAGCTGGTGACCGAGGGCCAGGAAATGCTCGTGCAGGTGGAGAAGGAGGAACGCGGCAACAAGGGTGCCGCGCTGACCACCTTCATCAGCCTGGCCGGGCGCTTCCTGGTACTGATGCCGAACAATCCGCGTGCCGGAGGCGTCTCGCGTCGCATCGAAGGCGAGGACCGCGACCAGATGCGCGAGGTCATGAGCCAGCTGGTGGTCCCCGACGGCATGGGCGCCATCGTGCGCACCGCGGGCGTCGGCCGCACCGCCGCCGAACTGCAGTGGGACCTCGACAACCTGCGCACGCAGTGGGATGCGATCGCGGCCGCAGCCGACAGCCGCAGCGCTCCGTTCCTGGTCTACCAGGAAAGCGACGCGGTCACGCGCGCGCTGCGCGACTACCTGTCCGACGATATCGGGGAGATCCTGGTCGACGACGACAGCGCGTTCCAGAAGGCCCAGGAGTACATGACGCGCTTCATGCCGAATGACGCGCACCGCAAGCTCAAGGCCTACACCGACGACATCCCGCTGTTCACGCGCTACCAGATCGAGAGCCAGATCGAATCGGCCTATGCGCACAAGGTGCAGCTGCCCTCGGGCGGCAGCCTCGTGATCGACTACACCGAGGCGCTGGTGTCGATCGACATCAATTCGGCCCGCGCGACCCGCGGCGGGGACATCGAGACCACCGCCTGCAACACCAACCTCGAGGCCGCGGACGAGATCGCGCGCCAGCTTCGCATCCGCGACATCGGCGGCCTGATCGTGATCGATTTCATCGATATGGAGTCTCCCAAGAACCAGCGCGACGTCGAAGACCGCCTGCGCGATGCCATGAAGATGGATCGCGCCCGCATCCAGATCGGCCGCCTCTCGCGCTTCGGCCTGCTCGAGATGTCGCGCCAGCGCCTGCGCCCGAGTCTCGGCGAGTCGAGCCACCTGGTGTGTCCGCGCTGCAACGGCATCGGCAGCATCCGCAGCATCGAATCGATGGCGCTCGCGGTGCTGCGGCTGATCGGCGAGGACGTGCGCAAGGACCGGACCGCGCGGGTGATCGTGCAGCTGCCGGTCGACGTCGCAACCTACCTGATCAACGAAAAGCGCGAGGCCTTGCGCGCGCTCGAGGACAAGAGCAGCTGCCAGCTCGTGATCGTGCCCAATCCCCACATCCAGACCCCGGAGTATTCGATCCGCCGCGTGCGCGACGACGAAGTGCAGCTGGCGGAGAACACGCAGGTCAGTTACCAGATTCCGGTGGCCCCGGCGGCGCCGGACCCGACCGCCGAACGCGACAAGCGGCCGCCGGCCGAACCGCCGGCAGTGGCCGCGTTGCTGCCAAAGACCGCGGCGCCGATCGTGGCCGCGCCTCCGGTCGCCGCCGCTCCGCTGGCGGCGCCGGCACCAGCGGCAGCGCCGGCGCCAGCGTCGCCCGTTTCCGGGGGATTCTGGGACCGCGTCAAGCGCCTGTTCTCCAATGGCGATGCGGCCGGCGCGCCAACGTCGGCCGCGAGCGCGGAGCCGCACGCCGTCGATGCGCCAGCGGAGCCGCGAAGCCGTGAGCACGGTGGCAGCGGGGGCCGACGCGAGGGCTCGCGCGGACGCGATCGCCGGCCGCATTCGCGGGGTGATGGCTCGCGCCGCGATGAACCGCGGCGTGACGGACGCGGGCGCGATGACGGCCGTGGCAGGGACGACGGGCGCCGCGACGAGATGCAGCGGGGCCGCGATGCCCCGCGTCGCGAACCCAGACGCGAGGACGCCCGCAGGGACGAGCCACGCAGGGAGCCGCGGCGGGACAATGCTGATTCCGCGCCACCGAATGGCAACATCGCGGTCCCGGAGCACGGCGAGGCGAACGGGGCTGCGATGACAGGCGATATGCCGCAGGGAGAGCGCAGCGGCCGCTCGCGGCGCGGCGGGCGCCGGCGACGTCGCGGCGGTGGCGGTGGCAATCGCGAGCCGTCCGTCGGATCCCCCGGCAACGGCTCTGCGGGCGACGGCGGCGGCGATGCGGAGCGCGTCGAGTCCGGCCACCACCAGCAGTCGTCGATGCAATACAGCTGGGGCTCGGACGCGGCGCCGGACGCCCCACGTGCGTCCGAACGCGCGATCGAGCAGGCTCAGCCCGAATCACATTCGGCCGGAGACGCCAGACCCTACGTCGTGTGGTCCGCGGCACCTCCAGCCGCGCCACCGCCAACCGCGGCACCTCCCGTCGCCGCGCCGCCAGCGGCAGCGCCGCCCGGGGCGTCCGGGGCGTCGGACGAGCGGCGCGAGCCGTAGCCGGCTTCCGTCTCAGCGCTGCGCGGCAAGCAGCGCCGAGACGGCGGCGAGATCCTCGGCGCAGTTGACGTCCGGCCCGGGCGGCACCTGCGCATCGGCAACGCTGATGCGCATGCCATGCTCGAGTGCGCGCAGCTGCTCGAGCTGTTCGAGGCACTCGAGCCGGCCCGGTGGCAGCGCGGACAATGCCGCGAGCGCCTCGACGCGGTAGGCATAGATGCCGATGTGCCGGCGCGCGAGCGCCGGCGCGTCGTCGCCGCCGCCGGCCGCATCCCGCGCGAACGGAATCGGCGCACGGCTGAAATACAGCGCGCGCTGCGCGCGGTCCACGACCACCTTCACCACGTTCGGATCGCGCCATTCCGCGCCAGTCGCGAGTGGCATCGCGAGCGTCGCGATGGCCGCGTCCGGACTGGCCTCGAGCAGCGCGGCGACCTGGTCCACGAGCATCTCGGGCAACAGCGGCTCGTCACCCTGGACGTTCACGACGACGTCACGTCCGGCCCAGCCGGCGCGCCGCGCGACCTCGGCGATCCGGTCGGTTCCGGAGGCATGGCTCGAAGCGGTCATGCACACGGTCGCGCCAAAATCCCGCGCGACGCGCGCGATGCGTTCGTCATCGGTCGCGACGATGATTTCCTGCGCGCCGGAGCGACGCGCGCGCTCGTGGACCCACTGGATCATCGGTCGTCCGGCGAGCGCGAGCAGCGGCTTGCCCGGCAGGCGCGTCGAGCCATAGCGCGCCGGGATGACGACCCGGTACATCTAGCGCCGCATCAGCGGATCATCGCTCGCGAGCACCCGGGCCTCCTCTTCGAGCAGCACCGGGATGCCATCACGCAGCGGAAAAGCCAGGCGGTCGGCCCGGCAGACCAGGAGCGCGGGCTCGCGCTCGTAGCGCAACGGTCCCTTGCACACCGGGCAGGCAAGGATATCGAGCAGACGTGCTTCCAATTGCTACTCCCGCAATCCATCGCCGCCAAAGGCAGCCAGCGCGCGTCCGATCGCGCCCATCAGCGCCTGGGTATCGGCTGCGCTGAAGCTGGCCGTGACCGGCAGGTACCAGCGGCCCGTCCCGCCGAAAGTGCGACATTTTACCGCATCCTTCTCGGTCATCAGCACCGGCAGCCCGTCGGCGAACTCCAGGTCCGCCGGCCGGAAGCGCGCATGGTCGGGATACGGGTGCTCGATCGGCTCGATTCCGGCAGCCCGCAGCTGCGCGAAGAATCGCTGCGGATGGCCGATGCCGGCGATGGCGTGCACGCGCTGGCCCGACAGCGTCGCGAGCGCGCGACCCGGTTCACCGTGGCGCTCGGTGCCCGCCTCGTCGACCGGCCGGAGCTCCTCGCCGTGCAGCTGCATGGCGAAGCAGGCGCCGCGTGCCAGGGACTCGTATCGGGGCAGCACCGCTGCGCCGCCCTGCACCACCAGCGCATCGGTGCGCGCGAGGCGTTCCACGGGCTCGCGCAGCGGCCCGGCCGGCAGCAGGTAGCCATTGCCGAAGCCGCGCGCCGCATCGACCACTACGATCTCGAAGCAACGCGGCAGGCGCAGGTGCTGCAGGCCATCATCCGCGATCAGTACGTCGACGCCGTCCCCGAGCAGCAGTCGCGCCGCGCGCACGCGCTCGCGGCACACCGCGACCGGCGCACCGGTACGTGCGCGCAGCAGCACGGCCTCGTCGCCGACCAGCGCCGGATCGGAATGCGGCTCGACCCGCATTGCCGCCCCCGAGCGTGACCCGCTGCCACCAAATCCGCGTGAAATCACGCCGGGGCGCCAGCCGGCGGCACGCAGCTGTCCGCACAGCCATGCCACCAGCGGCGTCTTGCCGGTGCCGCCCACGGTCAGGTTGCCGACCACGATGACCGGCCGCGGCAGTCGCTGCACGGCCGGCCAGCCGCGACGCTGCACCATGGTGCGGGCCCGCAGCGCAGCGCCAAACACCGTCGCGAGCAGCCGCAGAGGCCAGGGCGGCCGCGCGTCGCGGTACCACAGCGCCTGCAGACGCATGCCGGGCCGACCGCTAGGCACTGAACTGCAGGCGGTGCAGCTCCGCGTAGGTGCCGCTGCGCGCGAGCAGTTCGGAGTGCGAGCCGGATTCCACGATCGCACCATCCTGCATCACGATGATCCGGTCGGCCCGCTCGACCGTCGAGAGGCGGTGCGCGATCACGAACGTGGTGCGGTCGCGCACCAGGCGATCGAGGGCCGCCTGGATGTGCCGCTCGGCGGCGGTGTCGAGCGCGGAGGTCGCCTCATCGAGGATCAGGATCGGCGTGTCGCGCAGCAGCGCGCGCGCGATCGCGATGCGCTGGCGCTGTCCGCCCGAGAGCAGCACGCCGCGGTCGCCGACCATGGTATCGAGGCCTTGCGGCAGCTGCTCGACGAACTCCTGCACGTAGGCGGCGCGCACCGCCTCGAGCAGCTGCGCATCGTCGATACCGGTCGCTCCGAACAGGATGTTGTTGCGGATCGAGTCGTTGAACAGCACCACCTCCTGGCTCACGAGGCTGATCTGCGCGCGCAGGTCGTGCAGGCGGTATTCGCGGATGTCGACGCCATCGACCAGGATCCGGCCGGCGCCCGGATCGTAGAAGCGCGGCAGCAGCGACACCAGCGTCGACTTGCCGCTGCCGGAACGGCCTACGATCGCGAGCGAGCTGCCGGCCGGGACGATCAGCGAGATGTCGCGCAGCACGTGCTCGGCACCCGAGGCGTACTGGAAGCTCACCTCGCGGAACTCGACCGTTCCGCGCGCCCGGGCCAGGGGATGGCTCCCGCCCACCGGCTCGGTGGGCGCATCGAGCACCTCGAACACGCTGGCACCGGCCGCGATCCCCTGCTGCAGCGGGCCAGATACGTCCAGTGCACGCCGCAGCGGCTGCGGCACCTGCAGCAGTGCGATCAGGAACGGAAAGAACTCGGCGACCGACATCGAGTGCCGCACGATCTCGCGGTTGGCGATGAACAGCACGCCGGCGAGCCCGATCGCCGCGATCATCTGCACCGTGGGCTTGCTGCTCGCGCGCACGGAGATCAGCCGCACGTTGGAGCGGCGGTTGAGCTCGTTGACGCTCTCGAACAGCCGCTCGATGTGCGCCTGCGCATTGAACACCTTGACCACGCGGTGCGCGTCCAGCGACTCCTTGGCAACGCGGGTGACGTCCCCCATCGAGTTCTGGATGCGGGTGCTGTAGCGTCGGAAGCGGATGTTGACGTTGCGCACGATCAGCGCGATCAGCGGCGCCACCGTCACGGCGAACAGCGCCAGCCGCCAGTTCAGCCAGAACAGGGCCGCGACGTTGATCAGGATCGCGAGCGAGTCGCGGATGATCACGGTCAGCGTATCGGTCGCCGCCGAGGCCACCAGCTCGGTGTTATAAGTCAGCCGGGTCAGCATCACGCTGGTGGATTCGCGATCGTAGCGCGCAGTCGGCAGGCGCAGGCAGTGCGCGAACAGTTCGCCGCGGATGGTCTTGATCACCTGCCGCCCGACCCACGATGGAAAGTAGTTGGCGAGATAGTCGCCGGTGCCGCGCACCAGGAAGATCAGGATCACGCCGAGCGGCAGCAGGCTCAAGACCTGCGTGTGGTGCTCCAGCGTGAGCACGTCGCTCATGTAGTTCTTGGTGAAGTCGATCGTGGCCAGGTCGCTGCCGGCATACAGCATCATGCCGAGCACGCCGATCAGGTACATCCCGACGTGCGGCCGCGCATAGCGCAGCAGCCGTCCGTAGACCCGGCGCGCCTGCTGCGCCTCCGCGGCGCCGGCTGCGGGGCCGGATCCGGCGCTGCTCAAGGCGGACCCGGCGGTGAATCGTTGACCGTCGCGACGTCCATCTGCGTGAAGCCGAGTCTCCCCAGCACGTCCATCGCGGTCACCACGGCCTGGTGGCTGGCCCGGCCGTCGGCGCGGATCGTGACCGGTGCGCCGCGGGCCGCATCGTCGGCGCTGCGGATGATCGCGGTCCGCAGCGTGTCGGCACCTGAGTTGACCAGTTCGCGGCCGTTGACGAGATAGCTGCCGCTCGCGCTGACCGTCACGACGAGCCCACCGCCGCCGGAGCGCTGCACGGGTACCGAGCCGGCCTGCGGCAGCCGGATGCGCAGCCTGCCTTCGGCCGAGAAGTTCGAGGACAGCATGAAGAACACCACCAGCAGCAGCACCACGTCGATCAACGAGGTGACGTTGATCTCCGGCTCCTCGCTACGGCGCGGCTTGAGGTTCATGGCATCAGCTCTCCGCCTCGGCACTGCGTCGGGCCGCGAACTCGACGGCATCGGCCAGCCGCAGCGCGCTCTTCTCCATCTCGACCACGATGCGGTCCACGCGGCCGCGCAGGTAGCGGTAGGCGATCAGCGACGGGATCGCGACGCACAGCCCGGCCGCGGTGGCCACCAGCGCCTCGGCGATGCCGCCCGAGAGCATGCGCGGGTCGCCGGCGCCTCCGGCATTGATGGCATTGAACGCCTTGATGATGCCGGTCACCGTGCCGAGCAGCCCCAGCAGCGGCGAGACGCCGGCAATCGTGCCGAGCGTGTTCAGGAACCGCTCGAGCTCGTAGACGACGTGGCGGCCCGTGTCCTCCAGCCGCTCCATCAGCACTTCGCGGGGACGATGCCGGTTGGCGAGCCCCGCGGCCAGCACCTTGCCGAGTGGCGAGTTCTGCTCCAGGGCGGTGATGACCTTGTCGTTGATCTGGTCGGACTCGACCAGCTTCCAGACCTTCTGCGTCAGGTCCGGGGGCAGTACGCGCCGGTCCTGCAGCGTCCAGAGGCGCTCGAGGATGATGGCCGCCGCGACAATCGAGCACAGAATGATGGGCCACATGAGTGCCCCGCCCGCCTGCACGATTTCCCACATCTCTGGCGTCTGCTCCGTTGCTGCGAAGTCGGCCGATCGCGCCGGCATGATACCTAAAGCGCGCCGGCGGCAGCGGCAAATTCACGACGGTGCGCTTATGGCGGGACAGCCTGTGCTGCTACAGTCGAGCGGTGAAGCCCCGACTGGTCGTCAAGAGACTCGCACAGCTGCTGCACGAGCGCCGCCACAGCTGGTACCTGCGGCTGTTCGGCGAGCGGCTCACCGATCCGCACCTGTGGACCATGAACCGCCACGCGATCACCGCCGCCTTCGGTGTCGGTGTGGGCGTGAGCTTCATTCCGCTGCCGGTCCACATGGTGCTCGCGGCGCTGGTCGCGGTGTGGTGGCGCCTGAACCTGCCGGTCGCCGTCGCCTCGGTGTACCTGATCAATCCGTTCACGATGGTGCCGGTCTACTTCGCCGCCTACCGGGTCGGCGCGCTGCTGCTGCACTACCGACCGCACCATTTCGAGTTCCACGTGACGTGGAACTGGCTCGAGCATGGACTCGGACCGGCGTGGAAGCCGTTCCTGCTCGGTTGCCTGGTGTGCGGCATCGCCTGCGGTCTTGCAGCGCGACTGGCCCTCGAATGCTTCTGGCGCCACGCCACCATGCGGCGCTATCACCGGCGGCGCGAGCGCCGGCGCGCTCAGCTGCCGGCCCCCTGACGCAGCCGCCCACCCTCGAGCTCCAGCACCCGGTCCATGCGCGCGGCCAGCCGCGGGTCGTGCGTGACGAGGACCAGGCTCGTGCCCAGCTCGCGGTTGAGCTCGAGCATCAGCGCGAACACCTGCTCGGCATTGCGGCCGTCGAGATTTCCGGTCGGCTCGTCCGCCAGCACCAGCGCAGGACCGGTGACCAGGGCGCGCGCTACGGCAGTGCGCTGGCGCTCCCCGCCGGAGAGCTGGTGCGGCCGGTGCGTCGAGCCGTCCGGCCAGGCCGACCCGCCCGAGCAGCGCACGGGCCCGCTCCGCGGCCACCGCGGCCGCGTCGCGGCGCACCAGCAGCGGCATCGCGACGTTCTCCAGCGCCGAGAATTCCGGCAGCAGGTGGTGAAACTGGTAGACGAAGCCGATGCTGCGGTTGCGCAGCGTCCCGCGCTCGCGCTCGGACAGAGCCGTGGATGTCCCGGCCCGTCGACCTCGACCGTACCGGCGTCCGGCCGGTCCAGTCCGCCGAGGATCTGCAGCAGCGTCGTCTTGCCGGAGCCCGAGGCGCCGATGATCGCGACGCGCTCGCCGCGATGCACGGTGAATTCGACGCCGGCGCAGCACCTCGAGCACGCTCGTGCCCTCGCGGAAGCTGCGACGCACCGCGCGCGCCGCCAGCACCGACCGCGCCGGTTCAGTCATGGCGCAACGCCTCCGCCGGCGGGTACCGGCCGCACGCCAGGCTGGATACAGCGTCGCCAGCGCGCACAGCGCGAAGGCACGCCGTCAGATCCGCAGCACGTCGCCCCACTGCGCGTAGGCCGGCAGGTCGCTCATGAAGTAGACCTGCGCATCCAGGAAATGGGTGCCGAGCAGCGCGCTCGAGGCCGTGCACCAGCGTCTCGAGATTCCAGCCAGCAGCAGCCCGAACAGCCGCGCCGACGCGCGGTGCCCGCGAGGCCGATGAAGCGCTCCCTGGATCGCGAACACCGCCAGGATGTTGCGCGGGCCGGCGCCGAGCGTGCGCAGGATCGCGATGTCCGACTGCGCTTGTCCTTCACGACCATCACCAGCGCCGCGACGATGTTGAACGCGGCGACCGCCACGACCAGCAGCAGGATCAGGAACAGCATCGACTTCGTGATCTCGATCGAGCGGAAGAAATTCGCGTGGTTGCGCGTCCAGTCGCTGACGTAGAAGCCGCCGCCGAGCGCAACGGCGAGCGCCGCGCACCAGCTGCGGCGCCTGGAACGGATCAGCGAGCGCGAGCCGCACGCCCGTGACGCGGTCGCCCATGCCGATAGAGCCGCGCCGCGTCGGCCAGGTTCGATCAGCGCGAGCGCGCGGTCGTACTCGTACATGCCGGAGTGAAACGTGCCGACCACGTGGAAGCGGCGCATGCGCGGCTGGATGCCCGCCGGGCGTGGCATTGCCCCGCGGCGCGATCAGCACGAGGTCATCGCCGATGCCGCACGCCGAGCGCCGCGCCGAGCGCGTCGCCGAGCACGATGCGGTAGCTGCCGTCGGTGAGGTCCTCGACGCGGCCACCCTGGATGTGCTGCGCGAGGCCGACGGCGCGCGTTCCTGCGCCGGCACGATGCCGCGCACCGCGGTACCGCTGGCGCGCGCCGCCGTGCGTCAGCAGTGCCTGCGCCTCGATGTAGGGAGCGGCCGCGAGCACGCCGGGAAGCTGCAGCGCGCGCGCCTGGTCGGTGCGCCAGTCGGCGAGGCTGCCATCCAGCCCCATCAGCGTCGCGTGCGAGGTCACGCCGAGGATACGCGTCTCGCAGCTCGCGCTCGAAGCCGTTCATGACCGACAGCACGACGATCAGCACGGCCACGCCGATCGCGAGGCCCAGCACCGACACCACGGTGATGAAGGACAGGAACCCGCGACCCCGCGTGGCGCCGCAGGTAGCGCGTACCGAGCAGCCATTCGTAGGGGCGTACCATCTCTCAGGCGTAGCGCAGCGCGTCGGCCGGCGGCGTGCGCGCGGCGCGCAGCGCCGGATAGATGGTCGAGCCGAGCGTGAGCGCGAAGGCAGCCGCGCCGATCCAGGCGACGTCGGCGGGGTGCAGCTCGGAAGGAATGGAAGTGATGTAGTAGACCTGCGCGTCCAGGAAATGGAATCCGAACAGCCGCTCGAGCAGCGGCACGATGGTGCTGACGTTGCGCGCGACCAGGATGCCGAGCACGAGGCCGGCGGCGACGCCGAACCAGCCGATCGCGAGTCCCTGGGTGATGAACGCCTGCAGGATCGTGCGCGGGGCGGCGCCGAGCGTGCGCAGGATCGCGATGTCGGTGCGCTTGTCGTTGACCACCATGACCAGCATCGCGACGATGTTGAAGGCCGCCACCGCGACGATCAGCAGCAGGATCAGCGCCATCATCGTCTTCTCGATGCGGATCGCGCGAAAATAGCCGGCGTTCTCCTGGGTCCAGTCACTGGTGTGGTAGCCGCTGCCGGCCGCCGCGCGCACCGCGGGCATGAAGCGCGCGACCTGCAGCGCGTCGCTGAAGCGCAGCCGCAGTCCGCTGGCGCCCTGCGCCCGTGGCGCCAACGCGCGCACGTCGTCGATCTGGGCCAGTACCAGCGTATCGTCATGGTCCTCGAGGCCAGCCTGGAATATTCCGCCGACCGTGAAATCGCGCAGCCGGGGTTCCGGAATGCCGTTCTCGCCCGGCATCGGTACCAGCAGCGTCACGTGCTCGCCGGTCATGACGCCGAGCTGGTCGGCGATGTCGCGGCCCAGGATCACCGCGTTGCTGCCGGGCCGCAGCGCGTCGAGCCGCCCCTCGACCAGCAGCGGCGCGACGTCGGCCACCGCGCGTTCCTGCGCCGGATCGATGCCGCGCAGCAGCACCGGCAGCATCTCCGGTTCGTGCTGCACCAGCGCCGTCAGTTCGATATACGGAGCGACCCCGACTACACCGGGCAGGCGCTGCAGCCGTGCGCGCAGCTCCCGCTCGCCGTCGGGGGCGGCGAGGCCATCGGCAACCACGTGCGCCTGTGCGCTGAGCGCCAGCAGCCGGTCGCGCAATTCGGCCTCGAAGCCGTTCATGACCGAGAGGATCACGATCAGCGCGGCGACGCCGAGCGCCACCCCGGCCAGCGAGACCCACGTGATCAGCGAGACGAAGAACTTGTACTGACGGGAGCGGACGTAGCGCAGTCCGATGAACACTGAAAGGGGCTGGAACATGCAGAACGTCATTTAATCACAGGCGCTCCCGAAACAGGACCTGGATCACAGAATGGCCGCCAGCCCCGGCCGCCGCGCGCCGCTCCGGTGCTATAGTCCTCCGGGTTCACGAGCGGCGAGTGCAGGTACGCAATGACGGTGAGAGCCAAGGCCACGGCGCGGCGCAGCGCACCCGCGCTGGCGACACTGCTGGCCGCCGTCCCGGCGGCACTGCTGGGCGCCAGCCCGGCGCACGCGGAGACGATCGTCATCGACGACAAGGTCACGGTGCGAGCCTCCGACATCCCGCGCCCGGCGGCCGGCCAGACCATGCAGGCGGTCGAGCAGCGCTTCGGCGCCCCGAGCGAACGGCACCCGGCGGTCGGCACGCCCGCCATCACGCGCTGGGACTATCCGGCGTTCGCAGTCTACTTCGAGAAGGATCGCGTGATCCACGCGGTCGTGCTACCGGCCCCATAAGGCTTTCGTCCCGACGATTCAAGCTTGTAATCGCGGGCCAGCCGTTTAAGCTCGCGCGCTCGCCGCGCTCGCGCTTTCGAGCCGCCTGACGGTCCCGATGCCGATTCTGCTCCACCCGCCGCTGCCCGCCGCCGGCGCCCCGCCCTCGCGCTGGCGCGGCCTGCACGGCAGTGCGCGCGCACTCGCGCTCAGCGAGGCGGCGCAATCCGATGACCGCCTGTGGGTGTTCGTCGCCGCCGACACGCGCGAGCTCGAGCGCCTGGAGGCCGAACTGCACTTCTTCGGCGGCGACTCGCTCGAGATCCTGTCGCTCCCGGACTGGGAAGTGCTGCCGTATGACGTGTTCTCGCCGCACCCTGACATCGTCTCGGCGCGCGTGCGCACTCTCGCTCGCCTGCCCTCGCTCGCCCGGGGCGTCCTGCTGCTCACCGTCGACAGCCTGTGCTCGCGGCTGCCGCCCGTCAGCTACGTGCAGGCGCGCAGCTTCGACCTGCAGCGTGGCCCGGTACTGGAGCTCGAGCCGCTGCGCCGGCGGCTGGCCGAGGCCGGCTACGCGAGCGTCAGCCAGGTCACCGGCCCCGGGGAATTCGCGCTGCGCGGCTCGCTGTTCGACGTGTTCCCGATGGGATCGGCGACGCCGGTGCGGGTCGACCTGCTCGATCGGCACATCGATTCGATTCGCCGCTTCGACCCGGAAACACAGCGCTCGCTCGAGACCATCGCGCAGCTGCGGCTGCTGCCGGCCCGCGAGCTGCCGCTCGATGCCGAAGCGGTGCGGGCCTTCCGGCGACGCTACCGCGAGCGCTTCGAGGGCGACGTCGCGCGCATGCCCGTCTATCGCGGCGTCAGTGAGGGCGTCGCCCCGCCAGGCATCGAGTTCTACCTGCCGCTGTTCTTCGAACGCACGGCGGCCATCGCCGACTACCTGCCGTCCGCCGCGGTGCTGGTGAGCGACCTGGAACTCGACGCGGCGCTGGGACGTGCCTGGGAGGCAATCGAGTCCCGTTACGAGGATCGCCGGCACGACGTGGAACGGCCGCTGCTGCCGCCCGGCGAGGCCTTCGTGGCGCCGGACGCGGTGCGCGCCGGCCTGCAGCAGCATGCGAGCATCACGATCGAGCGACTGGCGCCGGTCGAGCACCCTGCTGGCGCGACACCGCACGAGTTCCGGACCGCCGGCCCGCCGGAGTTCCGGATCGATGCGCGCGCACCGCAGCCGCTCGCACCGCTCGTGAATTTCCTCGATGGCTACGTCGGGCGCGTGCTGCTCGTCGCCGACTCGCCGGGCCGGCGCGAAGTGATCGCCGGGATGCTCGGCGCGCATGGCCGGCGACCGCGCGCCCTGCAGCGCTGGGAGCAGTTCGCCGCCGGAGATGCGAGGCTCGCGATCTGCGTCGCCGAGGACATCGACGGCCTCGCGCTCGGCGAACCGCCGCTGCTGCTGCTCAGCGAATCGCAGCTGTTCGGCAACCGCGCGCGCCAGGAGCGCCGCCGGCGCCGCAGCGCGGCGTCCGACCCGGCGGCGATCCTGCGCGACCTGCAGAGCCTCGAGAGCGGCTCTCCGGTCGTGCACGAAGTCTACGGTGTGGGCCGCTACGTGGGCCTGCAGCTGATGGAGATCGGCGGCCAGGGCGGCGAGTTCCTGGTGCTCGAGTACCGCGATGGCGACCGGATCTACGTGCCGGTGCACGCGCTGCACCTGGTGAGCCGCTACACCGGCGGCGCCCCGGAGAGCGCGCCGCTGCACAAGCTCGGCACGGACCAGTGGGCCCGGGCGCGGCGCCGCGCGGCCGAGGCGGTGCGCGACGTCGCCGCCGAGCTGCTCGACCTGCATGCGCGCCGCGCGGCCGCATCAGGCCGCGCCGCTGGTGGCCCGCGAGCTGGAGTACCAGACCTTCGCGAACGGCTTTCCGTTCGAGGAGACCGCCGACCAGGCCGAGGCGATCCGCCAGGTGCTCGCGGACCTGCAGCGGACGCAGCCGATGGATCGCGTGGTCTGCGGCGACGTCGGCTTCGGCAAGACCGAAGTCGCCATGCGCGCCGCATTCGTCGCCGTCCAGGCCGGCCACCAGGTCGCGGTGCTGGTGCCGACGACGCTGCTCGCGCAGCAGCATCTGCAGAGCTTCCGCGACCGCTTCGCCGACTGGCCGGTGCGGATCGAGGCCGTCTCGCGCTTCCGCTCCGGCGCCGAGACCTCGGCCGTGATCGAAGGGCTCGGCCGCCGGCACGCGTCGACATCGTGATCGCGACCCACCGGCTGCTGCATGCCAATCGCGCGCTTCCGCAGCCTCGGACTGATCGTCGTGGACGAGGAACACCGCTTCGGCGTGCGCGACAAGGAGCGTCTGAAGGCCCTGCGCGCCGAGGTGCACGTGCTCACGCTGACCGCGACGCCGATCCCGCGCACCCTGAACATGGCGCTGGGCGGCTTGCGCGACCTGTCGCTGATCGCGACCCCGCCGGTCGCGCGCCTCGCGATCAAGACCTTCGTCACCGAATGGCACGACGCCACGCTGCGCGAGGCCGTGCTGCGCGAGCTGCGCCGCGGCGGCCAGGTCTATTTCGTGCACAACGAGATCCAGGACATCGACGCAGATGGCGGCCGCGCATCGCGCGCGCTGGTGCCGGAGGCCGAGGTGCGCGTCGGCCACGGCCAGATGCGCGAGCGCGAGCTCGAGCAGCTGATGGTCGATTTCTACCACCGGCGCTTCAACCTGCTGGTCTGCACCACCATCATCGAGAGCGGCATCGACGTACCCAGCGCCAACACGATCCTGATCAACCGCGCCGACCACTTCGGCCTGGCGCAGCTGCACCAGCTGCGCGGACGCGTCGGCCGCTCGCACCACCGCGCCTACGCCTACCTGATCGTGCCGTCGCGCAAGGCGCTCGCGCGGCGATGCCGCCAAGCGGCTCGAGGCGATCGCAGTCGCTGGAGGATCTGGGCGCCGGCTTCGTACTGGCGACGCACGACCTGGAGATCCGCGGCGCCGGCGAATTCCTCGGCGAGCAGCAGAGCGGCGAGCTCAGCGAAGTCGGCCTGAGCATGTATCTCGACATGCTCGAGCACGCGGTGCAGGCGATGCGCGCCGGCCGCGACGCCGGCGCTCGATCGTCCGCTGGCGGCGGTCAGCGAGGTCGAGCTGCACGTGCCGGCGCTGCTGCCCGAGGACTACGTCAGCGACGTACACGCTGCGCCTCGCGCTCTACCAGCGCATCGCCGCGGCCGACGCGCACGGCGCTCGACGACATGACGCGCCGAGCTGGTCGACCGCTTCGGGGCGCTGCCGCGCGCCGGCCCAGCACCTGCTGCAGCTCGCGCGCCTGCGGCTGCAGGCGCGCGCGCTCGGCGTGCGCCGCCTCGAGCTCGGCCCGGCCGGGCGGCAGCATCCAGTTCGAGGAGCACAACCGGGTCGACTCGGCGCGGGTGATCGCGCTGATCCAGCGCCAGGCCCAGGAATATCGCCTCGAGGGCCCGCTGAAGCTGCGCATCACGCGCTCGTTGCCACGCAGCGAGGACCGTTTCGTGCGCGCCGACGCACTGCTCGCCCATCTGGGCGGGTCATGAGCGGCGCGCCTGCTACCATACCGCGCATGCGCCCCATGCGTAGTCTCTGCGGTCTGCTGTGGCTGGTCCTGGTCGGTGCGCCGTGGCCGTCCTGTGCGCAGCAGCCCGGTGCGCCGCAGTCGGCCGCGCTATACGCCGTCGAGCTGGTCGTGTTCCGTGCCTCGAGCATCGGTGCCCCCGAGGACTGGAGCGCCCCCGCGTCCGGCCGGGGTTTCGGCAGCGATGCGAACCGCGCCACGGCGACCCCGCCACAGGTCCTGCGGGTGCTCCCGCCGGCCGACTACCGGCTCGCGGGGATCGAAGCGGGGCTGCGCGCCAGCGGCGCCTGGCGGCCGATCGCGCACGCGGCGTGGATCCAGAGCGCCGCGGCCTGGGGCACCCATATCGGCATCCCGCTGTCCGATCTGGGCGTGAATGTCCCCGAACTCTCCGGCGTGGTGTACCTGGAGCGCTCGACGTACCTGCACCTCGGCATGACCCTGACGCTGGCCGGGCCGGAGTCCTACACGATCGACGAGATGCGCAGCGTGAAATACAACGAGCGGCAGTATTTCGATCACCCGGCCTTCGGGGTGATCGCGGTGGTGTCCCCGATCGCACGCGGCGGCGGTGCGGCGACGCGCTGATCCATGTAACCCGTTGCCGGGCCGCAGCGAACATCCCGGCAGGAACCCCTGCTGGCAACCATGCACCGCCCACTGTCCCGGATACTGCTGTCGCTCTGCTGCATGGCCGGGGCGGCCTGCGCGGCGGCCCCGGCCGCGGCGCGGCCGGTGGTGATCGAACTGTTCACGTCCCAGGGCTGCAGTTCGTGTCCGCCGGCGGACGCGCTGCTCGGTGAGCTCGCGCGCGACCCGGATGTGCTGGCACTGGCCTTCCACGTCGATTACTGGGACTACCTTGGCTGGACCGACCGCTTCGCCTTGCCGGCCGGCACCCTGCGTCAGCGCCGGTATGTGACGGCGCTGCGCCTCGCGAGCGCCTACACGCCGCAGATGGTGGTCGACGGCCAGACCGACCTGGTCGGTACGGACGCCGTAGCCCTACGAGCGCTGCTGCGCCGCCCACGCCCAGAGGTGCCGATCGCGATCACGCTCGCGGACGCCATGCTGGATATCGAGCTGCCGACGCAGCCAGCCGCCGGGAGCGGCGAGCTGACCCTGTATGCCTACCTGGCCGAGGCTCGCAGCCCGGTCGGGCGCGGCGAGAATGCCGGCCGGACGCTGCGCGAGTTCAACATCGTGCGTGGGAGTGTGGCGCTCGGGCGGTGGGATGGCAGGAGTCGCCACTTTGCCGTTCCGGTCCAGACGCTGCCGACCGACGCCACCGCCGTGGCCGTCGTGCTGCAGCGACCGGGACCGGGTGCGGTGCTCGGCGCCGCCTCCCGCCCGTTGCGCTGAGCCGCGCCTACGGGCGGTACAGGAACAGCGCGATCACGCAGCCGATGCCGCAGACCCAGCTGCACGAGCGCAGCAACGCCCGGTCCGCCAGGTAGAACACGAGATGCAGCACGCGCGCCGCGAGGAAGCCGCAATACTGACGGTTGAGCAAAAAAAAAAAAAAAAA
>CAWIQV010000003.1:0-32569 GCA_963838275.1 uncultured Gammaproteobacteria bacterium | reverse complement strand
GGAACCGAAGATCCTGCCCAGCAGCTCCTCGTTCTGCGGGGGTCCGACGATCTCGCCGAGCGCCTGCTCGGCGAGGCGCAGCTCCTCGGCGATCAGTTCGCTGGTGCGCCGCCCCCGGAGCGCATCACCGGCCGCGTCGAGATGCGCCGCGACGCGCGCGAGTGCCTCGACGTGGCGCGCGCGCGCGGCGATCGTGCCGTGCTCCGGCTCACCTAAGCCAAAGCACGTCTTCAGGTGCTCGCGCAGCGCGTCCAGGCCCTCGCCCGACAGCGCCGAGATCCGCACGACGGCAGGCTCGCCACCCGGGTCGGAGTCTGCGTGCGCGGCCTGGAACGGCGCGGTCGCACACAGGTCGGACTTGTTGAACACGAGTGTGACCGGGAGCCCGGCGGGCACGGCCGCGCGCTGCTGCGTCCAGGCCTTGGCCGCCGGATCGCTGGCGGCATCGATCACGAACAGCAGCCGATCGGCATGTGCGATCGCGTCCTGCGCCCGGCGCACGCCCTCGGCCTCGATCGGGTCCTCGGTGTCGCGCAGTCCCGCGGTATCGAGGATCTCGAGCGGCACGCCATCGAGCAGCACACGCTCGCGCAGCACGTCGCGCGTCGTACCGGGTATCGGCGTCACGATCGCGCTCTCGTAACCGGCGAGCCGGTTCAGCAGTGTCGACTTGCCGACGTTCGGAAGTCCCGCGATCACGATCTTCAGGCCCTCGGTCAGCAGCCGTCCCTGGACACAGGAGCGTTGCAGCGCTGCGAGCTGCGCCTGCACCGCCTGCAGCCGACCGCCCAGCGCCGCGTCGGACAGAAAATCGATTTCCTCGTCCGCGAAATCGATCGCGGCCTCGACATACGCGCGAAGTTCGCCGAGCCGTTCGCCCAGCGCCTCGACGCGCGTGGACAGTTCACCCTCCAGCGAGCGCAGTGCCGCGCCGGCCGCGGCTTCCGAGGCCGCATCGATCAGCGCCGCGACGGCCTCGGCCTGCGCCAGATCGAGCTTGCCGTTCAGGTAGGCGCGCTGCGTGAATTCTCCCGGCGCGGCGCGGCGTGCGCCGAATTCGAGGGCGCGTCGGACCAGGCGCTCGACGGTGACCGGACCACCGTGTGCGTGCAGCTCGAGCACGTGCTCGCCGGTATAGGAATGCGGAGCCGGAAAATACAGCGCGAGCCCCTCGTCGATCGCGCTGCCGTCGGCGGCGAGCATGCGCGCGAGCGTCGCGGCGCGCGGCGCCGGCAGCGCGCCGAGCAGCGCGGCCGCGAACGCCGGCACCCGCTCGCCCGAGATCCGGACGATCGCGATGCCACCACGGCCGGGCGGCGTCGCGGCGGCGACGATGGTATCGGGCGCCGCCGCGCTCAGCGCTTCGCCAGCGCCGCGGCGCCGATGCGCCGGTTGATGTTCCACTGCTGCAGGATCGACAGGAGGGTGTTGGTGACCCAGTAGAGCACCAGTCCGGCGGGGAAGAACGCGAAGGTCACCGACATCGCGAGCGGCATGATCATGAACACCTTCTGCTGCATCGGATCCCCGACCTGCGGGTTGAGCTTGTATTGCACGAACATCGCGCCGGCCATGATTGCCGGCAGCACGAACAGCGGGTCACGCGCCGACAGGTCGTTGATCCAGAGCATGAACGGCGCCTGGCGGATCTCGACGCTATCGCGCAGCACCCAATAGAAAGCCAGGAACACGGGGATCTGGATCAGCATGGGCAGGCAGCCCGCGAGCGGGTTGATCTTCTCGCGCTGGTACAGCTCCATGGTGGCGCGGTTGAGCTTGTCGCGGTCGTCCTTGTAGGTCTCGCGCAGGTTGGCGATCCGCGGCCCGAGTTCCTTCATCTTCGCCATCGAGCGGCCGCTGGCTTCCGACAGCGGATAGAACAGCAGCTTGAGCAGCAGCGTCACGATGATGATCGTGAAGCCCCAGTTGCCGACGATGCCGTGTACGCGCTCGAGCAGCCAGAACAGCGGCTTCGCCAGCACGCTGAGCTGGCCGTAGTCGGCCACCAGGCTCAGGTTCGGTCCGACCTGGTCGAGCTGTGACTGCAGCTTCGGTCCGACCCACAGCGTCGTCGACACGTCCGCGCTCGCGCCGGGCGCGACGGTGCGCGCGCTGCCGGTCGAGGACAGCAGGAACTGCTTGCCGGCGATCTTCAGTTCGAAGCGGCTCGGATCATCGCTCGGCGGCACCGCCGCGACGACGAAATGCTGCTGCTGGGCCGCGATCCAGCCGCCGGTGACGCTCTCATCGAGCGTCGCGCCCTTGAAGATGTCGAGCTTCTGGTACTTGCGGCCATTCCAGATCGACGGGCCCTTGAACGCGTAGCTGTCCACGCGGAAATAGGACCTCGGTATGGGCTCGTTATAGCGCAGCAGGCGCGTGTAGGGCGCAAAGCTCCACGGCTCCGTACCGGCGTTGTGGACCTCGTAGTCGACACCGATGCGGTAGGCGCCGCGATGGAAGCTCAAGGTCTTGGTCACGGTGACGCCGTGGCCGTCAGTCCAGTGCAGCGGCAGCTGCAGCTGATCCTCGCCCGGCTTGAGCCGCAGCTCCCGCACGTCGCTGCTGAGCAGCGCCTGGTGCGTCGGCGCGGATTCGCCGTTGGTCCCGGCCAGTCCGGTCTCGATCACGAACAGCGAGTCGGCCGCGTCGCGGTTCAGCAGGCGTACCGGCACGTTCGGGGTGTTCTTGGCCTCCGGATAGGCCGGCAGATCCGCGCGCGTGAGCTCTCCGCCGGCGAGGCTCACCTCGACGTCGAGCACATCGGTGATCACGTGCACGCTCGGGACCGGCGCAGTGCCGGCACCGCCCGCTGTCGCGGCATCCTCGGCGATGACCGGAGCGGGCGTCGCGATCGCTGCCGCGCCTGCGCCGCCGGCTGGAGCGGGTGCGCCGGCGACCGGGGCCCCGGTGTCCAGCGATCCCTGTGCGCCGGCCGCGGCGCCGCTCGAGCCGGCCGGGACGCCCGGATAATCGTGCGTCCAGGTCTCGACGTTGAGGAATACCGCCGTCGCCAGCAGTACCCACAGGAACGTGCGGATGTTAGCGGTGCTGGGCATGACACGCGTCGGACGATGCAGGAGCCGCGGTATCCGGGAATCCGGCGGTCGCGGGGACCGGATCATAGCCGCCGGGGTGCCACGGGTGGCAGCGCGCGAGGCGGCGCAGCGCGAGCGCGCCGCCGCGCACGGTCCCGTGCACTGCGAGCGCGTCGAGCGCGTACTGCGAGCACGAGGGATGGAAGCGGCAGCGCGGACCGAGCAACGGGCTCAGCAGCAGCTGGTAGGTGCGGATCAGCGCACGGATCAGGTTTCGCATAACAGCGCTATCTTGTTCCAAAGTGCGACCAGGCGCTCGCGTACCCGCGCGTTGTCGGCCTCGAGCACCGTCGCGCGCACGCCGATGACCAGGTCCAGGGCCGGCAGTTCCCGCCGGTGGCTGCGAAAGCTCTCGCGGATCTGGCGACGGATCCGGTTGCGCGCGACCGCGGCCTTCAGGTTGCGCGCCGCGACCGACATGCCGAGTCGCGCGGATTCGAGCCCGTTCGGGACTGCATTCACCGTGAACAGCTCGTTGCCGAGCCGACGGCCCTGTGCATAGGCCCGCTTGAATTCCGCGGGGCGGCGCAGTCGGTGCCGCGGCGGGAATCGCATTCGCGCCGCAGCCCCGGGGGAGGCGCTCGCTGCGGCCATCGGGCGCGCCGGCCCTTAAGGCGTCAGGCGCTTGCGGCCCTTGGCGCGGCGCCGGGCCAGGACCTTGCGCCCGTTCTTGGTGGCCATCCGCGCCCGGAATCCGTGCGTGCGTGCGCGGCGCACCTTGCTCGGCTGGTATGTACGTTTCATGATTTCAAGGCCCTGAAAACTGACCGAAAAATGGCTCGGCAGGGTACGCAGCGGGCTCGCGCGTGTCAATACGAGCGCTTTAGGCGCTCGTGGTGTAGGTATAGACTCTCGGCCCTTTTTCCGGAGTCGCTGCTTGGAAGCCTCATTGTGGTCGCGCTGCCTCGGCACGCTCGAGCTCGAGCTGCCCGAGCAGCAGTTCAATACCTGGGTGCGACCGCTGCAGTTCGTCGAGGCTGACGGCGCACTGCGCCTGCTCGCACCCAACCGGTTCGTGGTCGACTGGGTGCGCAGCAATCTGCTCGCGCGCATCAGCGAGCTGCTGCGCGAAGCCGGACGACCCGAGCAGGGCTCGATCACGGTCGAGGTGGGCTCCCGTCCCCCTGCTCCGGCCGTGACCACCGCGCCGACAGCGGGCGGCGCAGCGCCGGTCGCACGCAGCGCGCGGGCGGCCGGCGCCGCGGGTACCGCGGCGGTCGGGGTACCGCTCAATCCGGATTTCACGTTCGGGCGCTTCGTCGAAGGCAAGAGCAATCACTTCGCGAAAGCGGCGGCGCAGCAGGTCGCGGACAATCCGGGCAAGGCCTACAACCCGCTGTTCATCTACGGCGGCGTCGGCCTCGGCAAGACGCACCTGATGCATGCGATCGGCCACCGGATCATCGCGAACGACCGGGAAGCGCGGGTGGCCTACGTGCACTCGGAGCGCTTCGTCAGCGACATGGTGCGTGCGCTGCAGCACAACCGGATCAACGATTTCAAGACCGCCTATCGTTCGGTGACCGCGCTGCTGATCGATGACATCCAGTTCTTCGCGGGCAAGGAGCACTCCCAGGAAGAGTTCTTCCACACCTTCAACGCACTGCTCGAGGGCCAGCACCAGGTGATCCTGACCTGCGACCGCTACCCGCGCGAGGTCGAGGGGCTCGAGGAGCGGCTGAAATCGCGCTTCGGATGGGGGCTGACGGTGGCCGTCGAACCCCCGGAGCTCGAGACCAGTGTCGCGATCCTGATCGGCAAGGCACTCGCCGTCGGCGTCGAGCTGCCTGAGGAGGTCGCGTTCTTCATCGCCAAGCGGATCCGTTCGAACGTGCGCGAGCTCGAAGGCGCTCTGCGCCGCGTCATCGCGAACTCGCGCTTCACGGGCCATCCGATCACGCTGGAATTCACGAAGGAAGCGCTCAAGGACCTGCTGTCGCTGCAGGCGCGGCTGATCACGGTCGAGAACATCCAGAAGACCGTGGCCGACTATTACAAGGTGCGTGTCGGCGACCTGCTGTCCAAGCGTCGCAGCCGTTCGGTCGCGCGGCCGCGCCAGGTCGCGATGGCACTCGCCAAGGAACTGACCAGCCACAGCCTGCCCGAGATCGGTGACGCGTTCGGTGGCCGCGACCATACGACCGTGATGCACGCGTGCAAGCGGATCCGGGAGCTGCGCGACCTCGAGCAGCGCATGCAGGAGGATTACTCAAACCTGTTGAGAACCCTGACAGCCTGATGTGCACAGGCTGTGCAGGAAATTGGGGATAAGCTTACCCACAGCACATGCACAGGCAGCAGGCCCGGCTGTGCCCCGCGGGGCTCGAGGCGGGAGGATCGGTTCCTGAAGGGGAAAAGATCGCCGCGCGCTGTTGTCACCGCTATCCACAGGCTTAATATTCATCATTGTTCTTCAAGTCTTAAGAAAAGAAGATCTGAAGGGCACCCCTTAACGGCCAAGGAAACACCGGCACCATGAAAGTCTCCGCGACCCGCGAACACGTGCTCGAAGCTCTGCAAAGCGTGATCGGCGTGGTCGAGCGACGGCAGACCATGCCGGTGCTGGCGAACGTACTGCTCAGCGCGAAGGACAATCGGCTGCGGATCACGGGCACGGACCTGGAGGTCGAGCTGGTCGCGGCGGCCGAGGTGTCGGTGCAGCAGCCGGGCGAGATCACGGTACCGGGACGCAAGCTGCTCGACATCATGCGTACGCTGCCGGAGAAGACCACGCTGACGATCGCGAGCGAAGCAGGGAAGGTGCTGATCCGTGGGGGTCGCAGCCGCTTCACGCTCTCGAGCCTGCCGGCGAGCGAGTTTCCGGTGATCGAGGACATCCACGCCCAGCAGAGCCTGACGATCCGCGCCGAGGATTGCCGCAAGCTGTTCGACAAGACGCATTTCGCGATGGCGCAGCAGGATGTGCGGTATTACCTGAACGGCACGCTGCTGGAGACGGACGGCAAGATGCTGCGCGCGGTCGCGACCGACGGCCATCGCCTGGCCTGGTGCGAGGTTCCGCTGGATGGCAAGGCGCGCGAACTGCTGCAGATCATCGTGCCCCGCAAGGGCGTACTCGAGCTGCAGCGTCTGCTCGATGGCGAGGGCCAGATCACAGATCGCGCTCGGTACGGATCACATTCGCGTCCAGATCGGCGAAGTTCGTTTCACTTCGAAGCTCATTGACGGCAAATATCCCGGAATATGGGCGCGTGATCCCGGCGCAGCCCGCGCGGGTCATGACCGCAAAGCGCGACCTGCTGCGTGCTGCGCTGCAGCGCACGGCGATTCTCTCGAACGAGAAATATCGTGGCGTGCGGCTGACGTTTGCGCCGGGACTATTGACGATCCAGGCCCATAATCCCGAGCAGGAGGAGGCGGAGGATCAGGTCGAAGTGAATTTCACCGGGGACGAGATCGAGATGGGCTTCAATGTGAGCTACCTGCTCGACGCGATCGCGGCGATCGAAGTCGAGAACGTCGAGGTCTGCCTGGCGGACGCCAGCAGCAGCCGGGCTGATTCGCGCGCCTGGGGACGTCACGGTCAAGTATGTCGTGATGCCGATGCGGCTCTGAGCCGCCGGCCGATGAGCCTTGCGCTGCTGCGACTCGGGGACTTTCGGGCGCTCCGCAGCGCGGAGCTGGTGCTACACCCGCGACTGAACCTGATCACCGGCGCCAATGGGTCCGGCAAGACGACCGTCCTCGAGGCGATCTATCTGCTCGGACGAGGCCGCTCGTTTCGTAACCGCCATACCGAGCAACTGATTCGTCACGGCGAGTCGCAGTTCTGGCTGCATGGCCGCACGGCCCCCGAACCCGGACACGTGATCGGACTCGCGTGCCATCGCGACACCGGGATCCAAGCGCGGATCGACGAGCGTTCCGCGGACTCGCTCGCGGAGCTCAGTCAGGTGTTCCCGGTCCAGATCATTGATCCTGGTATCCACCGCCTGGTCGAGGACGGCCCGACCCAACGTCGCCGTTGGCTGGATTGGGCAGTGTTCCACGTGGAACCTCAGTTCGTGGGCAGTTGGCAGTTCTACATGCGGTCCCTGAAGCAGCGCAATGCGGCGCTGAAGGCGGGAGGGGATCCCAGGCTCTGGGAAAACGACCTGATCCGGCACGGGAAGCTGCTGACCAGTGCCCGCCAGCGCGTGATCGCGCAGCTCCAGCCGCACTGGAGCGCGGCGCTGCAGGATCTCGACGCGGTCGAGGCGAGCCTCGGCTTCTATCAGGGCTGGGCACAGGAGCGCAGTCTCGAGGAGGCTCTGGCGGCCCAGCTGCAGAAGGATCGGGAGCGCGGCATCACGTCGGTAGGACCCCATCGCTTCGAGATCCTGCTGCGCGTCGCGGGCCGACCCGCGCGCGAGGTCGTGTCGCGAGGCCAGCAAAAACTCCTCGGCGCGGCGATGGCCTTGAGCATGGCGCGGTACGTCGCCCAGATGGCCGGAAGGGCTTCCAGCCTGCTGCTGGATGATCCCGCCGCGGAACTGGACCCCGCCCACACGCAACGGCTGCTCGCCGCCGTGGGCAGTCTCGGCGGCCAGCTGGTCGTGACCGCTCTGCGCCCCGACGACAGCGCGCTGGGACGATCCGACGCGGTGTTTCACGTGGAACAGGGGGGAGTGAAACGAGTATAATTCAGCGATGTTAAAAAGAGAGCGGGCATGACCGCGGACGACGTCTACGATTCCAGTAAAATCAAGGTCTTGAAGGGTCTTGATGCAGTGCGGAAAAGGCCGGGAATGTACATCGGCGACACCGATGACGGCAGCGGCCTGCACCACATGGTTTTCGAGGTCGTCGACAACTCGGTCGACGAGTCGCTGGCCGGCCATTGCGACCGGGTCGTCGTCACCGTCCACGCCGACGAGTCGGTCACGGTCTCCGACAACGGACGCGGCATTCCGGTCGATATCCACCCGGAGGAGGGGCGCTCGGCGGCAGAGGTCATCATGACCGTGCTGCACTCGGGCGGGAAATTCGATGACAGCTCCTACAAGGTCTCGGGCGGCCTGCACGGAGTCGGCGTCTCGGTCGTCAACGCACTGTCGGATTACCTGCAGCTGACGATCTGCCGCGACGGGCACATCCATCGCCAGGAGTATCACCTGGGCGAGCCGGCAGCGCCGCTGGCCGCGATCGGCACCACGACCGAGCGCGGGACCACGATCCGCTTCCGGCCCGTCCTCGCAGATCTTCACCAACATCCAGTTCAATTACGACACGCTGGCCAAGCGGCTGCGCGAGCTCTCGTTCCTGAATTCCGGGGTACGCATCGAGCTGATCGACGAGCGCGAGAACCGCTCGGACGTGTTCCAGCACGAGGGCGGACTCAAGGCCTTCGTCGCGTACCTGAACCGCACCCGCACGCCCATCCACGAGTCGGTGTTCTGGTTCCGGACCCAGGAAGGTCAATACCACCGTCGAGGTGGCGCTGCAGTGGAACGACTCCTACCAGGAGAGCATGTTCTGCTACACCAACAACATTCCCCAGAAGGACGGCGGAACGCACCTGTCCGGTTTCCGCGCCGCGCTGACGCGCACGCTGAACGACTACATCGAGCGCGAATCGGCGGCCAAGAAGGAAAAGATCGCGACCACCGGCGATGATGCGCGCGAGGGACTCACCGCGATCCTGTCGGTCAAGCTGCCGGATCCGAAGTTCTCGTCCCAGACCAAGGACAAGCTCGTGTCCTCGGAGGTCAAGGGCGTGGTCGAAACCGCGGTAGCGCAGAAGCTCAGCGAGTTCCTGCTGGAGCATCCGCAGGAAGCGCGCGCGATCGTCGCCAAGATCGTCGAGGCCGCGCGTGCGCGCGAGGCCGCGCGCAAGGCGCGCGAGATGACGCGGCGCAAGGGCGCGCTCGACATCGCCGGGCTGCCCGGCAAGCTCGCCGACTGCCAGGAGAAGGATCCGGCGCTGTCCGAGATCTTCATCGTCGAGGGCGATTCCGCCGGCGGTTCCGCGAAGCAGGGTCGCGACCGGCGCACGCAGGCGATCCTGCCGCTGAAGGGCAAGATCCTGAACGTCGAGAAGGCGCGCTTCGACAAGATGCTGGCCTCGGCCGAGGTCGGGACCCTGATCACCGCGCTCGGCTGCGGCATCGGTCGCGAGGACTTCGACATCGCGAAGCTGCGCTACCACCGCGTGATCATCATGACCGACGCGGACGTGGACGGCTCGCACATCCGTACGCTGCTGCTGACCTTCCTGTACCGTCAGATCCCGCTGCTGATCGAGCGCGGGCACATCTACATCGCGCAGCCGCCGCTGTACAAGGTCCGGCGTGGCAAGCAGGAGATGTACGTCAAGGACGACATCGAACTCAATGCGCTGCTGCTGACCAGCGCGCTCGAAGGCGCGGCGCTGCACGTGCGCACCGACGCCCAGCCGCTGCGGGACTCCGGCCTGGAGCTGATCGCGCGCCGCTACATGGAAGTGCAGGCGATCATCCACCGCTGGTCGCGCCGCTACGACGAGCGGCTGCTCGAGCAGTTGATCTACCTGCGCGAGGTCCGGTCCGCGAACCTCGACCAGCCCGATTTCATGCGCGGCTGGATCCGGGCGCTCGAGACGCAGCTCAACGCGCATGGCGACGGACGACGCAGTTTCGCGGTGGAACTGCGCCTCGGGACCGATGGCCATCCGCCCCGCATCATCGTGCGCAAGACCGAGCACGGGCTGGTCAGCGAGAAGCTGCTGCACCGCGAATTCTTCGATTCCGCCGAATACCAGCGCATCGCCGAGCTGGGCCGCATGCTCGAGGGGCTCATCGGCGAGGGCGCCTTCGTCGCCCGCGGCAGCGAGCGCGAGCCGGTGTCGACCTTCAAGCAGGCAATGAACTGGCTGTTCGAGCAGGCGCGCAAGGGCCAGTCGATCCAGCGCTACAAGGGCCTCGGAGAGATGAACCCGGAACAGCTCTGGGAAACCACGATCAACCCGCAGACGCGCCGGCTGCTGCAGGTGCGGATCGAGGATGCGCTCGCGGCCGACGATATCTTCACGACGCTGATGGGCGACCAGGTCGAGCCGCGCCGCGAATTCATCGAGAAGAACGCGCTCTCGGTCGCGAACCTGGATATCTGAGGACCGCGCTCCGAGCGCCTGCGGTCCGGCGCATCCACGCCGATGGCGGCGCGCCGTAGACCCGGATCAGGGAACGGCGCAGTCGCTGCGGGTCGCCGAAGCCACACTGGCGCGCGATCCGCTGCAACGACAGCGCGCCGCTTTCGAGTGCTGCCCGCGCGGCTTCGGCCCGCAGCCGCTCCACGAACCTCGCCGGGGTCACACCAGTCTCGGCGACGAACCGCCGCGCGAAATGCCGCGGACTCATGGCCGCCTGCGCAGCCAGATCCTCGACCGAGAGCCGGCGCTGCAGATGCGTGCGCAGGTAGCCCTGCAGCTGCGCGAAGCGGCCCGAGGCCGGCGCACTGTCGAGCAGCTCCGAGAACTGGGACTGGCCACCCGGCCGGCGGTAATAGACCACCATCTGCCGCGCGGTGCGGCGCGCCGTGGCTTCGCCCAGATCCTCGGCGATCAGCGCGAGCGCGAGGTCGATCCCGGCCGTGATGCCCGCCGAGGTCCAGATCGCGCCGTCCCGGACGAAGATCCGATCCGGCTCCAGCCTCACGCCCGGAAAACGACTGGCGAAATCGCCGGCCAGGCTCCAGTGCGTGGTGGCACACCGGCCCTCGAGCAGCCCCGCCGCGGCCAGCAGGTAGGTACCCGAACACACGCTCGCGACGCGCCGTGCCTGGCGGGCGCAGGCGCGCAGGAATCGCTGCGTCCCGGCCTGCTGCATGGCCACGCGCGATCCGTCCCCGCCGGCGATGATCAGCGTGTCGATCGACCGCGCCGGTCCGAATGGACCGGCCGGCAGCGCGAGCCCGGAGGAGCTGCGCACCAGGCCCGGCCGCGCGGCGGCGACCCGCAGCGTGTACGAGCCCGGGACATAGCGGCCCGCAATCTCGAAGGCCGCGACCGGGCCGGTGAGGTCGAGCAGCTGGAAGTCCGGGAAGACCAGGAACACCACTTCGTGCGCCATGGCAGGAAATGATGGAACTATGTCATTCATGCCACGACCGTAGCCGCGCACGATAGGCCCGTCAACCGGAGGGCCCGCATGAGCCAGCAGTTCCCGATCGTGTTCGCACTCTATCCACGAGTCACGCAGCTCGACTTCACCGGCCCCTACGAGGTGTTCGTGCGCCTGCCCGAGGCCCGCGTACTGCTCGCCTCGGTGGCGGGCGGTGATCTCGAATTCGAAGGCGGCATGCGCCTCACGCGCCTGCTGCGCCTCGCGGACGTCGAGGAGTGCGCACTGCTGTGCGTGCCAGGCGGCTACGGCACCATCGAGGCGCTGGAGGGCCAGGAGTTCCTCGCCGAGCTGCGCCGCCTCGCACAGAGCGCGCGCTACCTCACCTCGGTGTGTACCGGCTCGCTGCTGCTCGGCGCCGCGGGCCTGCTCCGGGGCCGGCGTGCGGCCTGCCACTGGGCCTGGCGGGAACTGCTGCCGCTGCTGGGCGCGCTGCCCGATGCCGCGCGCGTGGTACGGGATGGCAACGTGATCACGGGCGGCGGCGTCACCGCCGGCATCGATCTGGCCTTGAGTGTCGTCGCGGAGATCGCGGGACGGGACTTTGCCGAGACCGTGCAGCTCGCGCTGGAGTACGCGCCGGCGCCGCCGTTCGATTCCGGACGCCCGGAGCGGGCGCGCCCCGAGATCCTCGCGGCCGCCCGTCGCCGCCTCGATGCCACGCGGGACACGCGCCTCGCGGCCGCGCAACGGGCGGCCCAGCGCATCGGCCCGTACTGAGGGCGCGGGTCCGCCTCCAGGCGCGCGGCAGGCGCCGCCTTCGAGCTACGGCCGGCTGCTGCCGGGCGCGTCCAGCAGCTTCTGCACGAACACGAGATCGAGCCAGCGGCCGAACTTGTGGCCGACCTCGCGGAAATGGGCCACCGGTACGAACCCGAGCCGCTCGTGAAACCGGATCGAGGCGTGGTTGTCGGCATCGATCCCGCCGACCATCACGTGCTTGTCCAGGGCCAGTGCGCGCGGGAACAGCGCCTCGAGCAGTTGCCGGCCGACGCCGGCCCCACGCGCCGGCGACTCCACGTGCACCGTGTGCTCGACCGTGTAGCGGTAGCCAGGCCACGCGCCCCGCCAGTCGCCGAAGCTCGAGAACCCGATCACCCGCGCCTCCCGGATCGCGACCAGCACCGGATAGCCGCTGGCACGGCGTGCCTGGAGCCAGGCGCGGCGCTCCTCGAGCGTCGCGGGTGCGAGTGCATACACGGCGGTCGAGCTCGTGATGATCTCGTTGTACAGGCCCAGCATGCCGGGCAGGTCCCGCTCGCCAGCCTCGCGCAGTTCCACGCCCGGCACCCTCAGTGGTTGTCGCGCGGAATCCCGAACCGCTGCGCGACGTGCTGGTAGTTCACCGCCGGCTTGAGCACCATGCCGGCGCCGAGCTGATCGACGATGCCGCGCTGGATCTCCTGCCACGGCGTCTGCGAGGCCGGATACCGGTAGCCGCCGGCAGCCTCGAGGGCGCGCCGCCGCTCGGCGAATTCGGCATCGGACAGCAGCGCGTTCACGGCGCGCGCGCGCAGGTCGATGCGGATCCGGTCGCCGGAGCGCAACAGCGCGAGGGCGCCGCCGGCCGCGGCTTCGGGCGACGCGTTCAGGATCGACGGGGAGGCGGAGGTGCCGGACTGGCGTCCGTCGCCGATGCACGGCAGCACCAGGATGCCGCGCCGGATCAGGTAGTCCGGCGGGCGCATGTTCACCACTTCGGCCGAGCCCGGATAGCCTATCGGCCCCGTGCCGCGCATCACGAGCACCGTGAACTCGTCGAGTGCGAGCGCCGGATCGTCGATCCTCGCGTGGTAATCCTCCGGCCCGTCGAACACCACCGCGCGGCCCTCGAACACGTCCGGGCGCGCCGGATCGGACAGGTAGCGCTGGCGGAATTCCGGCGAGATCACGCTGGTCTTCATGATCGCCGAATCGAACAGGTTGCCGCGCAGCACCAGGAAACCCGCGTGCGGTGCGAGCGGCGCATCGACGGTACGGATCACGTCCGTATCGAGGATCTCGCAGCCACCACAGTTCTGCGCGATGCTGCGGCCGTTGGCCGTGATCGCGTCGCCGCGAATCAGGCCGTGCTTCATCAGCTCGTTCACCACGGCCGGCACGCCCCCGGCGCGATGAAAGTCTTCCCCGAGATACGCGCCGGCGGGCTGCAGGTTCACGAGCAGCGGCACGTGATGCCCGTATTGCTGCCAGTCCTCGAGCGTGAGCGCTACCCCGAGGTGACGCGCGATCGCGGCGAGATGGATCGGTGCATTGGTCGAGCCCCCGATCGCGGAGTTCACGACGACCGCGTTCAGGAACGCATCGCGCGTCATGATCCGCGACGGGCGCAGGTCCTCGTGCACCATCGCGACGATGCGCACGCCGGTCTCGTAGGCCAGCTGCGCGCGCTCGCGATACGGCGCCGGAATCGCGGCCGATCCGGGCAGCTGCATGCCGAGCGCCTCGGCCAGCGAGTTCATCGTCGTGGCCGTGCCCATGGTGTTGCAGTAGCCGGTGGACGGCGTCGAGGAGGCCACGAGCCGCATGAATTCCGCATAGTCGATCTCCCCCGCGGCGAGCAGCTCGCGCGCCTTCCAGACGATCGTGCCGGAGCCGGTGCGCTGGCCCTTGTACCAGCCGTTCAGCATCGGGCCGACCGAGAGCGCGATCGCGGGAAGGTCGACCGTCGCCGCCGCCATCAGGCAGGCCGGCGTCGTCTTGTCGCAGCCGATCGTCAGCACGACGCCGTCGAGCGGATAGCCGTACAGCACTTCGACCAGGCCGAGATAGGCCAGGTTGCGGTCCAGCGCCGCGGTCGGGCGCTTGCCGGTCTCCTGGATCGGATGCACCGGAAACTCGAGCGGCACGCCGCCGGCGGACGCGGATGCCTCGCGGCCACGCGCTCGGCCAGCACCAGGTGATGGCGGTTGCAGGGCGACAGGTCCGAGCCGGTCTGCGCGATGCCGATGATCGGCCGGTCGGACTGCAGCTCCTCGAGCGTGAGCCCGAAATTCAGGTAGCGCTCGAGATACAGCGCGGTCATGTCGGGGTTGGCCGGATTGTCGAACCAGGCCCGGGAGCGCAGGCGACGGCCGCCCGGTGTCGTGGTGCCTTCGGGTGCAGTGGGGTGCATGACATTACTCCAGCGTACGGACCGGCGTGCCGCGCATCCACGCCCGGATGTCCTCGACGGCGTCCTGGTAGAACACCTGATAGTTCTCTCGCGTCACGTAGCCGATGTGCGGCGTCGCGACGACGTTCGGCAGCCGGCGCAGCGGGTGCTGCGGCGGCAGCGGTTCGGTGTCGTACACGTCGAGCGCGGCGCCGGCGATCCGTCCCGCGGCGAGCGCCGCAATCAGTGCCGCCTCGTCGATCAACGGGCCGCGCGCCGTGTTCAGCAGCAGGGCGTGCGGTTTGAGCAGCGCCAGTTCGCGCGCCCCGATCATGCCGCGCGTGGACTCGCTGAGCACCATCTGCAGCGTCACGATGTCCGCGCGCTGCAGCAGCGCATCGAGGCTCGGTGCGCGCTCGACGCCGGCCGCGGCGCAGCGTTCGTCGGTGAGGTGCGGGCTCCACGCCAGCACCGGCATCGCGAACGCATGGGCATAGACCGCGAGCTGGCGGCCGATCTTGCCGAGTCCGACGATTCCGAGCGTCTTGCCGGCCAGACCGACACCGACGCTGTGTTGCCAGCGCGCCGCGTCGTCGCGCACGCCGGCGGCCTCGCCGGGGATCTGGCGCGCGAGTGCCAGCAACAGCCCCCAGACGAACTCCGGAGTCCCCGACGGCACGTTGCGCGTGCCGCACACCGTGATTCCGCCGGCACGCGCGGCCGCCAGATCGATCGCGAGATTGCGCATGCCGGTGGTCACGAGCAGCCGCAGGCGCGGCAGCCGCCCCAGCAACGCGGCGTCGAAGCGGGTCCGCTCGCGCATCGCGACCACGATGTCGAAGTCCGCGAGCCGCGTGGCGAGCGAACCGCCGCTGCCCAGCGGTTCGACGAAATTGCGCACCTGCACGTCCCCGAGGCCGCTCCAGTCGGCGAACCCGAGAGCGCAGTCCTGATAGTCATCGAGGATCGCACAGCGCAGCACCAGCTGCCCCCTTCGAAGTCGCGTGCTGTCATCAGCGGCGAGCGGCCGAAAGTATAATCGATTGCGGTGTGTGCGCCGGGCCCAAGCGCATCGCGTCAGGACGCGCGCCGCGCCCCGCACTCCGCCCCAGCCGGCCCGTTGCGCTACACTGCTCGCACCAGCACGGAGAGTCGACGCATGATCACCCTGGAAGTCAACGGCCAGCAGCAGCAGCTCGATGTCGACCCTGCCACCCCGCTGCTCTGGGTGGTGCGCGATCACCTGTCCATCACCGGTCCGAAATTCGGCTGCGGCATGGGACTGTGCGGCGCCTGCACCGTGCAGCTGGACGGAACCCCGGTGCGCAGCTGCGTGACGCCGGTATCCGGCGCGGTGGGCAGGAAAGTCACGACCATCGAAGGCATCGGCGCATCGCCGGTCGGCCGCGCCCTGCAGGACGCGTGGGTCGCGGAGGGCGTGCCACAGTGCGGATATTGCCAGTCGGGACAGATCATGAGCGCGAGCGCGCTGCTCGCCGCGAATCCCGCTCCCAGTGATGCCGACATCAATTCCGCGATGTCGGGGAACGTCTGTCGGTGCGGCACCTATGCGCGCATTCGCGCCGCGATCCAGCGCGCGGCGACTTCGCTGCGCGCCGCGCCGGCCCGCTGAAGGAGACCACGATGGCCACCACCCCTATCGCGACCGCTACCATGGTGCGCGCGAGCGAATTGGCGCACGCAGGCGCGGTCGACCAGGCCCGCCGCGGCATGCTCAAGGCCGGCGCAGCGCTGTCGCTGACGATCTACCTGCCCGCCCTGGAGGGCTGCAGCTCCGGGCAGCCCACCACGGGACAGGCGGCAGGTCCGCTCGAGCCCAATGCCTTCGTGCGCATTGGCGCCGACGATAGCGTCACCGTCATCTCCAAGCACACCGAGGCGGGCCAGGGCACCTATACCGGCCTCGCGACCCTGGTCGCGGAGGAGCTGGACGCGGCCTGGTCGCAGGTGCGCGTGGAGGGCGCGCCGGCCGACACCAAGCGCTACGCGAACACGGCGTTCGGCATGCAGGGCACCGGCGGCAGCACCTCGATCGCGAATTCCTACGAGCAGTACCGCACCGCGGGCGCCACGGCGCGCGCGCTGCTGGTGGCCGCGGCCGCCAGGCAGTGGGCAGTGCCGGCCGCCGACATCCAGGTCGCCGGTGGCGTCGTGTCCCACGCGGGCTCGGGCCGCAAGTCCGGCTTCGGCGCGCTGGTGGCGACGGCCGCCGCGCTACCGGTGCCCGGCGAGGTCAAGCTCAAGGATCCGTCGGCCTTCGTGCTGATCGGCAAGACGGCGGCCCGTGTCGATGCGGCAGTGAAATCCAACGGCACCGCGGTCTACACGCAGGATATCAAGCTGCCCGGCATGCTCACCGCCGTGGTCGCGCATGCGCCGCGTTTCGGCGCGCGGGTACGTGGCGTCGATGATTCCAAGGCGCGCGCGATCAAGGGTGTCGTGGACGTCGTGCGCTTCGACACGCCGGTACGCTCGGGAGTCGCGGTGCTCGCGAACGATTTCTGGACCGCGAAGCAGGGGCGCGACGCGCTGGTCGTGGACTGGGACGAGAGCGCCGCGCTGAAGCAGGGGACGCCCGAGATCCTGGCCGAATACCGGCGGCTGGCCTCCGGGCCGGGTACGGTCGCGCGTCACGACGGCGACGTCGTGGCGGCATTCCGGCACGCAGCGCACGTCGTGGAAGCACAATACGCGGTGCCCTATCTCGCGCACGCGGCCATGGAGCCGCTCAACTGCGTCGCGCAGATCTCGCCGGCCGGCTGCGAGATCTGGAACGGCGAGCAGTTCCAGACGCTCGATCAGGCGAATGTCGCCGAATTCCTCGGCATCACTCCGGACAAGGTGACCATCCACATGCTGTTCGCGGGCGGCACCTTCGGCCGCCGCGCGAATCCACCCGCGGACTACATCGTGGAGACCGTCGCGATCGCGAAGGCGCATGGCGCCGGCGTTCCGGTCAAGCTGGTATGGACGCGCGAGGAGGACATGCGCGCGGGGTTCTATCGCCCGATGTACCTGCACGACTTCAAGGGCGCGCTGGACGCCTCCGGCAGAATCGTCGCGTGGCAGCATCGCATCGTCGGCCAGTCCGTGATGGCCGGCGGCAAGATGGCGATGATGATCAAGGACGGCATCGATCCGACGTCGGTGGAGGGCGCCGCGAACCTGCCGTATGCGATTCCGAACCAGCAGGTGGAACTGCACACCACGGAATCGAAGATCCCGGTCCTCTGGTGGCGCTCGGTCGGATCGTCGCATACCGCGTACGCGACCGAGTGCTTCTTCGACGAGCTCGCCGCTGCCGCGCACAAGGATCCGTATGCATTCCGGCGGGAACTGCTGGCACAGCATCCGCGCCACCTGGGAGTGCTCGAACTGGCCGCGAGCAAGGCCGGCTGGGACGCGCCGCTGCCGAAGAACCATGCGCGCGGCATCGCGGTACACGAGTCCTTCAACAGCTTCGTCGCCGAGGTGGTCGAGATCTCGCGCGCGGAGGGCGGCTACCGCATCGAGCGCGTCGTGTGCGCGGTCGACTGCGGCGTCGTGGTGAATCCGAACATCGTCGCGATGCAGATGGAGTCCGCCATCGCCTATGGACTGTCGGCGGCACTGATGGGGGCGATCACGCTCAAGGACGGGGTGGTGGAGCAGTCCAACTTCCACCAGTTCCTGCCGCTGCGCATGAACCAGATGCCTCCGATCGAGGTGCATATCGTCGCGTCCACCGAGAAGCCCACGGGCGTCGGGGAGCCGGGCGTACCACCGATCGCTCCGGCCTTGTGCAACGCGCTGCGCGCGCTGACCGGCGAGCCGCAGCGCAGCCTGCCGCTGTCATCACGGAACCTGAAATTCACCTGAACGAGGGGCCGGGCCCGGAACCGCGTGCGCGGTGGCGTGCGCGGCCTGCTCCCGATCGCGACCCGGCGTCCCTACGGTCGCTTACCGGTCTCCCTGAACCCTTCGCTGACGAAGCGGTGGGCATCACGCAGGAGCGCCGCCAGTTCCACGCGTGTGATCCTGGATAGTCGAACGAGCACGGTGGGGTGTGGCGCGTAATGATCGGTGATGTAATAGAGATGGGGCTGCTGCCGCAGCAGCTCGGCGCGCTGCTCGATGGCGATACGCACGACAACGCTGTTGGGTTCGGCGGACCTGTTGGTGGGGATGCAGGCCAGCAGCTTGCCCCGAAGCTTCAATGCCGGGGCTCCATACGCGGTGCCATCGACGACATCGGGTAAGGCAAGACCAAGTTCCCGCACCGTATCGAAGTCCAGCATTTCCATGGCTTGGCTGCCTGGTGCTCACGAGCCACGCGATATCTCTGCCAACGATACCCGCTGCATCGAAAATCAGCGAGCGGGGCAGCCCTGTCGCTGCACTGGAGGACTTGAGGCCCGCGGCATAAGATTGCTCGCGCACCCGGCCGCGCCTCGCAATCAGCGGCAGACCTCAGGTGCCGGAGTCGCCCGATGGCATTACAGTTCGACGATCGGATCGCCACGGGCACCGGGACCTTGGAAGCGCCCGGGGGGCACAGTCACGTATTCCTCGGCGCCGGTCACGAGCAGAACGAGCGCAAGACCTGGGGCGTGATCGGACTGTGCGGCGTCATGATGGTCGTCGAGATCGTCGGCGGCTCGCTGTTCGGCTCGCTCGCGCTGGTCGCGGACGGTCTGCACATGTCGACCCATGCCGGGGCCATGCTGATCGCGGCCCTGGCGTATACGTATGCGCGGCGCCACGCCGAAGACGACCGGTTCGTGTTCGGCACCGGCAAGCTCGGAGACCTGGCAGGCTTCAGCAGCGCGATCGTGCTGGCGATGATCGCGTTGCTGATCGGTTATGAAGCGGTGATGCGCTTCCTGGCCCCGGTACCGATCCATTTCCGGGAGGCCATCCCGATCGCCGCCGTCGGGCTGCTGGTCAACATCGTCAGTGCCTGGCTCCTGAGCGGGGACCACCATGGTCATGCGCACGGTCACGCGCACGGCCACTCTCATGGCGGTGCGCATTCGCACGACCACCAGCACGGGCACCACGATGCATCGCAGCGGCTGCTGACGGCCAACGGCTACATCGATCTGGCGATCTTCGAGGACGGCGTGCCGCCGCGCTTCCAGCTGCGCTTCAGCGAGCCCGGGGCCGCGCGCGGCGCGCACGCGCCGAGCGTCGAGACGGTCCGGCCCGATGGCACGCGCCAGGCCTTCAGCCTGACGGACCGCGGCGACTACTGGGAATCCAAGGACGAGATTCCCGAACCGCACGAGTTTCGCGCACTCGTGCGCACCGGCGATGCGCAATACGAGGCAGTGTTCGAGGAGCATGCGCACGATCACGTTGCGCACGAGGGTCCGGCCATCGCGGCATTGCGCGACAACAGCATCCGCTCGGCCTATATCCACGTGCTCGCGGACGCGGTCGTGTCGGTACTGGCGATCACCGGTCTCGTGCTCGCACGCGCCTTTGGCTGGCTCTGGATGGACCCGCTGGCAGGCATCGTCGGCGCACTCGTGATCGCCAACTGGTCCTACGGCCTGTTGCGGGACACGGGCGGGATCCTGCTCGATATGAGTCCTGATCCGACGATGGCCGCGAAAGTGCGAGGGCTCATCGAAGGCGATGGCGACCGGCTGGTCGATCTGCATCTCTGGCGCCTGGGGCCCGGCCATCTCGGCGCCGTGGTATCGGTCGTGACCGCGAAGCGACGCGATGCCGCGTTTTACCGTGCGGCGCTCAGCCGCTTCCAGGGCTTGTCACACGTCACGGTCGAGGTGCAGAGTGCCGCGCTCTAGCGCACGAGGAATTCGTCATGGTCGATGAGCACGATCACCCGGCCCATGACCATGACCATGACCATGACCATGGGCATGAGCATGAGCATGAGCATGACCATGAGCATGAACATGAGCATGAACATGAGCATGAACATGAGCATGAACATGACCACGACGATGTACACGTGCACGGCCATGATGACGGGCACGGACACGACCATGGACACGGACACGCTGGCCACGGCCATTCGCATGGGCCGCCGGCGAGCCAGTCGACCCTGTTCTGGGCGCTGCTGTTCACCTGGGCTGCACGCTCATCGAGGCGGTTGGCGGCCTGATAGCCGGCTCGCTGGCGCTGCTGGCCGACGCGGCGCACATGCTGACCGACACCGCGGCGCTCGCGTATGAGCTACGCGGCGATGCGCGCCGCGCTGCGTCCCGCGACCGACCAGGCTGAGCTATGGCCATCATCGCTGGCAGGTGCTCGCTGCATTCGTCAATGGCCTGGCGCTGGTCTGCTCGCGGTCTGGATCCTCGCGGAGGCCGCGCATGCGCCTGTTCCCGCACGCACGTGCAGGGCGGGCTCGTCGCCGCGATCGCGGTCCTCGGGCTGGTCAGCAACCTCGGCGCGTTCGCGGTGCTGTCCCGCGGCGAAGTCCAACCTGAATGTGCGCGGCGCGCTCGCGCACGTGATCGGCGACATGATGGGCAGCGGCGCCGCCCTGATCGCGGGGCTCGTGATCCTCGCCACCGGCTGGATGCCGATCGATGCGCTGCTATCGGCTTTCGTGGCGCTGCTGATGATCCGCAGCGGCATCGCGATCGCGCGCGAATCGGCGCACATCCTGCTCGAAGGCACGCCCGAAGGCCTGGACGCGCAGCGGGTGCAGACGGCGCTGCGCTCCGCCATGCCGCAGCTGGAAGGCATCCATCACCTGCATTCGTGGTCGCTGGCGGACCGGCAGACCATGGTCACGCTGCACGCCACGATCAAGGCCGGCGCGGATTCCGATCAAAGCATCCGGGACATCACGCGCGTGCTCGAGCGGCAGTTCAAGGTCCGCCACGCGACGATCCAGATCGAGCGGCAGGACTGCGTGCCGGTCGAGAGCTGCGAACTCGACGGCAAATCGCTGGTGCCGCCGCATCGCTGACTGCCCGCCGGGCCAAGGCGCCCTTCAGTCCGGGCGGGCGCGGATCAATGGCGGTGGCTCAAGCCCCAGACATAGGCCGCGACCGCCGAGACCTGCGCGGCATCCAGCTGCGCACCGCCCATCGGCGGCATCGCGGCACGGTAGTTCTTCGGTTGCGGCACGCCCTGCAGGATCGTATTGCGGATCGCGGCGTAGCTGCCATCACCCCAGACCCAGCGGTTCGCGGTCAGATCCGGGCCCCCGGCGGTGCCGGTGCCATCCGCGCCATGGCAGCCCGTGCACGGGGCGCCTCCGACCTGTCCCAGGTAGATACGCCCGCCGAGCGCGACCATCGCCTTCGTGGCACCTTCCGGAGCCGGCAGGCTCGCCGCCGCAACCACCGGAATCCTCCCCGCCGGTGCCGCCGCGCCCGGACACGGCCTGATGGCGGCGCTAGCATCGCCGGCGGAGCCGCCGCGATAGACGATGCGATAGATCCGACCGCGCACGTCATCGGCGACGAACAGCGAGCCATCCGGCGCGATCGCGAGCCCGGCGGGCCGGTGCCAGGCCTTTTCCGGGGAGCGCACCGAGCCGGCGAAGCCGTCGGCGAAGATCTCGCACTTGCCCGCCGCATGGTCGCCCTCGAGTGGCTGGAACACGACGTTGTAGCCACCCTGCGGGTACGGAGCGCGGTTCCACGAGCCATGGAACGCGATGAACAGCCCGTTGCGATAGCGCGCCGGGAACTGCTCCTTGTCGTAGAACACCATCGAGTTCGGACCCCAGTGCGCCGGGAACGCCGCCACCGGAGCGTCCTTGCCCGCGCAGGGCCCGACCTTCCGGCCGCCATCCCCGCCGTACTCGGGCGCGAGCACGAGCTTGCGCTGCACGCCGTCGTAGTAGCATTCGGGCCAGCCGTAGTCCCCACCCTGCCGCAGCAGCACGACCTCTTCAGCCGGCAGCGTGGCTTCCTGTTCGGCCTTGTACAGATCGGGCCAGTTCGTGTGCAGCTGGTCGCGACCATGCTGCGTCACGAAGATGCGGTGCCCCGCGGCATCGATGCCGTAGCCTTCGGCATTGCGGATCCCCGTGGCGTAGCGCGCCGCCGGGGAGAAAGCCTGGTTGGTGGCATTCGCGTCGAAACGCCAGACCCCGCCGCGCGTCTGCAACTCCGTGCAGGGGTCCTTGCCCGGCGAACCGGGAGTGCGGTTGACGGTCTGGCACGCATTGGTCGCGGTCGCGACGTCGACGAACAGGTTGCCGTCCGCGTCGATCGCAAACGGGTGCATCGGATGATCGCCGGTCAGTGGCAGCCCGGTCACCACCGGTACGGCCGGACCCTGCGGTACGATCGAGCCGGCGTCGAGCGTGTAGCGCACGATCCTGTCATTGATCTCGGCGTACAGTCCGCCGTGGTAGATCGCGATTCCGGTGCCGCCGGCCCCACCGCTCTGCACGGTCTCGCCGAAGCGTTCGATCCGGTCGGCCTTGCCTGTGCCAGCCGTGTCCTCGAGCGCTACCAGGAAGCCTCCGACATGCGGCACGTCGTTGCCGAAGTAGGCTCCGGACCAGGTGTTCACGTAGACCACGCCGTTCGGGGCGACCACCAGGTTGCGCGCGTGTCCTATGCCGTTCGCGAACACCGTCGCGCAGAAGCCGCGCGGCAGCGTGAGTCCCGACTCATCGGTGCCGCAGCTGCCGGACGTCGCGGGGACGGCAGCGGCCTGCGCGAGGCCCGGTGCCACCGCGGCACTGCACACCGCGAGCAACGCGATCGCAGGCAGCCGCAGTATGCGGGGATATATCACGCTCAGCATTGACCTCGCCATTGTCGACCCCGCTCGCGCTGTTTTTCTGACGCTGCTCTTGCCGAGCTTAGTACATTCAGAACTCGATCGGGTAGGGAGGCAGCTTGCCGCTGGCGTGCAGGTCTGGCAGTCCCGGGGTAGCGTTCTCCCACACCAGCAGCATCGAGCGCTTGCGCGAGAGGCCCTGGTGGCGGATGTCGGCCGGCATCGCCGCCACGTCCCCCGCCTTCATCAGCACCTTGGCACGCGGGGAGCCCGTGTCCTTGTCCTCGATCTCCCACTCGATCTCGTCCGAGAGCTGCACGAACCACTCCACCCGGTCGTTGCCGTGCTTGATCGGCAGCAGATACTCCTCCGTCGTCGGGCAGCACAGGCTGCGCCCGCACACCGAGGACACCGAGGGGTTCCACGTCACGTCCGAGCGCGACAGATACCCGAACAGGCTGAAGGCGTGCACCTCGTGCTCGAAGCCCGGCTCGGCATGCACCTGCGGCTCGTCCTGCGGCACGTCCGCAAACGCCCGGTTCACCGGATAGCCGTTCGCATCCGCGCGCAGCTCCGCATCCCCAGGCAGCCCCGGCATGCGCTTGCACGCCGTGCGCTGCCGCTCGATCGCCGCCCGGTTGCTCCCCTGCTTGGCTCCCACCCACTGCGATCCGGTCTCCGCAGGGGCCGCAAACGGGTCAAACCCCTCGTTCGTCCAGTCCTCCAGTATCGCCTTGAAGGTCGCCATGATCTCCGGCGTCTCGAACACCTCCACGTGATCGAGCCCCTTCTCGTGATACGTCTCGTGATAGCGCCCCGCGTACAGCTCCACCCGCCCGTACAGGTTGCGCGTGCCGATCACGTGATCGAAATTCACCAGCCCGTAGAAAAATCCCCACGCCACATCGCGCATCATCGCGCGCAAAAACGCGTCCGCCGACATCGAGTGCGACATCGTCTGGCCCTGCGCCGGCCAGGTCACGCGCGCAAAATACTCATCCCGGCTGAAGTGAAAACTCCCCAGCTGAAAACTGCGATACCCCGTCCGGTTGCTCGCAGGACTCGCCTGCACCAGCTCCTGCACCGCATTCTGGCTGCTCATCGCACGCTGCCCTCCAAAATCCTCGCCGTTACGCTCACTTGTAGCATATCTGCGCCCATTTCTGCACCGACAGCTCCCCCAGGATCGTCTGCATCAGCATCACCCCGACCCCCGTGGCCCGAAACCGGTACGCCGCACCCTTCGGCAGCAGCACCTGGTGCCCACGGCTCGCCTTCACCCACCCCATCCGCCGACCTCGCGGCTCCCCGCCCACCAGCACGCTGCCCTGCCGGTCCGCCCCCACCACCGCATCCGGCTCGTCCAGCTTCACCAGGTCCACCTCCACCACCCCGTCCATCACGATCACGAACTCATCGTGCCCCGCCGCATACCACGCCGAGTCCCCCTCCGTCCGGATCGCCTCCAGCACGTACCCCTGGTTCAGCGCCACCACCACCTTCTCGTACGGCCGCGACCCCTTCGCTACCTCGAAAATGTTCGAAAACGCGTAGTACTTCGGATTGTCGTTGATGATCTCCAGATCGCCCTCATCTCATTCATCTCCAGATCGCCCTTGTCGAAATGATCGAGGGATCCGAAGACCGTATGGAAATGATGGCCGCCTGCCGTGTTGCCCGTCTGGGTGTTCATGAGAGGTACGCTCGCTGTGGCGGAGAGTCATTCATCGCGATGCCGGCGCGGTGCTCTCCGTGTCACACCACGCCATCGCCCGAAGCCTCGAGCTTGTCCAGGTCGGACACGGCGGACTTCGCCTTGCGCGGCGCCGTCTCCTGCAGGAACAGGCTCACGATCGCGCCGGTCACCAGGCCGGCCAGCGCGAAGTAGGGGACATACTGGATCCCGTAGTGCTGCGCGATCCCACCCGCGATCGCCGGGGCCACGCCGCCGCCGAAGATCTCACCGGCGCCGATGATGATGCCGGCGGCCGACGAGATCAGGCCCAGGGGCGCCGCCTCGGTCGCGATCGGTCCGGTGATCAGCGCAAACAGCCCGAACGCGAAGATCGTGGTGCCGAACAGCAGCGCGAACAGCAGCGGGGGGTTGGCGCCGGTATTGATGAACAACCACAGGAATACGGCGCCGACCGCGAAGCCGATCACGGCCATGATGCGTCGCCCGAACAGGTCCGACAGGCCCGGCAGGCCGAACTGGCCGAAGAAGCCGCCGAAGCCGATCGCGGAGATCACGAAGCCCATCTGGCCCTGGCTCAGCTTCAGGTAGTCGGTCAGGTAGTTCGGCGTGAGCGCGCTCAGCACGAAAATGCCCGTCATCGCGCACAGCAGGCCGAGCATGCCGAGTGGCACGTTGCGGTGCTTGAAGATCTCGCTGAGCGGGGCGCGCTGGGCCGCGATGTCGCCATGGCCGTGGGAAGCGCCATGGGTACCGCCACCGCGCACCGTCACCGGCTCCCGGATCGTGATCGCGAGCAGTACCGCCGTGATCAGTCCCGGCACCGCGACCAGCATGAACACTCCACGCCACGACATGACGTGCAGCAGCTGCGTCGCGATGATCGGCGCGAAGGCCAGGCCGAACAGTGCGAACGTGCTCTGCTGGATGCCCTGGTTCAGGCCGCGCCTGGAGGGCTTGGAGGCTTCCGCGGTGGTCGCGAAGCTGGTCGGGCAGAAGGCGCCCTCGGTGACCCCCATGATGCCACGGATCAACAGCAGGCTGGTGAGGCTTCCGGCTATCCCGGTCAGGCCACTGAGCAGCGAGAACAGCACGATCGCGGGCACCAGCACGCGTTTGCGCCCGATGCGGTCGGACAGGCCGCCGAGCACGATGGCCGCGACGCCCCAGGCCAGTCCCAGTGCCCCGATGATGTTGCCGGCGTCCTGATAGTTCAGGTGCAGGTCCGGCGCGATGGCGGGAAACAGGGGTGCGATGATCCAGCGATCCAGGCCCACCAGGCCGAAGCCTATCGTCAGCAGGGTAACCGCTTTCCATTCATACGCGGTGTCCCAGTGCTTGCCATGCTCGGTCATCGGCTTTCCTCCCGTTACGTTCGTTTTTCCCGCCCGTCACTTGGACGGCGCAAACGCAATGTAACGACCGGCGGTGATGACCGCAAACCAGAGCAGCAGCGACAGGGCCGATATGACCTTGGCCAGCCGGGAGGCCTCGATGCCGGGTCCCCATTTGTCCACGTCGATGAAGACCCCGAGGCGGAACCACAGCGCATTCAGGCCCGCCACGAGGATCAGCAGCACCTTGATTCTGAAGCTGATGTTGTAGGCGTAGACGTAGGGATCATGGGCAAAGAACATCAGGCCGGTGATCAGGTTGATGCCGAAGCCGAGGAAGGCGACCGGCAGCAGCCGGTGCAGCGGGTGGATCGGCAGGCCGCGCGCCACCCCCAGCACCCGCAGGTCGATGGCCCCGACGATGCCGACCAGCATCGTCATGCCGATGAAGTGCAGCGACTGCAGCGTCGGGAACGCCCAGCTCGAGCTGCGCACGAATTCGCCGACGCCCGAATGGCGGATCCACTCGAGTACCGGATGTGCCGCTGCAAATGCCGGGGTCAACGCGTCCTCCGCTCAGTCATCCACGCCGATATCGCCGTACGTGAAGTAGGCGAGCAGCCGCCCGGTCACGATCGCGCTGGTCCAGCAGCACAGCGACACGAGCGCGAGCGTCCGGGCCTGCGCGGGTGCGCGCGCACCGGGAGTCGAGTACAGGTCGTCACGTCGCAGCACGGTCTTGGTGATGATCGATCCCAGGATCAGCCCGACCGCGATCAGCGACAGCTTCAGGCGGAACAGCGTGCTGTAGTAGTCCTTCTTCGCGTCGATCGCGAACAGCATGAAGCCGGAGATCGCGTTGATCCAGAAGCCGGTCCACACCACGCTCATGAAGCGCCGGAGGGCCGTGAGCGGCAGTCCCGGCGCGAAGCCGAGGACGCGCAGGTCGATCACGACCAGCAGGCCCACCAGGGTCGCGAGCCCGATCGAATGCGCCGTGATCACGATCGGATAGGCGCTCTGCTGCACCCAGTTGGCGAAGTCGCTGTGCTGCAGCGCGCGTAGCAGGGAGTCCAGCATGGGCGGCGGCTCAACCGAACGTGCCGGACCACTTCCAGTTGGCGGTCTTGTCCTCGATCGCCTGCATGCGGATGCGGTGATCGGCCGGATTGCGGCCGGGTTGTCCGGTGATCACGACCTTGTCGCCGGGCTTGATCGTGTCGTTCTTGACGTTGTCGCTGGCCAGCGCGCCGCCGGCGCCCCACTCCACGGCCCAGCGCTGCATGGTGCCGTCCTTGTCGGGGGCCAGCACGTGCACGAACGAATGCGGATTGCGGAACAGGAACTGCACGACGGTGCCTTCGATCGTGACCTTCTGGTCCACGAAGTACGTCGCTGGAAAGGAATGGTGTGCCTGCGCCGGGCCTGCCAGCAGTGCGCCGAGCGCGACCAGCGCGACAGCGCTGCGGTGGATGGTGCTCATCGTCGTCCCCCTCGTTCGCGGCCGAGACCGCCCTGTTTGCAGCCACTGTACTCACAGGGACCCGGATCGAACGATAAGTACATGCCACAGATCCGGGCCGCGGAGGCGGCGCGTGCACGCGATGAGGAATACCAGTTATTAGAATCGTGTCTCAAATGGTATGTATCGCGAACTGCGGACCGGTCACACGGAAGCCCCGCGACAGGCGCGATGTCGCTGATATCCCGTGTGAATGACGTGGGACCGGCCGGACGAGGCGGCCCGCCGGCGCTATTGGTAGATTTTTCAAAATGTAGTATAAAGTCTCACAATAACGAAATAAGCCAGGGGCGGTTCCAGTCCGTACAGCGCGCGTTGCGGCGGCCGGAAGGTCGCGCATGGTCTCGAGTGGTGTCCGTCGTATAGCGCCCATCAAGGCGCAGGGGCGGTAACCGACAGCAGAACCCGGAGAAATCTCACAACCGAAAAGGGGGAGCCATGGAAACGAAGAAAGCCTTGCATATCGGCAGTGCGACGCTGGTGGGCGCACTGGCGGCCATCCTCGGCATGGATGCCAGTGCACAGACCAGCGCGTCCGCAGGCGCCGCGGCGCCCGCCGCCGGCGGCCAGTCGGAGCAGTACGAGAACAGCGGTGTCCTGAGCGAGATCGTCGTCACCGGCTCCAGCCTGCGCGGCGTCGCCCCGGTGGGCTCGAACATCATCTCGGTGGACGCGCAGCAGATTGCCAACACCGGTGCGCAGACGGTGGCCGAAGCGCTCGCAACCATGCCCTCGATCGAAGGCATGGGCACGAGCGGCCGCGCCAGCGCGAGCTCGTCGAACGGCGGCGTCGGCATCGCGGTCTACGTCCACCAGCTGGGCGCGAACGGCTCCAACAGCACGCTGGTGCTGGTCGACGGCCACCGCGTGCCGGCCAACGGCGTGACCAACTACCTGGTGGATGCCAGCAACATACCCTCGGCGATGCTCGAACGCGTCGACGTACTGGGCGAGGGCGCCTCGGCGGTCTACGGTTCCGATGCCGTCGCCGGCGTCGTCAACTTCATCACGCGCAAGAGCTTCGACGGACTGGAGATCAAGGCGCAGGGCAGCACCGCCTCGGGAACCAACGGCTACAACGCCAGCGTGCTGTTCGGGAAGAACTGGGACACCGGCGGCGTCGTCGGCTCGATCGGCTACTCGGGCGACACCCAGCTCGCCGACACCGCGCGCCCGTGGACCAATCCGCTGGCACAGCCCGGCCGCGCCGCCGCCGCCGGGCTGGTCGGAACGGGAGCGACCAATTTCGGGAATTTCAACTGCAACCCGGCGACCATCCAGGCGAACGGCTCGGGACCGATCTACCTGTCGCCGCAGGGCGCGACGAGCGTTGCCAACGCCGCGGCCAACCAGACCTGCAGCAACTGGGCCTATGGCGCGCTGCTGCCGCAGGATACGCGCGTGCAGGGAATGATCCGCGTGACGGACGACGTGACGCCGCGGCTCACGCTCGAGGCCGACGCGGCGTACAGCAGCCGCACGTCGCAGCAGATCCAGTCGCGCGGCACGCTGACGGCGACCGCGTTCGGACCTGGAAACGCGAATACGACGCAGATCAATCCGTTTTACGTGAATCCGCCCGGCGTCGTGGCGAACAAGCAGACCATCCGCTACGACTTCGACCAGCTGCTCGGGCCCGGCGCGCTGTCGCTCGGCGGCGGGACCTGGTATTACGGCACCACTTCGCTGGACTTCAAGCTCACCAGCGACTGGACGCTGGATTTCCTCGGCATGGTCGGCCGGTCGAGCGACTACGCCGGCGACAACCTCGGTACCGTGAACTCGGGCACCGCGCTGCTGGCGCTGAACGGCACGACGCAGACCGGCGGCAGCACCACCACGACATCGATCCCCGGCTACAACGCCGTCACGCTCAATACGCCGCTGACCGCCGCCAATGCACTGGACGTCTGGAATCCCCCCGGATCGAACCAGACCTCGGCGGCGACGCTGGCGTCGCTGGTCAACGCCAACAACATCAACTATGGCGTATACACCAACGAGCAATGGCAGCTCTCGGCCCAGGGCCGCGTGTTCAACGCTCCCGGCGGGCCGGTGAAGCTCGGCTTCGGGCTCGAACAGCTCAACACCCAGATCTACGAGTACGGCACGCGCCCCGAGAACGACGCCGGCGCCAGCGTCGCCTCGCAGCTGTTCCAGTACGACTTCGGGCGGTCCGACACGGCGGAATTCCTGGAAGCGGACATCCCGATTATCGGCGCCGACATGAAGATCCCGTTCGTGCGCAGCTTCGAGGCCGACGTCGCCGTGCGCCACGACGATTACAGCGACTTCGGCGCGACCACCAACCCGAAGGGCGCGATCAACTGGGAGATCGAGGACGGACTGCGCCTGCGCGCCGACATCTCCACGTCGTTCGTGGCGCCCCCGCTGAACCTCGTCGGCGGCAAGCTCGGACTCGCGAACTTCTCGAGCGTGTCCGGAGGCGGACCGCAGGGCAATACCGTTCCGGTGGCGCTGTATCCCACGGTCACGCAGATGGGCATCCCCGGTTGCACCGCCGCCTCGACCTTCTGCACGGTCTCGACCCTGCAGGGCATCAACTCGAGCGTCGGTGACCCGCAGGCGATCGCCGCCAAGGGGCATGGCTGGTCGGTGGGAGCCGACTGGAAGCCCGAATTCGTACCCGGCCTCACGACCGCGATCACGCTGTGGAACACGACGCTGATCGGCGGCATGACGGCGCCGCAGTTCGGTGCGCGCGTGACCACCGCATCGCTGGCCAACGCGCTGACCTTCTATCCGAGCTGCGCCACGCCGGCCCAGATCGCGGCGTTCGCGTCGCAGGCGCCGCAGACCTCGGTGTTCCCGGCCTGCGTGCAGTTCACCTACCGCAGCGACACCTCGAACTACCTGACCTACTATGCGCAGGGCATCGACCTCAGCGTCGCCTACCGGTTCAGCACCCGCTTCGGCACGATCCAGCTCGACGACAACCTGACGCAGATGACCCGGTTCGACGAGGGCTTCGCCTACAAGATGGCGCCGATCCCGAGCCAGACCTTCTCCGCGCTCGGCACCGACGGCTTCGCTTCCGCGTTCCCGAGCGTCGCGACCAACATGCGCGCCCACGCCGGATGGGAGGACTTCGGAATCCAGGCCGACCTGTACGCGAACTACACCGGGGGCTACAAGAACGTCAACGCGACGGCCGTGATCCCGGTCCAGACCAACGCCGCCGGCGTCTACAGTGGACAGGGTGGCGATCCGGTCAAGGCCAACTTGACCTTCGACCTGCACCTGGGGTACCGCTTCAAGTCGCCGTGGTTCGGCGATGATCAGGTCTCGCTGACGATCCAGAACATCGGCAATACGATTCCGCCGTATTTCAATTCGACCAACGGCTACGACAACCTGGTCGCCAGCCCGGTGCTGCGCCAGTTCACGCTCGGCGTGACCGCCAGACTCTAAAGGCTCGAGGGATTCCGGTGGCGGCAATGCGCTAGAGTGCACGCATGCCGCCACCGGACCTGCGATGGGTGACGCCGACTCTGGTGGGCGTCCTGGTGCTCTGGGCGCTCTACCGGCGCGTACGCCGGAGTTTCGGGCGCCAGGCGGTGAATCCGCTGCGCCTGCGGCTGCGCATCGGCGTGCTGGCGCTGATCGGCGGCCTGCTGCTGATCGCCTCGGTGCACCAGTTCGCGCAGCTCGCGTCGCTGCTGGGCGGCGCGGCCTGCGGCGCCGCGTTCGGGTTGCTGGGTCTGCGGCACACGAAGTTCGAGGCTGGCCACGCGGGACGCTACTACACGCCGCACACGTACCTGGGGCTCATGCTCACGGCGGTGTTCATCGGCCGGATCCTGTTCCGGGTGCTGCCGGGCCTCGCTGCCGGCCCGGGAGCCGCGGCACCAGGATCACTGCCCGTGGCGTCGATGAGCCCGGCGACGCTCGCGACGCTCGGGCTGCTACTCGGCTATTACCTGTGCTACTACGCCGGTGTGCTGAAGGCGAGCGCCGGACCGGGCTCCTACAGTTCTATCCAGCAGCCGTAGATCGGCTCCCCGTCGACGATGCGCGGCGGACCCATCCGATGCGAATGGATGCCGAGCCGCCGGATCAGCCGCTCCATCGCCAGCACCGTCACGGTGACGAGCCGCCGGGCGCCATGCGCCGCGGCGCAGGCCATCGCCTCGCGCATCAGAAGCGCCGCCGCGGAATTCGGAAAGTCAGCCAGCGCCGACCTGGAGCGGCTGGAAAGGTTGACCGCGGAAAAGCGGGACAGCTCCCAGACCGTCGGATCCCGGGGCGGTGCCGCGCCATTGAGAAGTTCGGGAAACACGGCCGAGAGCAGATACGGACCGTCCGTCGGCAGCAGGCGCGCGCAACCAGAAATTTCCCCATTGGGCTCCTCCGCTACGACATAGACGGAGTCGGGCCCATCGAACTGATCGGTCTCCGACTGTTCCTGTACCGGCAGCTGCCAGCCCAACCGCTTGATGAACACCTGGTAGCGGTAGTGTGCGAGCCTCGGATAGAGACCTTCCGGGAGGTGCGACGAGGCGCCCGATATGACGCGCATGAGACCTCACTCCTTGTTCTGGAATGGGTCTCATTGGATGACGCGCTGCAGCTTTAGGTAACTGTCAGATCTGACAGGTCTTCAGGAATACCGCGTGCGAACGAAGCTGGCCACGGTGTCCTGCCAGTTGAAGTCATCGACCAGCAGCGCCAGGGCCACCGCGGACGACCTCGGTCCGAGGTCCCGCCCGTGCACGTCGATCAGCATCACGTTGCTGCGGGGCTCACCGATGCGCTGGTAGCGCAGTACCCGGTCCGCACTCCCGAGCATCCAGTCCCAGCCGAGCGAGAGCGCCGGAATGGTCATGCTGAGCCACTCGGTATAGCCGGATATCGCCGCGCGGGTCGCGCCCACCGGACCGACGTCGCCCCCTGCAGGGTCCGCATCCAGCCCCGATATCAGGTGGATCAGCGGGATGGCGCGCATCCGCGCGTGCGAGAGGCGGACATAACCGTCCGCGGACTG
>CAWIQV010000002.1:0-31232 GCA_963838275.1 uncultured Gammaproteobacteria bacterium | reverse complement strand
CATTGTGTCGGCACCGGCTCTGCCCGTGCCGCCGCTCGAGGCGTTCCGCTCGATCCTCGATGGCACCGGCGATCGCGAGATCTCCACGACGATGGCATTCGTGCGCATCCTCACGGCGCTGCTCAAGGACAAGCAGATCGGCTCGCACATCGTGCCAATCGTGCCCGACGAGGCGCGGACCTTCGGCATGGAAGGACTGTTCCGCCAGATCGGCATCTATTCCTCGGCCGGCCAGCTCTACACGCCGGTGGATTCCGAGACGCTGATGTCCTACCGCGAAGACAAGAAGGGCCAGATGCTCGAGGAGGGCATCAACGAGGCCGGATCGATCTGCTCGTGGATCGCGGCGGCCACGTCGTACGCGAACCTCGGCATCAGCATGGTGCCGTTCTACATCTACTACTCGATGTTCGGCTTCCAGCGCGTCGGGCGACTTCATCTGGGCGGCCGGCGACATGCGCGCCCGGGGCTTCCTGCTCGGCGCGCACCGCCGGCCGCACCACGCTGGCGGGCGAAGGGCTGCAGCACCAGGACGGCCACAGCCAGCTGGTCGCGACGACCATCCCGAACTGCCGCGCCTACGACCCGGCCTACGCCTACGAGCTCGCCGTGATCATCCAGAACGGCATGCAGCGCATGTACGCGGACAACGAGAGCGTCTTCTACTACATCTCGGTGATGAACGAGAACTACGCGCAGCCGGCGATGCCGGCGGGCGCCGAAGCGGGAATCGTACGCGGCGGTTACCTGTGCAAGAGCGGCGGCCGCGGCAAGGTGCGCGCGACGCTGCTCGGCAGCGGCTCGATCCTGCGCGAGTGCCTCGCGGCGGCGGAGCTGCTGCAGCGCGAATTCGGCATCCCCGCCGACGTCTACTCGATCACCAGCTTCAGCGAGCTGCGGCGCGACGCGCTCGAGTGCGAGCGCTAGAACCTGCTGCATCCGGCCGAGCCGCCGCGCGCGCCCTACGTGAGCAAGCTGCTCGGAGGGCGCGACGGCCCGCTCGATCGCCGCGACGGATTACGTGCGCAACGTCCCCGACCAGATCCGGCCGTGGCTCCCCCAGCCGTACGTGACGCTGGGCACCGACGGCTTCGGTCGCAGCGATGCGCGCGCGGAGCTGCGACGCTTCTTCGAGGTCGACCGCAATTTCATCGCGCTGGCCGCGCTCAAGGCGCTGGCCGATGCCGATCGCATCGATCGCAAGACGGTGTCGCCGCGGTGCAAAAGCTTGGCATCGATCCCGGAAAGGCCGACCCTCTCAAGGCCTAAGCCTTCCGCGGAAAAATCCCTTGGCTTCGAAAGAAATCCGCGTGCCCGATCTGGGCAACTTCAAGGACGTGGCGGTCATTGAGGTGCTCGTGCAGCCTGGCCAGAGCGTGCAGGCCGACGCGCCGCTGCTGACGCTCGAGACCGAGAAGGCGACGATGGACGTGCCTTCGCCCGAGGCTGGAACCATCGAGGCCGTGCACGTGGCCGCGGGCAGCCGCGTGTCCACCGGCAGCCTGATCGTGACGCTGCAGGCAGCCGATGGGGCTGCCGCACCGTCCGTGCCGTCGGCGCCCGCCCGCGAGCCGCCTGCGGCTGCGGCGCCGGCCCAGGCGCCGGCCACGGCGCCGGTGCCTGCACCGGCCCCCGTGGCGCCGGCGAGTGCGGCTCCGGTCGGCACGAGCGCATCGCTACCAGCGCTCGAGGACACGATGCGCATGCTGCCGGCGCTGCGCATGCCGCCATCCGAGTCGGTGGAAGCGGGATTTGCGCGCGCCTATGCGAGCCCGTCGGTGCGGCACTTCGCGCGCGAGCTGGGCGTCGACTTGGGCCGCGTTCCGGGCACGGGCCGCAAGGGGCGCATCACTTCCGAGGACGTCAAGGCGTTCGTCAAGAGCGTGCTGGCGAACGGCCCTGCGGCCGCGGGGCAGGGTGGCACCCTGCCGCGCGTGGCGGTGCCAGACTTCGCGCAGTTCGGCCCGATCGAGGTCAAGCCGCTCAGTCGCATCCAGCGCATCTCCGGTCCGAGGCTGCACGCGAGCTGGATCAACCTGCCGCACGTCACGCAGTTCGACGAGGCCGACATCACCGAACTCGAGCAGGTGCGCCAGTCGCTGAAGGCCAAGGCCGAGTCTGCCGGGCTCAAGCTCACGCCGCTGGCGTTCGTGATACGGGCCTGCGTCAAGGCGCTGCAGCGCTTTCCGCTGTTCAACACTTCGCTGGACGCGGCCGGCGAGAACCTGATCTACAAGCAGTACCTGCACGTCGGCTTCGCCGCGGACACGCCCAACGGCCTGCTGGTTCCGGTGATTCGCAACGCCGATCGCATGGACATCTACGAAATCGCGCGCGCGCTGGGCGAGCTGTCCGAGAAGGCGCGTGCCGGCAAGCTCAGTGGTACGGACATGCAGGGCGGGTGCTTCACGGTCTCGAGCCTGGGGGGCATCGGTGGCACCGCGTTCACTCCGATCATCAACGCCCCGGAGGTCGCGATCCTCGGGGTGTCCCGATCCAGCTTCAAGCCCGTGTACCGCGACGCGGCCTTCGTGCCGCGGCTGATGCTGCCGCTGAGCCTGTCGTATGACCATCGTGTGATCGACGGTGCGAATGGCGCACGCTTCATCACCTATCTGTCCGAGAGCCTCGCGGATGTGCATGCACTGACCGAGGCCATCCCTTGAGCAGCGTCGAGGTCAAGTGCCCGGACCTCGGGGACTTCAAGAACGTCACCGTCATCGACCTGCTCGTCAATCCCGGGGAGCACGTCGACCCGGATACCCCGATACTGACCCTCGAGACCGACAAGGCGACGATGGACGTGCCCGCCGGCGTGACCGGCACGGTGCAGGGCGTGCTCGTCGCGAAGGGCGAGCGGGTATCCAGCGGCACGGCGCTGCTGCGGGTCGAGAGTGCAGGCGAATCGGCCGCCACCGCTCCCGCGTCGCCGGCCGCGGGGGCGGCACCCGCGCCTGCACCCGCGCCTGTGGCTACACCCGCACCCGCGCGCGCACCCGGGGCCGCCGCGCGCGCACCCGGGGCCGCCGCGGGCGCCGACGCCGCGCGGGGAACCGCGGCGCCCGTCACGAGCGCGGGCGCGTCCGTGCCCGAGCCGGCGGCGGCGCGCAGCGTGGCGCTGCTGGTGCTCGGAGCCGGTCCGGGCGGCTACACGGCCGCGTTCAGGGCCGCGGATCTCGGCCTGAAGGTGCTGCTGGTCGATCGGGGGGCGACGCTCGGCGGGGTGTGCCTGAACGTCGGCTGCATTCCCTCCAAGGCGCTGCTGCACGCGGCCAAGGTCATCGAGGATGCGCGCGCCATGGGTGGGCACGGCATCGTCTTCGGCGAACCACGCGTGGATTTCGGCAAGCTGCGCGCCTGGAAATCGGGCGTCGTCGCCAGGCTCACCGGCGGCCTCGCCGGGCTCGCGCGCCAGCGCAAGGTCGAGGTGTTGCGTGGCAGCGCACGTTTCGTGTCGCCGCATGTGGTCGAGGTGCAGGCGGGTGATCGCACCGAACGGATCCGGTTCGAGCAGTGCATCATCGCCGCCGGGTCCGAGTCGGTGACGCTGCCATTCATTCCGTCCGATCCGCGCATCATCGATTCGACCGGAGCGCTGGAACTGCCGGAGCATCCCGGCCGCTTCCTGGTCATCGGCGGGGGCATCATCGGACTGGAGATGGCGTGCGTGTTCGACGCACTCGGAGCGAAGCTCAGCGTGGTCGAACTCACGGCCCAGCTGATGCCCGGCTGCGACCCGGACCTGGTGCGCCCGCTGGAGAAGCGGCTGCGCGCGCGCTACGCCGAAATCCTGCTCGGTACCCGTGTGACTGCCGTGACCGCGTCGGCTGCCGGACTCGAGGTGCGGTTCGAGGACAAGGACGGCGGCACGCGCTCCGGCACCTACGATCACGTGCTGGTGGCGGTGGGCCGGACGCCCAACGGCAAGCGCATCGGCGCCGAACAGGCGGGCGTGAACGTGGATGAACGCGGCTACATCGCGACGGATCGCCAGATGCGCACCAATGTGGCCCATATCTTCGCGATCGGTGACGTGGTCGGCCAGCCGATGCTGGCGCACAAGGCCACGCACGAGGGCAAGGTCGCCGCCGAGGTCGCCGCCGGCCACAAGAGCCATTTCGATGCACGCGTGATCCCTTCGGTCGCGTACACCGATCCGGAAGTGGCCTGGGCGGGGCTCACCGAGACCGCCGCGGCCGCGCAGGGCATCGCCTACGAGAAATCGGTGTTCCCTTGGGCGGCCAGCGGCCGCTCGCTCGCGAATGGACGCGACGAGGGATTCACCAAGCTGCTGTTCGATCCGGCCACGCGCCGGCTGCTCGGTGCGGGCATCGTCGGCACCAGCGCCGGGGACCTGATCGCCGAGGCCGCCATGGCCATCGAGACCGGCGCCGATGCCGCCGATATCTCGCTGACGATCCATCCGCACCCGACGCTGTCGGAGACCATCGCGTTCGCAGCCGAGGCCTTCGAAGGCACGCTGACCGACCTGTACCTGCCGCGCAAGCGCTGAGTTCGCCCGCAGCCCTGCGCGCTTCGGGGCGCGACGCGGCCGGATTAAGTGAAGCCCCTGGCACGGACGGTCGCATCCCCGGGTCGACCCCGGTGGGGAGAATCACGTACCGTAGGTGGTGCGCTCCATCGTGGTGGCGCGGCGGCGGCCAGCAACGAAAAATTGGTCAGGCCCGGTAGCTTCGGGCTACACTCTGCGCCATTCGAGAGTCAGGAGAATTACTATGAATTTGCTGAAGCAGACGGGGGTGGCTCTTTTCGTGCTCGGTACCGTGATCGCGGCGCCGGCACAGGCGCATCACTCCTTTCCGGCGACGTACTTCGTCGACCAGTCGGTGACGATCGAAGGCACGGTCGTGCAGTTCCTGTTCCGCAACCCGCATTCCTTCGTGCACGTGCTCGCGCCGGACAAGGACGGCACGATGCAGCGCTGGGCGGTCGAGTGGGGCGCGGGTGGCGCTCTGGCCCAGGACAACGTGAGCCGCGATACCCTCAAGCCCGGGGACAAGGTCGTCATCAAGGGCCAGCCGGGCCGCAATCCCGCCGATCACCGCATCCGCATGCAGGCGATCGAGGACAAGACCGCCAACTGGAAGTGGGCGGGTACCTTCGGCTGAGCCGCTGAGCTCGCCAGCACGGATCGATGGCCCCGATGGAATCGGGGCCGATCCGGCGCGGGCGCGTGAGATTTCCTGAACCATGCTTGACGAGCTGTTAAGAGCGCTGCAGCACAGCGACTTCGCCAACTGGGTGCAGCAGAGCGCCTATCCCCTGGTGATCACCGCCCATTCGATCGGGCTCGCGACTCTGGTGGGGCTGCTGGTCGTGATCGACCTGCGGGTGCTCGGCTTCGCGAGCGGGCTGCCATTGACGGCGCTGCGCCGCTTCATGACGGTGGTGTGGACCGGGTTCTGGGTGAATGCGACGTCCGGCTTCATGCTGTTCGCGATCGATGCGAAGAAGGACTACTACAGCACGCTGTTCCGCCTGAAGCTGTCGCTGATCGCGGTAGGGCTGATCCTGGGATCGATCATCACGTCGACGGTGCTCAAGCGCGAGGACCTGTACTCGGCGCCCGGTGCCCGTGCGCCCGCGCAGGCCCGGGCGCTCGCGGCGCTGTCGCTGGTGTGCTGGGCGAGCGCGATCGTCACCGGGCGGCTGCTCGCGTACTTCACCTACGGGGACATCGGCGTCGATGACTGAGCGGAGCGTTCAGCGGTGACACCGGCAGAACTGGCGGCGGCCCATCCCGTCCTGGAGTGGATCAAGGCCACTCCGGTCGGGGAATTCGTGCGCAGCTCGAGCTGGGCGTTCCCGACGCTGCAGTCGCTGCATTTCATCGGCATGACGATGCTGGTCGGGGTGGTGGGCGCGATCGACCTGCGGGTGCTGGGGCTCGCGCGCGGTCTGCCGATCCATCCACTGCACCGCTTCCTGCCGCTGGCCTTCCTCGGTTTCGGCATCAACCTCGTCACCGGCCTGATGTTCTTCGCGCACGACCCCTACGTCTACGCCTACAACATCAGCTTCCGCATCAAGATGCTGCTGATACTGATCGCCGGACTGAATGCGCTGTGGTTCCGTCTCGGGGTATTCATCGACGTGGACAAATGGGGCCCCGGCATCGAGGCCTCGAGGCTCGCGAAGATCATCTCCGCGCTGTCGCTGTTCATCTGGTTCGCCGTCATCACCGCGGGACGATTCATCGCCTTCGCGCCGTCGAAATGAAGCTCGCGCGGCGGGCCTGCGCTATTGACGGGATGGCCGGAGCGGATATAAGTTCGGGCGCAGCGGGTCCGCTCTAGAGATCCGTAGCGGTTGTCGTGCTGGTCACCGTGACCAGAGGGGTTGGGGGGTTCCATTCGCAGTCGTCAACGCATCGCGGCCGGTCCGCACGGCGCAGCCTGCGTGCGCGACTGCACGTCCCTCCCGCATCCCGCGCAGGCGACGGGCATTTCGACGCACCATGGTTCAAGAGGCATGCACATGAGGAATCGTCTACAGGGTCCACAGGGTTCGGTCCCGGCAGCGCTGCTGCTCGGGTTGCTCGTGACGCTCGGAGCACGATCGGTGCATGCGCAGGGCATGTTCGTCGGCTACTGGGATCCGATCTTCGACGAGGACGTCGATGAGCGCATACCGGGGCCCTCGGCCAACGACTACGCTGGTCTGCCGATCAGCGAAGCTGCGCGCCTGCGCGCGGACGCCTGGGATCCTTCGCTGCTCACCGTTCCCGAGCACCAGTGCATCCCGCATCCGTCCACGTACGGCTGGCGCGGCGTCGGCGGCCTGCGGATCTGGGAGGATCGCGATCCGGAGACCCAGGAACTCAAGGAGGTCGAGACGCAGATCGCCTGGCAGGCCCAGCACCGCCACATCTACGTGTCCGATCCGCCGCCCCACCCGCCGGAATACGCGCCGCACACCTACCAGGGCTTCTCGATCGGGCATTTCGAAGGTGATTCATTCGTCGTGCACACCGACCAGCTCAAGATCGGCTGGATCCGCCGCAACGGGCTGCCGCTGACCGATCGCGCGACCTACGACGAGCACTGGTTCCGCCACGGCAACCTGCTCACGCACGTGATGATCGTGTCCGATCCGGTCTACCTGACCGAGCCGCTGGTCAAGACCAACGGCTTCCGCTACGCGCCCAATGGCGTGATGATCGCCTATACCTGCCGGCCGCAGATCGAGATTCCGCGTCCGCGCGGGGAAATCCCGCACCACCTGCCGGGCCAGAACGCGTACCGCGACGAGTACGCGATCACGCACCACATCCCGATCGAGGCCGCGCGTGGCGGCGCGCAGACGGCGCTGCCGGAGTACGAGGACTACATGAAGACCCTGCCCCCCAATCCGCCGATGCCGAAAAGCGCGGCCAAGTAGCGGCGGACCCAAGATGGAGCACACGATGTACAGCATGAGTTCAGGATTCTCCGGTCGCGCGGGCCTCGTGCTCCGCCTGTTCGGGGTCGCGACGCTAAGCCTGTGCGGGCCGCTGGCGTGGGCAGCCGACGCGCCGGCCGCTGCGCCGGCACCGCCGCCGCAGGAGATTCACACGTACCACGTGCAGGGGAATGTCTACGCGCTGTTCGGCGCCGGCGGCAACGTGGTCGTGCAGGTGGGCGAGCAGGGCGTGCTCGTGGTCGACACCGGGATCAGGCCCATGGCCGAGAAGCTGGCGGTGGCGGTCAAGCAGCTCGCCGGCGATCGCAAGATCCGTTACGTGATCAATACGCACATGCATCCGGATCATACCGGCGGCAACGAGGTCATCCGCAAGCTCGGCGAGACCATCCTGAGCGGCAACGTCGCGCGCGAGGACCTGCGTGGCCAGCAGGGCGCGACCGTGCTCGCGAACGAGAACGTGCAGCTGCACATGCTCGAGCCGGATGCCCAGGGCAAGCCGGTCGACGAGGCACTGTGGCCGACCGAGACGCTCAACACCGACCTGTACAACATGTATTTCAACGGCGAGGCGGTGCAGCTGATCCATCCGCACAACGCGCATACCGACGGCGACATCTATGTGTTCTTCCGCAAGTCCGACGTGATCGCGACCGGCGACCTGTACGTGACGACCACCTATCCGATCATCGACCTGGCGCACGGCGGCAGCCTGAACGGCATCATCGCCGCGTTGAACGACATGATCGATCTCGCGGTGCCCGCCGACAAGGAAGAGGGTGGCACCTATGTCGTGCCCGGTCACGGCCGCATCGGCGACCAGGCGGACCTGTTCGAGTACCGCGACATGGTCACGATCATCCGCGACCGCATCCAGGACCTGATCAACAAGGGCAAGTCCCTCGAGCAGGTCAAGGCGGCCAGGCCGACTGCCGACTACGACGGTCGCTACGGCGCCGCGAGCGGCTTCTGGACCACGGACAAGTTCGTGGAAGCGGCTTACAGGTCCTTGAGCGATGCGAAGAAGGGCTCGAGGCCCAAGCCGAAGGCCTCCGCCGGCTGATCGAACGCGGCGGTCTGACGGCCCCGCAGTCCATGCCGATGATTGCAACCCGATTCCGGAGAGAGAAGGTCATGAAAGTCAGTGTTATCGCCAGCACCCTGTTGGTCGCCGGACTCCTGAGTTCGGGTTCGCAGAGCTGGGCCCAGCGCCCGGCCGGACCGTCCGAGGCGCCCCCCACCCCGAAGGCGGATTCGCCGATCGATCTCACCGGCTACTGGGTTTCGATCGTGAACGAGGACTGGCGCTGGCGCATGCTGACACCGCCGAAGGGCGACTATGCGAGCGTGCCGCTGAACGACGAGGGCAAGAAGGTCGCCGATACCTGGGATGTCTCGCAGGACGGCTCGTGCAAGGCCTACGGTGCCGGCGGCATCCTGCGCATGCCCACGCGCGTGCATATCACCTGGGCGGGCGACGATGTGCTGAAGCTCGAGACCGACGCCGGCCAGCAGACCCGGACGTTCTATTTCAAACCCGCGGATCTGCCGCCCGCCGGGACGCCGACGCTGCAGGGGCGCTCGCTCGCCGTGTGGGAACATACGCTGCCACCGGCGACCGGCATGGGTGGGCCGAACATGCGGGTGCGTGAGATGGGTGGGGACCTGAAGGTGGTCACGACCGACCTGTCACCCGCGTGGCTGCGACGCAACGGTGTGCCCTACAGCGCACACGCGCAGGTCACGGAATACTTCGACCGCTTTCCGACTCCCGACGGCAATGAGTGGTTCGTCGTCACGACGGTCGTACACGACCCGACGTACCTGCGCGGAATCGGCGATTTCGTGACCAGTTCGCATTTCCGCCGGGAGCCCGATGGCTCCAAGTGGCATCCCAGGCCCTGCAAGGGCTGATCTGCCGCCCGATCCGACGCGGTCCCCCTAGCAGCGCGATCGCATCGGGACCTCCGTCCCGCCGCGGGCGGGGCGGCGTCGGCTATTAACGTTAGTTAACGGCCGGATAAACAGTAAATTGCTGGAATATCCTGCGGCGCATGCCAATGCTCCCGGATCAGGGTGCTGGATCGCAGCAACGATACCGTGACGGACACGCAGCACGACGCAGACGCACGCGGGGGAGGACACGCCGCCGCACGTCGGCTGTGGAAGCTCGCCGGCGCGCTCGGGGTCCCGGTCGTGGCGATCGGGTTCGTGCTGCTGCATGCCGCAAGCCAGCACCAGGCGCTCCGGCGGCGCTTCCTGATGGCGAGTCCGGATAGCGTGGCGGAGGATGCCGTGCTGTTGCGCTATGGGCTGGATCGCGGCGCGGGCGGTTACGCGCAGCACTGCGCCGGGTGTCATGGCGCGGACCTCAAGGGCGATCGCAGCCGGGGCGTTCCGGATCTCACCGACCAGGACTGGCTGTATGGCACCGGCCGCGTGGGCGAAATCGAGCGGATCATCCTGTACGGAATCCGCTCCGGGGACTCCAGGGCGCAGAATCTCGCGAGCATGCCGGCATTCGCGACCGCGAACCCCTACCCCCGCTATCGCATCGAGCCGCTGAGCCCCGCGGAAATGCGTGACGTGACCGAGCTGCTGTATTCGTTCCAGCATCCGCAGGCGGCGGACGCCGCCGCAGTGGAGCGCGGTACGGCGATCTATCACGGCAAGGGCTATTGCTTCGACTGCCATTCCGATCACGCCCGCGGCGACTCGGCGATCGGCGCACCGAACCTGACGGACGCCACATGGCTCTATGGTGACGGCTCACGCGCCGCGATCTACCAGTCGATCGCGCACGGACTCGGCGGGGTCTGCCCCGCCTGGCACGGACGACTGGCCGCGGACACCATCCGCGCCATCGCGGTCTACGTGCATTCGCACGAGGTGCACTAGTCGTGGGCGAGACCCCAGCCGCTGGCGCCGGTTTCCTCGATGCCTCGCGGGTCCATACCTGGCGCGCGATGCTGCTGTGCGCGCTCGGCGCGCTCACCGGACTCGGGATCGCAGGCTACGGGCTGTTCACCGCCGCTGGCACGTCCAACAGCACGGTGCCGCCCGAGAACCTGGCGATGGTGAACGGGCGGCCCATCCTGCGCAGCGATTTCGTCAACCAGCTGGAGAGCGAAACGGGCAAGAAGTTCGACCAGAGCACGCGCGCCGAGCAGCTCAAGGTGCTGGACGAGATGGTGCGCGAGGAGCTGCTGGTGCAGCGCGGACTGGAGCTGGATTTCGCCGAGACCGACCAGAACGCGCGCAACGCGCTGGTCAGTGCGGTGTCGGATTCGGCGATCGCCGAGATCACGACGGCCGAGCCCACCGACGCGCAGCTGCGCGAGTTCTTCGCCGCGCATCCGGGCCAGTGGTCGACGGATGGCACGATGACGATCCGCGACCTGGTATTGCCCGTCGAGCCCGGCGTGCCGCCCGAGGCCGCGATGCGCCGCGCCGCGCAGGCGGCGCAGGCGTTGCGCTCCGGGGCGGCCGTCGCCGCGGTGAGCGCGAGCTTCGGGCTCCACGACCGGCCGCCCGACGACGAGCAGTACTACTTCGCGCTGCAATACCGGTTCGGCGACCCGTTCTTCGCCCGGCTGCGCACGCTGGCCGCCGGGGCGGTGACCGAACCGGTCGCCCTCGCCGACGGAGTCCACGTGGTCAGGTGCTGGGCAACCGCCAGCCCGTGCCGCTGTCCTTCGAGGCCGCGCGCGCGCAGGTGCGTACCGATTATGTCGATGCCCTGCAGACGAAGCTGATGGACAACACGGTGCGATTCCTGCGCCGGCGCGCCAGGATCCTGATAGCCCCGGACTATGCCGGAGACTACCGGCCATGAGGCGCCGGGGACCGATGAGGCGCCGGGTCTGGCAGGCAGCCGCCGCGCTGGCGTTGGCCGCTGCATCGAGTGCGAGCGCGCATACGCTCAGCGAAAGCATCTCCTCGTGGCAGATCAACGGCGAGCAGATCCGGCTGCAGTTCATCGTCCCGGACCTGGAAGCGCGGCGCCTGTCCGCGACCGGCCGGGACCTGCCCGCGCCGGGCGAGCTCGGACGCTACCTCGCCGCCCGGGTCGCGGCGCGTGCCGGACGGACGCCCTGCGCGATGAGCGCCGGACCCCGCGCGCTGGCCGCCCAGCCCGGGTTCGCGCGCGTCGAATTCGAGTTCCGCTGTCCCGACGCGCGGGACCTGCGGATCCGCTCCGACGCGTTCTACGACCTGGTGCCTTCCCATACCGACTTCGCGCGTATCCAGGACAGTGACGGCAATTTCTTCGAGCAGCTGCTGACCCGGGACCGGCGCGAGGTGCCCGTGACCGGGTCGGCGGCCCAGAACACGCTGCAGAACGCGGGCCTGCTGAAGTTCATCCAGATGGGCATGATGCACATCTTCACCGGCGTCGATCACATGTCCTTCATGCTCGGGCTGGTGCTGATCTCGCGCCGCGTGCGCGACCTGCTGTTCGTCGTGACCGGGTTCACGGTCGGCCACAGCCTGACCCTGGGTCTGGCCGTCACCGGCATCCTGCGTCCCGACGGCCAGTACATCGATGCGCTCGTGGCGCTGACCATCGCGCTGATCGGCGCCGAGAACATCGGCGACAGCACGCACCACCCGCTGCCGGTGGCGCTCGGGCTCGGCGGCCTGCTGTGCGCGATGGCGCTCGCCAAGCTGCTCGGCCTGCCGATCAACCTGCCGTTGACGCTGCTGATCGGGGGCGCGATATTCGCCGCCAGCTACCTGCTGATGACCGGGCAGATGCGCGACGCCGCGCGCGTAAGGCTGCTGGTGACGCTGGTGTTCGGCCTGATCCATGGCTTCGGTTTCGCGTCCAACCTGCTGGAGATGCGACTGCCGCAGGGGCGCCTGGCCGAGCTGCTGGTCGGCTTCAACCTGGGGGTCGAGGTCGGGCAGGTCACCGTGGTGCTCGGCGCACTGATGCTCGCACGGCTGTGCGTACGGCTGCACTTTGCGATACCGCGCCCGCTGTTCACGGACCTGGCCGCGTCGTTCCTGGTCGGGGAAGGCCTGTACTGGTTCCTCGGGCGCACCGTCGCGCTCGGCTGACGGCCGGCCCGCACGCCGGTCCGGGCCGCCGCCGCGCCGCAACGGTTTGGAGTACGAATCGTTGTTACATAGTCCGGCGGCATTGACAATTCCGCCGCGGCTGCTAACTTTCTGCCCTCTTTCGGGGGATCTGCTTCGCATGGCCGACATCGTCTCACTACAAGAGGCCGTCGCCCTTCACGTGCGCGACGGCGATCGCGTCGCGATGGAGGGATTCACGCACCTGATTCCCTTCGCGGCCGGGCACGAGGTGATCCGCCAGGGGCGCAAGCACCTGACCCTGATCCGCATGACTCCCGACCTGATCTACGACCAGCTGATCGGCATGGGCGCCGCGGACCGGCTGGTGTTCTCCTGGGGAGGCAATCCCGGCGTCGGCTCGCTGCACCGCCTGCGCGATGCGGTGGAGAACGGCTGGCCGAGACCGCTCGAGCTCGAGGAGCACTCGCACGCGGCGATGGCCAACGCCTACGCGGCCGGCGCCGCGAACCTGCCGTTCGCGGTGTTCCGTGGCTACAAGGGCGTCGACCTGCCGAAGGTGAACCCGCGCATCCGCAGCGTGACCTGCCCGTTCACCGGCGAAGTGCTGGCCGCCGTGCCACCCATCAGGCCGGACGTCGCGATCATTCATGCGCAGCGCGCCGACCGCGAGGGCAACGTGCTGCTCGATGGCATCATCGGCGTGCAGAAGGAGGCGGTACTGGCCGCCGCGCGCTCGATCGTGACGGTCGAGGAGATCGTCGACGAGCTCGGCGGCCCCGGCTACAACGCGGTCATTCTGCCCGGCCTGGACCGTCACGGCGATCGCGCAGGTCCCGGGCGGCGCCTTTCCGTCCTACGCGCAGGGCTATTACAAGCGGGCCAACGGTTTCTACAAGGCCTGGGACGCGATCGCGCGCGACCGCGACAGCTTCCTAGGGTGGATGCGCGCCAACGTGCTCGAGCAGGGCCCGGACGCATTCCGCGTGCACGCGTCGGCGGCCGCCTGAAGGATGGCTGCGATGCCGACACCCGCCCCCGGCGCGTTCACGCCCGACCGAACTGATGACCATCGCGGCCGCCCGCGCGCTGACAACAGCGACATCTGCTTCGTCGGCATCGGCGCGCCATCGGCCGCCTGCAACCTCGCGCGCCTGACGCATGCGCCCCGACATCACGCTGATCTACGAGTCCGGCACGATCGGTACCCGCCCGCACGTCCTGCCGCTGTCGATCGGCGACGGCGAGCTGTGCGAGACCGCACTGACGACGGTCTCGGTCCCGGAGATGTTCCGCTACTGGCTGCAGGGCGAGCGGATCACGGTCGGCTTCCTCGGCGGCGCGCAGATCGATCGCTATGCCAACCTGAACACGACCGTGGTCGGCGACTATGCTGCAGCCCAAGGTGCGCCTGCCCGGCGGCGGCGGCGCGCCGGAGATCGCCTCGAGCTGCCGGCAGGTCTTCATCACGATGAGCATGTCGACGCGCGCCTTCGTCGACCGCCTGCCGTTCATCACCTCGTTCGGCCACGGCACCGGACCCGGCAGTCGCGAGGCGCTCGGACTGCGCACCGCCGGCCCGACCAAGGTCATCACGGACCTGTGCGTCTTCGAGCCGGATCCACAGACCCGCGAACTCACCGTGGTCGCGCTGTTCCCCGGCATCACGCGCGAGGCGGTGCAGGCGCAGTGCGGCTGGCCGGTCCGCTTCGCCGCCGAAGCTCCTCGAGACGCCGGCGCCCACGCCGATGGAACTCGAGGTGCTGCGGGCACTTCAGGAGCGCACGCGCCGGGCTCACGGCGAGGATGCCTGAAGTGGCTGACGCCTTCATCTGCGACTTCGTGCGCACGCCGATCGGGCGCTACGGGGGCGCCCTCGCGCGCGTGCGCACCGACGATCTGGCGGCGGTGCCGATCCGGGCGCTGCATCGCGCGCCATGCCGGCACTGGGCGGGCGCCATCGACGAGGTGTTCTGCGGCTGCGCCAACCAGGCCGGCGAGGACAACCGCAACGTCGCGCGCATGGCGCTGCTGCTCGCGGGCTTGCCCGACAGGTGCCCGGCAGTCACGCTCAACCGGCTGTGCGCCTCGGGCCTGGACGCGGTCGGCGCCGCGGCGCGCGCGATCCGCGCCGGCGAGATCGATCTGGCCATCGCCGGCGGCGTCGAGTCGATGACCCGGGCGCCGTTCGTGCTGGCCAAGGCCGAACGCGCCTTCCAGCGCAGCGCCGAGATGCAGGACACGACGATCGGGTGGCGCTTCGTCAATCCGCTGATGAAGGCGCGATACGGCGTCGATTCGATGCCGGAGACGGGCGAGAACGTCGCCGCCGACTACGCGGTGTCGCGCGCCGACCAGGATGCGTTCGCGCTGCGCTCGCAGCAGCGCGCCGGCGCGCGCGCAGGCTGACGGCGTGTTCGCCGAGCAGATCGTCCCGGTCGTGGTGCCGGAGTCGAAGGGCTCGGCGGCGCTGAGCGTGGATCGCGACGAGCAGCCGCGGCCCGATACGACGCTCGAAGCGCTGGCGAAACTCAAGCCGGTGGTGCGCGCCGGCGGCACGGTCACTGCCGGCAACGCGTCCGGCGATCAACGACGGCGCGGCCGCGCTGCTGCTGGCCTCGGGCGCCGCCGCTCGAGCGCTACGGCCTCGCACGCGCGCGTGCGGGTACTGGCATTCGCCTCGGCCGGGGTCCAGCCGCGGGTCATGGGCATGGGTCCGGTCCCGGCGGTACGAGAAGCTGCTCGCAGCGGCTCGCAGCTGCGCATCGGCGACTTCGACGTGATCGAACTCAATGAAGCCTTCGCGTCCCAGGCCCTCGCGTGCCTGCGCGCGCTGGGCCTGCCGGATGACGCCGAGCACGTGAACAGCCATGGCGGCGCCATTGCGCTCGGCCATCCGCTGGGCATGTCCGGCGCGCGCATCGCCGGCAGCGCGATGCAGGAATTGCTGCGGCGCTCCGGGCGCTACGGACTTGCGACGATGTGCATCGGGGTCGGCCAGGGCGCGGCGCTCGCCTTCGAGCGGGTCTGAAGCGCCCCGGCCGTTTGGAATATTCAATATCACGGGCTCGACTACCATGAACAACAACCAGTTCCGCACCGTCTTCGGCTCCCTGCAGGACTATGTCAAGGGCGATCTGGAGATCATCAACGACAATCCGAAGTACTACGCGTTTTCGAACATTTTCGAGGTAGCGAAGGGATCGCGGCCGTACGAGAAGGTGGTGGTGGCACTGAACCAGGGGTACGTGCTGGAGGCGATCCGGACGGAGGGGGACTCGGCGTGGTATGCGGCGGGGCACGATGAGTTCGTGATCGTGATGGACGGGGTGGTGGAGGTGGACCTGGTGAAGCTGGACGAGCCGGATGCGGTGGTGGGTGCGGACCGGCAGGGCAGCGTGCTGGTGGGCGGGGAGCCGCGAGGTCGGCGGATGGGGTGGGTGAAGGCGAGCCGTGGGCACCAGGTGCTGCTGCCGAAGGGTGCGGCGTACCGGTTTCGGGCCACGGGGGTCGGGGTGATGCTGATGCAGACGATCCTGGGGGAGCTGTCGGTGCAGAAATGGGCGCAGATATGCTACAAGTGAGCGTAACGGCGAGGATTTTGGAGGGCAGCGTGCGATGAGCAGCCAGAATGCGGTGCAGGAGCTGGTGCAGGCGAGTCCTGCGAGCAACCGGACGGGGTATCGCAGTTTTCAGCTGGGGAGTTTTCACTTCAGCCGGGATGAGTATTTTGCGCGCGTGACCTGGCCGGCGCAGGGCCAGACGATGTCGCACTCGATGTCGGCGGACGCGTTTTTGCGCGCGATGATGCGCGATGTGGCGTGGGGATTTTTCTACGGGCTGGTGAATTTCGATCACGTGATCGGCACGCGCAACCTGTACGGGCGGGTGGAGCTGTACGCGGGGCGCTATCACGAGACGTATCACGAGAAGGGGCTCGATCACGTGGAGGTGTTCGAGACGCCGGAGATCATGGCGACCTTCAAGGCGATACTGGAGGACTGGACGAACGAGGGGTTTGACCCGTTTGCGGCCCCTGCGGAGACCGGATCGCAGTGGGTGGGAGCCAAGCAGGGGAGCAACCGGGCGGCGATCGAGCGGCAGCGCACGGCGTGCAAGCGCATGCCGGGGCTGCCTGGGGATGCGGAGCTGCGCGCGGATGCGAACGGCTATCCGGTGAACCGGGCGTTTGCGGACGTGCCGCAGGACGAGCCGCAGGTGCATGCCGAGCCGGGCTTCGAGCACGAGGTGCACGCCTTCAGCCTGTTCGGGTATCTGTCGCGCTCGGACGTGACGTGGAACCCCTCGGTGTCCTCGGTGTGCGGGCGCAGCCTGTGCTGCCCGACGACGGAGGAGTATCTGCTGCCGATCAAGCACGGCAACGACCGGGTGGAGTGGTTCGTGCAGCTCTCGGACGAGATCGAGTGGGAGATCGAGGACAAGGACACGGGCTCCCCGCGTGCCAAGGTGCTGATGAAGGCGGGGGACGTGGCGGCGATGCCGGCCGACATCCGCCACCAGGGCCTCTCGCGCAAGCGCTCGATGCTGCTGGTGTGGGAGAACGCTACCCCGGGACTGCCAGACCTGCACGCCAGCGGCAAGCTGCCTCCCTACCCGATCGAGTTCTGAACGTTTAGGGAATCATGGGGTCCTGCAGGTGAGCTGGCGCGGGCACCGGTTCGCGCCGGCTCCCGGGACGCCGTTGTGCGCCATCGACGCCGTGCCGGATGGAGCCTGCAAGGAGCTGCGCTTCGGCGACGGCGATGACAGCTTCAACCTGCTGCTCTACCGGCGTGGCAATGAGGTGCGGGCCTACGTGAACTGCTGTCCGCACTTCTCGCTGCCGCTGAACGCCCAGCCCGGAGAATTCCTGCTGCTGCGCAACTCCGAGATCATGTGCGCCTACCATTGCGCGGTCTTCCGGCTCGAGGACGGCCACTGCGTCGCCGGTCCGGCGGAGGGGATGGGGCTCGAGGCCGTTCCGGTCCGGCTGGACGGTGTGCAGATCTGCGTCGGCGCAGCATGAGCGGGCATGCCGTCGCGGGCGAGTCCGAGCGCCTGTTCGCGCTGCCAGACACCACCCATGCGGTGCGCGACCTGTTCCAGATCGACAGCGACCTGGCCTGCCCCGGCTACCGGACACGCGCCGAGCACGTGCCGGCGATCGATCCGGCCTACCGCTTCGATCCGGACACCACGCTGGCCATCCTGGCCGGCTTCATGCACAACCGTCGCGTACTGATCCAGGGCTATCACGGCACCGGCAAGTCGACCCATATCGAGCAGGTCGCGGCACGGCTGAACTGGCCGTGCGTGCGCGTGAACCTGGACGGTCACGTGAGCCGCATGGACCTGATCGGCAAGGATGCGATCACGATCCGGCAGGGCGTGCAGGTCACGGAGTTCCGCGAAGGCATCCTGCCGTGGGCGCTGCAGCGCGGGGTCTGCCTGGTGCTCGATGAATACGATGCCGGCCGCCCGGACGTGATGTTCGTGCTGCAGCGGGTGCTCGAGGCCGACGGCGCGCTGACGCTGCTGGACCAGAGCCGGGTGCTGCGACCGCATCCCGCATTCCGCCTGTTCGGCACGGCCAACACCGTCGGCCTCGGCGATGCGAGCGGCATGTACTACGGTACCCAGCCGCTCAACCAGGGGCAGCTCGACCGCTGGCAGGTCGTGAGCACCCTGAACTACCTCGCGCCCGAGGCCGAGGTGGCCATCGTGCTCGCGCGCGTGCCGGCCTGCGCCGATGCAGCCGGTCGGGAGCTGGTCGGGCGCATGGTCGCGCTGGCCGGCCTCACGCGTGCGGCCTTCATGGCCGGGGAACTGTCGACCGTGATGTCCCCGCGCACCGTGATCCACTGGGCGGAGAACCTGCAGATCTTCGGGCAGCCCGGGCGCGCATTCCGGCTGGCATTCCTGAACCGCTGCGACGAGGCCGAACGCGGCGTCGTCGCCGAACTCTATCAGCGCTGCTTTGGCGTGGACCTCACGCCCGCCACGCCGTGAGACGGCCGGCGGCACGGATTTCCAGGCTGCACGCGCGGGCCGGCGTGGTCGGCCGCGGCGCGAGCGCTGGTCCCGGCGCCACCGCCGGCCTCGGTGCGGCCGAAAGCGCCGCGGTGTACCGCGCGCTGGCCAGCCAGCCCGGTCGGGCGCTCGCGCCGGATCCGCAAGCGCACGACGCGGCCGGCTGGCGCATGCTGATCGCCGAACGTCCGCGCGGTGTGCGCGGTGCCGCCATTGCGCGCTGGCGTGGCCGCATCGACGCCCATGCACTGCGCGCGCGCTACACCGATGCCCGCTGGTTCCGGTGTTACCAGCCCGACGGCAGCGTCGCGCGGCGCCTGTACGCGCTGCTCGAGCAGAATCGGGTCGAAGCCCTCGGCGCGCGCTGCTTCCCCGGCAGCCGCGTGAATCTCGCGGCCCTGGCCCAGGAGGCCTGGATCCGGGCCCGGCCCGAAGGAGTGATTCGCGGCGACGCGGCGACCTGGGTCGACACTTTCGCACTGCTGACCAGGGTGCCGCTCGGCGCCCCGTTGCCCGACGCGGCGCGCGAGCGCCTCGAGGAACGCTGGCGCACATGGATGAGCCCGCAGCAGGCCGCGGCCGTCGAGTCGCTCGCGACACTGCTCGAGGACCCGCAGCGCTACGACGCCCAGGCGCGGCAGCTCGTGCAGGCGGTGCTCGGCACGGCAGTGCCGCCGGAGCCTGCGCCGCAGCCGCACTCCCGCGATCGCGGAACCGCAGCCGAGGCAGGCGCCGAGCCCGCGCGCACCGGCCCGGAAGGCGGATCCGGAGCCGATCACGGCGACACCGATCGGCGGATGCCGGCCGCGGCGCAGGGGACGGCTGCTGCGCGAGCGGGCGGCGCGGCGGCAGCGCCGCCCTATCGCGCGCTCTGCACGGAGTTCGACGTCACGGTGCTCGCCAGCGAGCTGTACGATGCGGCCACGCTCGCGCGCGGTCGCGTCGAGCTCGACCGGCGGGTCGGCAGCCACCTGGGTCGCATCATGCGCGCGGCCCACCGGCTGCAGCGCAAGCTGCTGTCGCTGCAGCAGCGCTCCTGGCAGTTCGACCTGGACGAAGGCGTGCTGGACGCGAGCCGTCTCACTCGCGTGGCGACACGGCCGCTCGAACCGCTGGCGTACCGTCAGGAGGCCGAGAGCGCGTTTCCCGAGACCGTCGTGACGCTGCTGGTCGACAACTCCGGGTCGATGCGCGGCGTGCCGGTCGCGACCGCGGCCGTGTGCGCGGAGCTGCTGGGTCGGGTGCTCGAGCGCTGCGGCGTGCGCACCGAGATCCTGGGCTATACGACGCGCTGCTGGCACGGCGGCCGCCCCCGGCGCCAATGGGTTGCGGCGGGCCGTGCGGCGGGACCCGGCCGCCTCACCGAGCTGTGCCACATCATCTACAAGAGCGCCGACGAGCCGTGGCGCCGCGCGAGCCATCGACTCGGCGCGATGCTGCAGGACGGCCTGCTGAAGGAGAACGTCGACGGCGAGGCGCTGCTGTGGGCGCTCGGCCGGCTGCACGCGCGCCCGGAGCGGCGCCGGATCCTGGTCGTGATATCCGACGGCGCACCGCTCGATGAAGCGACGCTCGCGGCCAATGATGCCGGCTACCTCGACCGTCACCTGCGTAGCGTGATCGCTGCCATCGAGCGCGATCGGACCGTGGAGCTGGCCGCCATCGGCATCGGCCACGACGTGACGGCCTACTACCGCCGCGCCGTGACGCTGCCGGACGTCGACGTGCTCGAGCAGGCGCTGGTCGGCCAGCTCATCGACCTGTTCGAGCCGCACGCGATGGGCCACCGATGATCCGTCACGTCGTGCTCTGGCGGCTCAAGCCGGAAGCCAGCGGTGCGCACCGCCGGGAGTTCGTCGAGCGCATCGAGCGCTGCCTGCAGGCGCTGCGGGTCGCGGTGCCGGGCATCGTGCGCCTGGAACTCGGCCAGAACCACGCGCCAGGTCCGGATGCCGCCGACCTGATGCTCTACAGCGAGTTCGAGGACTGGGAGGCCCTGCGTCGCTACGACGCGCACCCGTTGCACGATGAACTCAAGGCCATCATCGGGCCGGCGCGCAGCGAACGCCGCGTCATCGATCACGAGTGTTGAACGCCGGGGCCGAGCTGCGCGGCGCGGGCCGCGCTTGCGCCAAGCCTGCGAACAGAATTAAATGACCGTGGCGCGTGTGCCGCTCCAGGGCACCGACGGCGCGGATCGATGGGGGGGTACACCGTGAGTTGTTCCATGAATGCCGTGGCCCGTGGCGCCGCGAGCGCTTCCTGTGCGTTGCTGCTCGCGCTGTTCGCCGCCGCGCTGCCGTCGCGCGCGCAGGCGCCATCGGCCGCCAGCCTGTCCAGCGCCCAGGCCGACCAGGGGCGGGCGGTCTACGCACAGAGTTGCGCCCGCTGCCACGGCGCGCAGCTCGAGGACGGGGAGTTCGGACCACCGCTGCGCGGCCCGGCCTTCATGGATCATTGGGCCGGCCGCCCGCTCGGCGAGCTGTACACACTGCTGCGCGATCGCATGCCGCCGGAATCGCCCGGAACGCTGGGCGCCGGCGCGTACACCGGACTGCTCGCCTTCCTGCTCGCGGAAAACGGCAGCAGCGCCAGCGCCGGTGGCCTGCCGCTCGAGGCCGACGCGCTCGCCGCGATGCGCTTCCCCGGACGAGCGGCGGGCGCGGCAGCGCGTGCCGCGGGTCCGAGCGGCGGACTCACACCGGGGATCGCGCTGCCGCCCTGGCCGCAGCCCGCCTCGCCGCTGCTGGGGTTGACGCCCGTGACCGACGCGATGCTGCAGCATCCGGCAGCGCAGGACTGGCTCACGTGGCGGCGGGCCTTCGATGACAGCGGCTTCAGTCCGCTGCGCGACATCACGCGCCAGAACGTCGGGTCGCTGCGTCTGGCATGGTCGCTGGCGCTGCCCGCCGGGCCCAACGAGGCCACGCCGCTCGTGCACGACGGCGTGATCTTCGTGCACGGCTACAACGATCACGTGCTCGCGCTCGATGCCGCCACGGGCGACGAACTGTGGCACTACGCGCGCGCGCTGCCGCCGGGCACGAGTGCCAACGCGATGCGCAACATCGCACTGTGGGCGGACAGGGTCTATCTGGGCACCTCGGACTGCCATGAGGTCGCACTCGACGCCCGCACCGGCACGGTCGCATGGGATCGCGCGATCTGCGATCCGAAGGCCTGGCGCATCACGGGCGGACCGCTGGTCGCGCAGGGCAAGGTCATGCAGGGCCTCACCGGCCACGAGCCGGGCGGCGACGTGATCGTCGGCCTGGATGCCGGCAACGGCGAGGAGCGCTGGCGCTTCCACAGCATCGCGCAGCCCGGCGATCCGGGGGATGCGAGCTGGAACGGGGCGCCGCTCGAGCAGCGCAACGGGGGCTCGGTGTGGACCGCGGGCAGCTACGACCCCGCGCTCCGGCTCGCGTACTTCGGTCCGGCGCAGACCTACGACACGGCGCCGCTGCAGTATCCGGTGCACCAGCCGGGCATCACGAACGACGGCCTGTACCTGGACGCGACGGTCGCACTCGATCCGGACACCGGTCGACTGGTGTGGTATTTCCAGCATCTGCCCAACGACCAGTGGGACTACGACTGGGCGTTCGAGCGCCAGATCATCGAACTGCCGGTCCAAGGCGTGCGCAGGAAGCTGGTGGTCACCAGCGGCAAGATCGGCATCTACGATGCGCTCGAGGCCGATACCGGCAAGTATGTGTTCTCGGTCGACCTCGGATTCCAGAACCTCGTGACCGCGATCGATCCGCGAACCGGCGCCAAGACCATCGACCCGCAGCGCTATCCCGACAAGCAGGCGCTGATGGTCTGCCCGCATGCGGGAGGCGGCCGCTCGTGGCTGCCTGGCTCGTACAATCCCGACTCGCACGTGGTGTACCTCGCGAGCGTGGAATCCTGCATGGACCTGACGCCGGTTCCACCTGGCCAGCGCGGCGCACTCAGCAGCGGGTTCCGCTGGACGCTGCGGCCGCGTCCCGACAGCGACGGGCGGTTCGGCCGCGTGCAGGCAGTGAACCTCGCAACGCGCCGGACCGTATGGACCGCACGGCAGCGCGCGCCGCAGACCACCGGCATGCTCGACACCGCCGGCGGCGTCGCGTTCGCCGGTGCGCTGGACCGCACTTTCACGGCCTACGACGACGCCACCGGCAAGGTGCTGTGGAAGACGCGGCTCGGCGACGTGCCGAGCTCCGCGCCGATCAGCTACCGGGCGCACGGCCGGCAGTACGTCGCGATGATCGTCGGCTATGGTGGCGCGCAGGCGGCCACCTTTCCGGCGCTGGTTCCCGAGATCAGGCTGCCACCGGTGCGCAGTTCCTCGATCTGGGTATTCGAGCTGCCATAAGAATCGGCTGGGACACGGAACAGGGGGGTCCGATGGGAATGTTCACGCGATGGTGGCCGGCGCGCGCACGCGTCGCCGGTCCGGTACTGCTCGCATTCGCGGCATCGGCCTGGGCGCAGATGCCGCCCGGAGCCGCGGTCAATGCGGTCAACGGCGCCTCGGCGCGCACCGAGCAGGGATTCGGGATCTTCCAGCACACCTGCCTGAACTGCCACGGCAAACCCGAATACGAGCGTGCGCCGACCCCCGCGGCGCTGCGTGAGATGACCCCGGAGCATCTCTATGACGTGCTCACCAACGGCATCATGCAGCCGATCGTCGGCAAGGACCTCAGCGACCAGGAGCGGCGCATGGTGTCCGAGTCGATTGCGGGCCGGCTCATCGGCGCCGCGGCGTCGGGCGATGCCGCGCAGATGCCGAACCGCTGCAGTTCCAATGCTCCACTCCGCAATCCGGCGGCGAGCCCCGCGTGGAACGGCTGGGGTGCCGATGGCGACAACAGCCGTTTCCAGGACGCCGCCCACGCGCGACTGACGAGCGATGCGGTGCGCCGTCTGCAGCTGCAGTGGGCCTTCGGATTCCCGAACAGCTCCTCGGCCTATGGCCAGCCGAGCATCGTCGCCGGTCGGGTGTTCGTCGGCGCCGACACCGGCTACGTGTACAGCCTCGATGCGAAGAGCGGCTGCGTCTACTGGTCGTACCTGGCGCGAGCTGGCGTGCGCAATGCGATGACGGTCGAACGGATCGACCGCGGCGCGCACTATGCGGTGTTCTTCGGCGACCTCAAGGCCAATGCCTATGCCGTGGATGCGCAGACCGGACGGGAGCTGTGGGTCACGCACGTCGAGGATCACCTCACGGACCGCGTCACGGCGGCACCGGCCTATCATGCCGGCCGCCTGTACGTGCCGATCTCCTCCTGGGAGGAGTTCCGCGCGATGGACCCGACCTACAGCTGCTGCACCTCGGTGGGAGCGGTCGCGGCGCTCGATGCGAATACCGGCGCGATGCTGTGGAAGACCTACGTGATCGCGCCGCGACCGGCGCCGACCCGACTGAACAACCAGGGCGTACAGCAGTTCGGTCCCGCCGGCGCGTCGGTCTGGAATACGCCCACCGTGGACCCTGTGCGCCATGCGATCTACGTCGGTACCGGCGATGCGACGACGTATCCGGCGGCCGAGACCTCGGATGCGGTGATGGCACTGGACATGGCGAGCGGACGGGTGCTGTGGTCCTACCAGGCGCACCGCAACGATTCGTTCCTGGTCGGTTGCGGCGCGAACGCCCCGACACACTCCGACAACTGTCCCAGGTTCCAGGGGCCTGACTGGGATATTCCCGGATCCGTGATCCTGCGCCACGCCGGCGGGCACCGCGAGCTGATCGTCGGCACCAAGCCGGGCGACATCCTCGCGCTCGATCCGGACCATGGCGGCGCGCTGCTGTGGCGCAAGAACGTGAGCGGCGGCGCACTGGCCGGTGATGGACCGGCCTATCCGGGCGGCACGCGCAAGGGCGTGCAGTGGGGCGGGGCGGCCAGCAGGGACACGGTCTACTACGGACTGACCGATGGCGGTGTGGTCGCGCTGGGTCTCGCCACCGGCGAGCGGCAGTGGTTCTCGCCACTCAATCGCGAGCAGAATCCGCACGCCAACAATTCCGCTGCGGTGACCGCGATCCCGGACGCCGTCTTCGTCGGCGGTACGGATGGCATGCTGTTCGCGGTCTCGAGCGCCGACGGCAGCCCGCTGTGGTCATTCGATACCGCGCGGACCTACGACACGGTCAACCACGTGCCGGCGAAGGGCGGATCGATTTCGGCGCCGGGCGTCACTGTTGCGGACGGCATGGTGTTCGTCGGCTCCGGGTTCTCGGTCACGGCCGGAGAGCCTGGCAACGTCATCCTCGCGTTCGCGCCCGGCCCCTGAAACCGTACTTGCGCTCCTGAATTAACTTCGCTTAAACTCAGGTCTCGTTGGTTTATTTCGCTACGTCTAAGTGAACTTGAGAAAAAATCGTCACTTAGACATGGCTCAATAGCAACGAATCGTCGTTCCAGGGGGGGTCTTGGGTCTGATCGTCGATGCACGCAGCTGGGCTGCGCGGGGCGCTGTGCGCGCCGCGCAGCCCGCTTCCGGTTCCGCCGCCTTGCGGCCGGTTCGCACCGGCCGGATCCCCTCACTCCATTCGCTCGAGCGCCGGCCCTGACCGGCCTTGGTTCCTGAATACCTGAAGGGGGGTCTCCAATGAAATTCACGATGAATCCGGCCATATCGGCGGCCGTCGCGCGGGCGCTCGGCGTGGTGGCCTGTTGCGGCCTGGCGCACGGCGCCTTCGCGCAGCAGGCGACGGCGAGCGCCGCCGCTACCGCGGACGACAGCGGACTCGAAGAAGTCGTCGTCACCGCGGAGCGGCGCGCCGAGGATCTGTCCACGACGCCGATCTCGATCACCGCACTGTCCGGCGACTCGCTGAAGAACCAGCAGATGGCGACCATCAACGACCTGCAGCTCGCGGCGCCGGCGCTGACGGTGAACCAGTCCGGCATCTACAACAGCGTCAATATCCGCGGCGTCGGCAACACCGTGATCAGCCCCGTGATCCAGGTGGGCGTCGCCGTGTTCCGCGATGGCCTGTTCCAGGCGGAAACCATCGGCCTGAACGAGCCGTTCTTCGACATCGCCGATACCGAGGTGCTGAAGGGCCCGCAGGGTACCTTCATCGGCCAGAGCTCCACCGGCGGCGCGATCCTGATCAACTCCCAGAATCCCAAGCTGGACACCGGCCTCGATGGCTACGCCGAAGCCGGCTACGGCAGCTACGGCGATACCACCGTCACCGGCGCGGTGAACCTGCCCATCAGTGACACGCTCGCCGCGCGGGTCGCGTTCTACACCGAGCAACGCGGCAGCTTCTATTACGACGAGGGTGCGCAGCAGACCGCAGGCCTCGCCAACCCCGTCAGCGATCCCGGCAGCATCAACGACCGTGATTTCCGCGTCGGCCTGCTGTGGAAGCCGAACGAGAAGTTCCAGGCGCTGTTCAAGACGGAATACGAATACGAGAGCACTAACGGCGAGCCGGCCAGTCCGGTGCAGGGGACCTATACCTTCCCGTCCAGCATCGCCACCGCCGATCCGTTCGACGTCGCGAACCAGGGCCCGGCGTTCCAGATCGGCGGCGTCGGGCACTCGACCTACTACGCGTACAGCACGCACGTCCCGTTCCTGCTGAACTTCGACCGGGTCGACAACATCCAGATCGTGCAGTGGAACCGCTATAGCCTGGATCTCAAGTACACGCTCCCGGGCGAGATCGTGCTGCGTTCCCTGAGCGGCATCCAGACGATCCATGAACAGCAGGACGGCGAGTCGGACTACTCCTCGGCCGGCAGTGCCTATGACAGCTTCGGCTGTGTCGGGACCTGCCTGCCTAGCGTCCCGCTGGGCGGCACGGTCTACGGACCCGGCAGTTACTTCCCCACCGTCTCGGGTGGCACGGGTAGCGGACCCGGCGCATACGTGCCCGGCGGTACCTACTACAACTACAACCTGAGCCAGCCCGGCGACGAGTACTACAGCCAGGAATTCAACCTGATCTCGCCGACCACGGGCAAGCTGACCTGGATCCTCGGCGCGTCGTTCTTCTCCCGCGATACGCCGGTGCAGAGCACGACCACGAACCAGTTCAACTACTATCCGCTGCCGCAATACAGCTTCACCGAAATCCAGGGCGAGAGCCGGATGGTCGGCCTGTTCGGACAGGTCACCTGGCAGTTCACGCACGACCTGCAGCTGCAGGTCGGCGCGCGCGAGAACTGGGACAGCAACTTCAACCAGGGCTACAACTACCGCCTGACTCCGGTCAGCGCCACCGGGGCGGCGCTGTCCAGCCCGGCGACGCAGCTGCAGCCCTGCACGGCCGGCAGCGCGGTCGGCTTCTGCAACTACGCGCAGACCAACCTCGCGCCGAACAGCTCGCACTTCAAGGACGTCGTGCCGACGGCGAAGATCGACCTGAACTACACGCCGATCGAAGGCCAGTTCTTCTACGCGTTCTATACCAGGGGCTACAAGTCCGGGGGCGCGAACGCGCCGAGTGCGGCCGGCCCGACCCAGCCGTTCCAGCCGGAATTCCTGAACGACTACGAAATCGGCTGGAAGGGCAAGTTCCTGAACAACCACATCAATACCAGCCTGGGGCTCTACTACACGAACTACCAGAACTTCCAGCAGAGCAACTTCAACCCCGCCAACCTGCTGAACCTGGTGCAGAACCTGGCGTCGTCCACGCTCAAGGGCGTCGAGTTCTCGACCGATGCGCGGCTCGGCGGACTGGGAGTGAACCTGAGCGTCGCGTACAACGAATCGGCGCTGGGTAACACGCCGCTGTTCGCGACCTACATCGCGGCGACCGATCCCGGTACGCGCGGCGACTCGCTGAACGGCTGCGCCGGTACGCCCGGCGGCAACCCGACCAAGTCCAATCTCGGCGTCAACTGCTACAACTACGCGCCGTACCTGGTCAACGTCGCGGGTGAGGAGCTGCCGAACGCGCCGAAGCTCACGGCCGACCTGGCCGTCGACTACGCGATCCCGGTCGGGGACCACACGCTGCGTCCACGCGTGACGTATACGCACATCGATTCGCAGTATGCGTCGGTGTTCCAGAGCAACTTCTACTACCTGCCGGCACGCAACCTGCTCGGGGCGACCATCAGCTACGAGGCGGGCCCCTGGCTGGCCCAGGTCTTCGGCAAGAACCTGACGAACCAGATCTACCCGGACGGCATCAACGGGCAGACCGTGTTCTACGGCGACCCGCGCGTGTTCGGAATTCGCGTGAACCGGAAGTTCTGAAGTTCTCCGACGATGACGGCTTCGGGGTGGACCCGGCTGCGTGCCCTATGGGGGCGCGCAGTCGGGTCCCTTCGGCCCGCAGCCAATACCGTTCAAATCGAACGTTCGTCTGTTGCGTCTGAGTCGCGTTTCGTTATAGATTGTTAATGTAGAAATAGAGCGCGTGTGATCGGTAGGCCACCGGGTGTGGCGCCGGAACAACGCACGGTCTATGGGGGTACATCAAGGGTTCATCGGCATGCCTGCTGGTCTTGGGGACCTGCGGCCCGGCCGATCTCATGTCAGGTTCGGATGCCATCGCGCGAGCGCAAGCCCGGGGGGGCGGCAGGCACACGGGCCGGAACGCTAACTACCAACCAGGTTGGGGGAGTATCAGAGATGGAATCACTACGGAACGAGCACGTGCCGGGAACCCAGCTGCGCAAGCTGGTCTCACAGCTCTGCAACTGGCGGCATGGCGCGCAGGCGCTGGCCATCCTGGCATCCTGCGGCATCGCGCACGGTGCGCTGGCGCAGCAGGCATCGGCCGCTCCGGCCGCCACCGCGTCGAACGAGGGCCTGGAAGAGGTCGTCGTGACCGCGGAGCGCCGGGCCGAGGACGTGCAGACCACCGCGATCGCGCTGACCGCGCTGTCGGGAACCGACCTGGCACAGACGCACCAGGAGGGCATCGCTGACCTGCAGACCTCGACGCCCGCGCTGTCGGTGAACACTGCCGGCCAGTACTACAGCATCAATATCCGCGGCATCGGCAACGCCGCGGTCAATCCCGCGATCACCCCCGGCATCGCCGTGATCCGCGACGGACTGTTCCAGGCCGAGACCATCATGCTGTCCGAGCCGTTCTACGACATCCGCGACACGGAAGTGCTGCGCGGTCCGCAGGGCACCTTCGTCGGCCAGAGCTCGACCGGCGGCGCGGTGCTGATCAACTCCGCGGATCCGAATTTCAACGGGATCAACGGCTACATCGAGGCGCTGCAGGGCGACTACAGCGACACCAAATGGACCGGCGCGGTGAACCTGCCGGTCAGCGACACGTTCGCGGCCCGCATCGCGTTCAACGTCGAGCACCGCGGCAGCTTCTACAAGGACCTCGGCACCGACAAGACGCTGACGACTGGCGCACCGCTGACCGATCCGGGCCACCTGGACGATCGCAACGTCCGCATCAGCCTGTTGTGGAAGCCGACCGAGAGCTTCCAGGCCCTGCTCAAGGTCGAGAACAACCATCACGACACCGGCGGCACGGTCGGCCAGCCGAACCAGAACACGTTCCTGGCGTACAACGATCCGACCACCGGCGCGCCGCTGGCGACGCCGACGCTCGAGCACTCCCCGTACTACGCGTACTCGACGCATCTGCCGTACGTGCTGAATTTCGATCAGACCGATGTCGGTTCGACCGAGGTCAACGAGCACTACGGCCTCGAGCTGAAGTACACGCTGCCCGATGGCGTCACGCTGCGCTCGCAGAGCGGCTTCCAGCACGACGACATCCGTGAGATCAACGATGGCGACGGCTCGTCGGTCTCGGCGCTGTACGACTACCACCTGATCGGACCCGACAACAACTACTACAGCCAGGAATTCAACGTGATCTCGCCGAGCGGCGGGAAACTGACCTGGATCGCCGGTGGGTCGTGGTTCTACCGCAATACGCCGGTCATCGACAATGCGTACCAGTCGAACGACTCGGGCAATGGACCGTTTCCGGCGAACCCGGCGAACTACCTGCAGCAGCAGCTCTCGATCAATGCGGCGCAGCGCACGATGGGCATCTTCGGGCAGGTCGGCTACCAGATCCTCGATCCGCTGCAGCTGGTGGTCGGCGCGCGCGAGAACTGGGACGCGAACTTCAACAATGGCGGCATCAACATCTACCCGAATGCGGGCCAGGTTGCCGTCACGTCCAGCACCCCGATCCCGATCCATGTGCCGTTGACGGGCACCTGGAACGACTCGGTGCCGACCTGGAAAGTCACGCTGAACTACACGCCGCTGCCGGGGCAGTTCATCTATGGCTTCGTCACGCGCGGCTACAAGTCCGGCGGCGTCAATGCCGGCTCGCCGGTGGGCTTCAGTCCCGAGCACGTGACCAACTACGAACTCGGCTGGAAGAGCACGATGCTCGACGGTCACTTCAAGACCGACCTGGACGCGTACTACATCATCCTGGACAACCTGCAGCAGCCGATCACGCTGCAGGCCACCGGCGGTGGCGGTGTGACCAACGTCGGCCAGTCGACGATCAAGGGCTTCGAGGCGGAGGCCGAGGCGCACTTTGGCGGGTTCAACGCGATGGTGAGCCTGGACTACAACGCTTCGGCGCTGGGTGCGGTCTCGCTGATCGCGACCTACCGCCTGCCGGGTGGTTCGGGTAACAACGCCCCGCAGTGTCCGGCGGCCAATATCGTCGGCACGGGCTGCAACCTCGTGGGCTATTTCAACTACAACCCGTACATCGTGAACCTGAATGGCGGCGCGAATCCGTTCTCGCCGAAGGTCACGGTCGATGTGGTGCTCGACTACGGCATCCCGCTCGGTGCCAACGCGACGCTGCGTCCGCGGGTGACCTACAACCACGTGGACAAGCAGTACGCGTCGGTGTTCCAGAACGACAACTACTTCCTGATGAACGCGCGCAACCTGTACGGCGCGAACCTCAATCTGGAAACCGGTCAGTGGAACGTGCAGGCCTATGTGACGAACCTGACCAACGAGACCTATGTGTCGGCCTACAACGGCAACTTCGAGTACTACGGCAATCCGCGCCAGTACGGCGTGATGATCGACCGCAGGTTCTGAGTCGCCTGCCTCGACTCGCGCGCCGGGCGGCCCTGGAGGCCGCCCGGCGCGGAGTCCCCATCCAGTCTTTCCCGCTACCGAGGGGTGCGGATCCCATGGGATCGAATTCCGTCCAATCCGGCCGCGGTGCATTCGATCGGCGCGCGTTCCTGCGCGCCGGCGGCGCGATGGCGGGCGGCATGGTGCTCGCGCAGACCTGGGGCGCGGCACGCGCCGGGGAATCGCCCATGCAGTACTCCGCGACCGTCGAGACTTCCGCCGGCCGGCTCCGCGGCTCCATGGTCGATGGCGTCAATGCGTTCAAGGGCATCCGCTATGGTGCGTCGACGGCGGGTGCAGCGCGCTTCCTGCCGCCGGCGAAGCCGCCGCCGTGGACCGGGGTGCAGGACGCGCTCGAACTCGGCGAGCGTGCGCCGCAGGGCGGACAGGACATCATGTTCGTCACCTTCCCGTCGCTGGAGCGGAAGGAGCCGGAAGGCGAGGACTGCCTGCGGCTGAACGTGTGGACCCGCGGGCTCGGTCAGGGTAAGCGCCCGGTCATGGTCTGGCTGCACGGCGGAGCCTATGTGACCGGCTCGGGGGGCTTCGCCGCGTATGACGGCGCGAACCTCGCACGCCACGAGGACGTCGTGGTGGTCACGGTCAACCACCGGCTCAATGTGTTCGGCTTCCTGCACGTCGCGGCGATCGGTGGCGCGAAAATA
>CAWIQV010000001.1:0-27675 GCA_963838275.1 uncultured Gammaproteobacteria bacterium | reverse complement strand
CCATGGTCGACCATGTACTCGAATTCGTGCCGGAAGTGCTTCAGGAAGCTCTGCACCGGCCACGCCGCCGCATCGCCGAGGCCGCAGATCGTGTGGCCCTCGATGCGGTTGGCCACGTCGAGCAGCAGGCCGAGGTCCTCGCGCCGCGCCTCGCCCGCGAGCATGCGCCTGAGCGTGCGGTTCAGCCAGCCGGTGCCCTCGCGGCACGGCGTGCACTGGCCGCAGGATTCCGCCATGTAGAAGCGCGACAGGCGCTCGAGCACCCGCACCATGCAGGTGGTCTCGTCCATCACGATCACGGCCGCCGAGCCGATGCCGGAACCGACCGCCTTGACCGAGTCGTAGTCCATGCTGGTCTTGAGCATGATCTCCCCGGGCACCACCGGGATCGAGGAGCCGCCGGGGATCACGGCCTTGAGCTTGCCTGCCCTCCGAGCACGCCGCCGGCCAGCTCCAGCAGCTCGGCGAACGGGATGCCGAGCGGGCAGCTCGAAGTTGCCGGGGCGGTTCACGTGGCCCGAGACCGAAAAGATCACGGTACCGCCGGAGTTCTTCGGCCCGAGCTCCGCGAACCACTGCGGTCCCTTGCGCAGCAGCGTCGGCACGGAGGCGTAGCTCTGCGTGTTGTTGATCGTGGTGGGCATGCCGTACAGGCCGAATGCCGCCGGAAACGGCGGCTTGAAGCGCGGCTTGCCGGTCTTGCCCTCGAGGGAATCCAGCAGCGCGGTCTCCTCGCCGCAGATGTAGGCGCCGGCACCGACGAAGGTATGCAGGTCGAAATCGACGCCGGACCCCTGGATATCCTTGCCGAGCAGCCCGGCCGCGTAGGCCTCGCGCAGTGCCGCTTCGAAGCGCGGTATCGGCTCGCCGAGAAACTCGCCGCGGATGTAGTTGTAACCGACCGTGGCATTCATGCAGTAGCCGCCGATCGCCATGCCTTCGATCACCGAATGCGGGTTGTAGCGCAGGATATCGCGGTCGTGGCAGGTCCCTGGCTCGCTCTCGTCGGAATTGCACACGACGTATTTCTGCATCGGCGCGTTGCGCGGCATGAAGCTCCACTTGATTCCGACCGGGAACGCGGCACCGCCGCGCCCGCGCAGCCCCGAGGACTTGATCTGCTCGATCAGCTGCTCGCGCGGCGGCTTGTCGGCCAGGATCCGGCGCCACACCGAGTAGCCGCCGATCTGCTGATAGGTGGCCAGCGTCCACGAACGCTCGTACTGCAGCGGCTCGAAGCAGGTCAGGTTGCGCTTGTCGGCCCAGGCGTTCATGGCTGCTACCGCAGTTCCGCGAGGATCTGATCGACCTTCTCGGGCGTCAGGTGCTCATGATAGACGTGATCGACCATCATCATCGGTGCGCCGGTGCAGGCGGCCAGGCATTCTTCCTCCCGCTTGAGGAAGATGCGTCCGTCGGGCGTGCTCTGGCCGAGCCGGATGCCGAGCTTGCGCTCCACGTAGGCGGCGATGTCCTCGCCGCCGCGCAGCATGCAGGAGATGTTGGTGCACACGCTGACGTGGTGCCGCCCGCAGGGATGGGTCTCGAACATGGAGTAGAAGCTCGCGACTTCGTACACCTGGATCGGCGGCAGCCCGAGGTAGCCGGCCACGGCATCCATCAGCGCCGCGCGTCAGGAAGCCCTGGTTCTGCTCCTGTGCCGCGCGCAGCGCGGACAGCACCGCCGAGCGCTGCCTGCCGGGCGGAAATTTCGCGACCCAATGATCGATTTCGGCACGCGTATGCGCGGACAGCGGCGTGTCCTGGCCCTCGTGCGCGGCAGGTGCTTGCGGCGCGCTCATCAGCGATCGACCTCCCCGAAAACCACGTCCTGCGTACCGATCACCGCGACCACGTCGGCCAGCATGTGTCCCCGCACCATCTCGCCGAGCGCGCCCAGGTGCACGAAGCTCGGTGCCCGGCACTTCAGCCGATAGGGCTTGTTCGCGCCATCGGACAGCAGGTACACGCCGAACTCCCCCTTGGGCGCCTCGACCGCGGCATAGGTCTCGCCTTCGGGCACGCAGTAGCCCTCGGTCATGAACTTGAAGTGATGGATCAGCGACTCCATGTTGCCCTTCATCTGCTCGCGGCTCGGCGGCCGCGACCTTGCGGTCATCGACCATCACCGGCCCGGGATTCGCCCGCAGCCAGTCCACGCACTGCTTGATGATGCGGTTGGACTGCCGCATTTCCTCGATGCGCACCAGGTAGCGGTCGTAGCAATCGCCGTTCACGCCGACGGGAATGTCGAACTCCAGCGCGCCGTAGACCTCGTAGGGCTGCTTGCGGCGCAGGTCCCACTCGACCCCCGAGCCGCGCAGCATCGGCCCGGAGAAACCCAGCTGCAGCGCACGCTCGGGCGGCACGACGCCGATGTTCACCGTACGCTGTTTCCAGATGCGGTTGTCGGTGAGCAGCGTCTCGTAGTCGTCGACGCACTTCGGGAACTTGCGGGTGAACGCCTCGATGAAATCGAGCAGCGAACCGCTGCGCGCCCCGTTCATGCGATCCACATCCGCCTGGCTGTGCCAGCGCGAGGGCTGGTAGCTGCGGCATCGCGTCGGGCAGATCCCGGTATACCCCGCCCGGGCGGTAGTAGGTCGCATGCATGCGCGTGCCCGAGACCGCCTCGTAGCAGTCCATCAGGTCCTCGCGCTCGCGGAAACAGTACAGGAACACGGTCATCGCGCCGATGTCGAGGCCGTGCGCGCCGAGCCACATCAGGTGGTTCAGGATGCGCGTGATCTCGTCGAACATCACGCGGATGTACTGCGCACGCGGCGGCGGCGTGATGCCGAGCAGCCGCTCGATCGCGAGCACGTAGGCATGCTCGTTGCACATCATCGACACGTAGTCGAGCCGGTCCATGTAGCCGATGGACTGGTTGAAGATCTTCGATTCGGCGAGCTTCTCGGTGCCACGATGCAGCAGGCCGATGTGCGGATCCGCCTTCTGGATGACCTCACCGTCCATCTCGAGCACCAGGCGCAGCACACCGTGCGCGGCCGGATGCTGCGGCCCGAAATTCAGCGTGAGATTGCGGATCTCAGCCATGCGGTGCATCCGGTCCCGGCAGGTCGTGCAGCGCCGGATCGTAGCGATTGTCGTGGCGGATCACGCGCGGCACCAGCACGCGCGGCTCGATGCTGACGGGCTGATAGACCACCCGGCCGAGCTGCGGGTCGTAGCGGACCTCGAGGTTGCCGTTGAGCGGGAAATCCTTGCGGAACGGGTGGCCGATGAAGCCGTAGTCGGTGAGCAGGCGGCGCAGGTCCGGATGGCCCCGGAACAGGATCCCGAACAGGTCGAAGGCCTCGCGCTCGAACCACTCCGCGCTCGCCCAGATCCCGGTGAGCGAGTCGAGTACCGGATCGTCGCCCGCATCACAGTACACGCGCACGCGCAGCCGGTGGTTGTGCGTGATGGACAGCAGATGCAGCACGACCGCGAAGCGTTCCGGCCGCGTGCTGGTATGCGGGGCGCTGCGGTTCACGCCGCGGCTGAAGCCGCTCGCCGTGGCGCCCGTGGTACGCCACTCCACCCTCCCGTAGTCGAGGAAGTCGACGCCGGCGAGGTCGATCAGCACTTCGAACCGCAGCGCCGGATCGTCACGCAACGTGCGTGCGGCTTCGAGCAGGTTCGTCGGTGCAACTTCGATCGCGAGTTCGCCTGCCAGCGACGGCAGGCGTACGGCCCGCTCACCCAGGAGCGCACTGATGCTGCCCGCCAGCTGTTCGATGTAGGCCGACATGCCCGCGCAACCCCGCTGCGTACCGCGCTCAGGCCATCGCCGCGGAGCGCCGCGCGATCTTGCGCTGCAGCTGGATCACGCCGTAGAGCAGTGCCTCCGCGGTCGGCGGACAGCCGGGCACGTAGACGTCGACCGGCACGATCCGGTCGCAGCCCCGGACCACCGAGTAGGAATAGTGGTAGTAGCCTCCCCCGTTGGCGCAGGATCCCATCGAGATCACCCAGCGCGGCTCGGGCATCTGGTCGTAGACCTTGCGCAGGGCCGGCGCCATCTTGTTGACCAGGGTACCGGCCACGATCATCACGTCGGACTGGCGCGGACTGGCCCGAAACACGACGCCGAAGCGGTCCAGGTCGTAGCGCGCGGCTCCGGCGTGCATCATCTCCACGGCGCAGCATGCGAGCCCGAAGGTCATCGGCCACAGCGAGCCGGTACGCGCCCAGCTGGCCAGGCTGTCCATCTGCGTGGTCAGGAATCCGCGCTGCGAGAACGACTGCGCGTCGGGCGCTTCCAGTTCCACGGCCGGCGCCAGTTCTAGTCCCACTCGAGGGCCCCCTTCTTCCACTCGTAAGCGAAGCCGATCACGAGAATGAGCAGGAACAGCCCCATCGCGACGAGCCCCGCGCCGCCGATACGCGCCAGCGACACGGCCCATGGAAACAGGAACGCGATCTCGAGGTCGAACACGATGAACAGGATCGCGACCAGGTAGTAGCGGACGTCGAACTTCGCATGCGTACCCTCGAAGGCCTCGAAGCCGCACTCGTAGGCGGAGAGCTTCTGCGCATCGCCAGGATGCCGGACTCCGAGGCGGCCCAGGATCTGGCCCAGTCCCAGCATCAGCACCGCCAGCGCCGCCGACAGGCACAGGAAGATCAGGATCGGCAGGTAGTGGGTGAGCATGGCTGGTCCTGCTGAACGGATATCGCGTCGATCCCAGAAGCTATCGATCCCAGAAGCAAACGGTACGCAATTCAAACTATTATGCGGATTGTAGCAGGCGAGCCTGCTGCTGTGGTGCCGACGGGGAGATTCGAACTCCCACACCTTGCGGCGCTAGCCCCTCAAGCTAGTGTGTCTACCAGTTCCACCACGTCGGCCTGAATCGTCGAACCTGATCGTTGCATCGGCGCTGGCGATCGGCACGTAGGGGCCGCGGCGCGCGCGCACGACGCCGCGCGCAGCGGCGAACCGCTATTTGCCCGGAGCGCTGCTGCCGTTGGCACCCCCCGCCGGTGCGACCGGGGCCGCCGGACTGACCGGCCCGGCCGCGGCGGGAGCCGCGCTGCCAGCGGCGCCCGCCGGAGCCGGCGCCACGGGCGGCGCAGGCGGTAGCGACGCGGTGCCTGCCGGAGGCTGCTGCGAGAGCTGATCGAGCACGCTGCCGCTGGAAGCGGCCTTGTGGGTCCCCGTATAGACCAGCGAGAGACTCGTGATCATGAACACCCCGGCCAGGATCGCGGTCGCGCGCGACAACGCGGTGCTCGCCCCGCGGGCGCCGAACACCGTGCCCGATGCGCCCGCGCCAAACCCGGCGCCGGCATCGGCTCCTTTGCCGCGCTGCAGTAACACCAGCGAGACGATCAGGAATGCGCAGAGATACTGGATGCCCATCAACAGCACGTGCAACATGGATCCACCCGCCCTCAGCCGCGCGCCGCGGCAATGATGCTCGTAAATTCGTCGGCCTTCAGCGAGGCGCCGCCGATCAGTCCACCGTCGACATCGGCCTGCGCGAAGATATCCCCGGCATTGCCGGCCTTGACACTGCCCCCGTACAGGATCTGCAGATCGGCCGCGATTTTAGCATCCTGCCGCGCCAGTCGCTCTCGGATGAAGGCATGGACTTCCTGCGCCTGCTGCGGTGACGCGGTCCGTCCGGTGCCGATCGCCCAGACCGGCTCATAGGCGACCACGGCACGCGCGAACGCCTCGATGCCCGTCAGGCCGACGACGGCCTCGAGCTGCCGTTCGATGACGGCCTGCGTGCGGCCCGCTTCGCGCTCGGAGAGCTGCTCGCCGAGGCACAGGATCGGCGTCAGTCCGCGCGCGAGCGCCGCGGCGCATTTGCGCGCGACCATCATGTCGTCCTCGCCGTAGACGTGGCGTCGTTCGGAGTGCCCGACGATCACGTACTGGCAGCCGACGTCCCGCAGCATTGCCGCGGAGATCTCGCCGGTGAAGGCCCCGACGGCTTCGGCACACAGGTCCTGGGCACCCAGCCGCACCGCGCTGTCGCGCAGCAACCGGCCGACGTCGGCCAGGTACACGAACGGCGGGCACAGCACGCACTCGACGGTCTCGATATCCCCGGAGCCGAGGATCGCCTCGACCAGCAGCGCATTCTCAGCGCGCGATCCGTGCATCTTCCAGTTGCCGGCAACGAGTTTGCGGCGCATCGGCTTGCGGCCCCTGTATCAGATCGGCGGGTAGTCGGATCAGCGTGCGGTCGGGTCAGCGTGATCGGGTATGGGGAATGGGGGGCTGTCCGGGCGCGCGGATGATATCGGCGTCACCGGCCAGCCGCAATGCGCAATATGCCTGCACCCCCGCGCCGCCGCGTCCCGGCGCTGCTGCGCCTAGGGCACGGCCTCCCGGACTCGCCGCGCCAGCTCGTCCGCACAGCTGCGCACCTCGGCGGCGTCGCGACCCTCGACCATCACACGGATCACCGGTTCGGTGCCCGACGCGCGCAGCACGATCCGCCCCTCGCCGGCCAGCCGGGATTCCAGTCGCTGCACCGCCTCGGCGATCGACGGGACCCGGCCCGGATCGAAGCGCCGCTCCACCCGCACGTTCAGCAGGACCTGCGGAAACTTGGGCATTCCGGCGGCCAGCTCGGCCAGCGGTCGCTGGGTCTGCTTCATGATGGCCAGCACCTGCAGCGCCGTCATGCAGTCCGTCGCCGGTGGTGGTGCGGTCCAGGCAGACGATGTGACCGGAGGTTTCCCCACCGAGCGTACCGCCCAGCTCCTTCAGGCGCGCCAGCACGTGCCGGTCGCCGACCGGCACGCGCACGAAGCCGATGCCCGCCCGCTGCAGCGCCAGTTCGAGCCCGAGGTTGCTCATCACGGTACCGACCACGGGTCCGCGCAGCGTGCCGGCGGCGTGTGCCGCCGTCGCGATGACGTACAGCAGCTGGTCACCGTCGACGAGCCGGCCGAGGTGATCGACCATGACCACGCGGTCGCCGTCGCCGTCGAAGGCGATGCCGAGGTGCGCACGGACGCCCGGCACCGTCAGCTGCAGCAGCTCGGGCGCCGTGGATCCGCAACCGTCGTTGATGTTGCGGCCGTTCGGGGAGCAGCCGATCGGCACCATCTCGGCATCGAGGTCGGCCAGGATCCGCGGGGCGACCTTGTAGGAAGCGCCATTGGCGCAGTCCACGACGATCTTGAGTCCGTCCAGGTCGCATCCCGGCGGGCAGGACCTGCAGGCAGAAGTCCTGGTAGGGCAGCCGCTCGCTGTCGAGCCGTCGCGCCCGTCCCAGCTCGCGCGAGCTGCGCGTCAGCGGTACCGAGGCCAACTAGGCCCTCGACCCGCTCCTCGAGTTCGTCGGACAGCTTCAGTCCCTCGCCGTCGAAGAACTTGATGCCGTTGTCCTCGTAGGGATTGTGCGATGCGCTGATCACGACGCCGAGATCGCAGCGCATGTGGCGCGTCATGTAGGCGATCACCGGCGTCGGCAGCGGCCCGGTCAGCAGCACGTTGACCCCGGCCGCGACGAAACCCGCCTCGAGGGCGGCCTCGAACAGGTAGCCGGACACGCGCGTATCCTTGCCGATCAGTACCGATCCGCCATCGGGAATCAGCACGCGTGCGGCCGCACTCGCCAGCCGCAGCGCGAAGTCCACCGTCATCGGATCGGCACCGACCCGGCCGCGGATGCCATCGGTACCGAAATAGGCTTTGCTCACTTAGATCCCCTCCCTGAACGCATGGGCGACCCTGACCGCATCCACCGTAGCGGCCACGTCGTGGGTCCGGATGATGTCCGCGCCGCGCAGCACCGCGATGGTCGCGAGCGCGAGGCTGCCGGCTAGCCGTTCGGGCAGGGGCCGGCCCGTCAGCGCTCCCACCAGCGACTTGCGCGACAGACCGACCAAGATGGGCCGGCGCAGCACCCCGAACTCTCCGAGCCGCGCGAGCAACTCGCGATTATGCGCCTGGGTCTTGCCGAAGCCGAAGCCCGGGTCGATGCACAGCCGTTCCGGTTCGACGCCGGCGTCCTGGCAGGCGCGGATGCGTCCGGCCAGGAATTCCAGCACTTCCATGACCAGCCGCTCGTAGTGCGGTGCGCGCTGCATGTCTGCGGGCTCACCGCGCATGTGCACCAGGCACAGTGCCAGACCGCTGGCGGCCGCGGCCTCCAGCGCCCCGGGAATGCGCAGGGCGCGCACGTCGTTGATCATGTGGGCACCGGCAGCGGCGGCCCGGCGCATGATCTGCGGGTTCGAGGTGTCGACCGAGATCAGCACCGGCACACGGGCCGCAATCCGCTCCAGCACCGGCAGCACCCGGTGCAGTTCCTCGTCGTTGCCCACCGCCGCCGCGCCCGGACGGGTCGATTCCCCGCCGATATCGAGGATCGCGGCCCCTTCGGCCGCGAGTACTTCGGCGCGTGCCAGCGCAGCATCGGGGTCCAGGTAGCGGCCGCCGTCCGAGAACGAATCGGGGGTCAGGTTCAGCACCCCCATCACGACCGGCGTGTCGAGCGACAGCACGCGCTCCGCGCAGCGCAGCCGCACCGTGCGACGCCCCGCCGTCCGCGCCGCAGCGGCTCTCAGTGCTGCCCGGCAGGACGCGCGATCGGGGTCTCGGGTGTGCCTGGCACCGGCGTCACGACCGCCTTGCCGCCGCCCGTGCTCGGAGTCGAGTCATCCCAGCCGTCCGGGGGACGCGGGGTGCGTCCGGCCATGATGTCCTTGATCTGGTCGTCGGCGATCGTCTCGTACTTGATCAGCGCCTCGGCCATCGCGTGCAGCTTGTCCAGGTTGGTCTCGAGGATCTGCTTGGCGCGCTGGTAGTTGGTCTCGATGACGTGCCGCACTTCCTCGTCGATCGCGTGCGCGGTCTCGTCCGACACCTGCTTGTGCTGCGTGACGCTGCGGCCGAGGAACACCTCACCGGCCTCCTCGGTGTAGGTCAGCGGGCCGAGCCGGTCGGACAGGCCCCACTTGGTGACCATGTTGCGGGCCAGTTCCGTCGCGCGCTCGATGTCGTTGGACGCGCCGGTGGTCACGTTGTCGGACCCGAAGATGATCTCCTCGGCGATCCGGCCACCGAACAGCGTCGCGATCGAACTCTCCAGCCGACGCTTGCTCATCGAGTATCGGTCCTGCTCGGGCAGGAACTGCGTGACGCCCAAGCGCCCGGCCGCGCGGGATGATCGTCACCTTGTAGACCGGATCGTGCTCGGGCACGCTGATGCCGACGATCGCATGGCCGGACTCGTGGTAGGCCGTCATGCGCTTCTCGGCATCGGTCATGACCATCGAGCGCCGCTCGGCGCCCATCATGATCTTGTCCTTCGCGCGCTCGAACTGTTCCATGGTCACGAGCCGCTGGTTGGCACGCGCCGCGAACAGCGCCGCCTCGTTGACCAGGTTCGCGAGGTCGGCGCCCGAGAACCCGGGCGTGCCGCGCGCGATGTAGGCCGGCTTGACGTCGTCGGCCAGCGGCACGCGGCGCATGTGCACGCGCAGGATCTGCTCGCGGCCGCGCACGTCGGGCAGCGGCACCACGACCTGGCGGTCGAAGCGGCCCGGGCCGCAGCAGCGCCGGGTCGAGCACGTCCGGCCGGTTGGTCGCCGCGATCACGATGATGCCCTCGTTGCCCTCGAAGCCGTCCATCTCGACCAGCAGCTGGTTGAGCGTCTGCTCGCGCTCGTCGTGCCCGCCGCCGAGGCCGGCGCCGCGGTGGCGCCCGACCGCGTCGATCTCGTCGATGAAGATGATGCAGGGCGCGTGCTTCTTGGCCTGCTCGAACATGTCGCGCACGCGCGAGGCGCCGACGCCGACGAACATCTCGACGAAGTCCGAGCCGGAGATGGTGAAGAACGGCACCTTGGCCTCGCCGGCGATGGCGCGCGCCAGCAGCGTCTTGCCGGTGCCCGGCGAGCCGACCATCAGCACGCCCTTCGGGATCTTGCCGCCGAGCTTCTGGAACTTGCCCGGGTCCTTCAGGAAGTCGACGATCTCGCCGACTTCCTGCTTGGCCTCGTCGACGCCCGCGACGTCGGCGAAGGTCACGTTGACCTGGTCCTCGCCGAGCAGGCGCGCACGGCTCTTGCCGAAGGACATCGCGCCGCGGCCGCCGGCCGCCCCCTGCATCTGGCGCAGCAGGTAGACGAACACCAGCATCAGCAGCAGCGCCGGGGCGAGCTGCAGCAGCAGCTGCGCGAGGAAGTTCGGCTGCTTGGGCGGCTGGCCCTCGATCGCGACGTTGGCCTTGAGCAGGTCGCCGATCAGCGCCGTGTAGTTCGGTCTCGGGGTTGTAGGTCTCGAACTGCTGCTTGTCCTTGAGCACGCCGCGGATCGTGTCGCCCTGCAGGATCGACGCTGTCGACGCGCCCGTTATGCACGTCGGTGATGAAGTCCGAATAGCGGATCTCCTCGCGCGTCGGACCGCTCGGGATGTAGCGGCTGAACACCGCGAGCATGACCAGCACGATGACGACCCAGAGCAGGATATTCTTGGTCAGATCGTTCACGACTTCAGCTGCACCATGTGGCGGCGCCGCAGCGCCCTGGAGAGCCGGCGCACCGGCCGGAAAGCCTCAAAGGACCACCCCGACGCCGGGGCGGATTCATGATCAGGACGCTACACCATCCGCCGGCCCGAGGCCAGCAAGTACGTTTCAGGACTGCGCGAGCGGGAGGCCTCGGGCTTCAGGAACCGGAGCCGCACGAAACTGCGTCGCGCCGAGGCCACAAAGGCCTCGAAACCGGCGCCCTGGAAGAGCTTTGATCAGGGCGCTGCCCTCGGGTTTCAAGACACCGCCCGCCAGTTCCAGGGCCAGCTCGGCGAGGTACAGGCTGCGGGGCGCGTCGATCGCATCCATGCCGGAGAGGTTCGGCGCCATGTCCGACAGCAATACGTCGACACCGGACGCGGCGGCGGGCCCGAGCGCGGCCCGCAGCGCGTCGAACACCGCCTGTTCCCGGAAATCGCCCTGCACGAACTCGACACCCGGCAGCGCGTCCATCGGCAGTATATCCGTGGCGATCACGCGCCCGTGCGCGCCGACCTGGCGGCGCGCGTACTGGCTCCAGGCCCCGGGGGCCGCTCCGAGGTCGAGCACCAGCATGCCCGGACGCAGCAGCCGTTCGCGGCGATCGATCGACTCGAGCTTGAACACCGCCCGCGAGCGCCAGCCCTCTGACCGCGCGCGCTTGACGTACGGATCGGCAAAGTGCTCGCGCAGCCAGCGGTCGCTGCTCTTGGTTCGGCGCGCCATAATGAACCGCCTATGTCGGAACTCACCCCACTTCAGCGACGCTACCTGCGCGGTCGCGGCCACGCGCTCAAGCCGGTGATCCAGCTCGGTCAGCATGGTCTGACCGCTGCCGTACTCGCCGAGACCGCAGCGCGCACTCGCCGACCACGAGCTGATCAAGGTCCGGGTCCAGGCCGGGGACCGGGACACGCGCGACGCACTGATCGCCGCACTGGCCGCCGCGCAGCGGCAGCACGCTGGTCGGCCGCATCGGCCACGTGGCGCTGCTGTTCCGCCCGGCCGCGGGGCTGACGCGCTATCCGCTGCCCGCCGCCGTCCCGCGCCAGCGTCAGAGGTAGCGGACCGAGACGATCTCGTAGCTGCGGGTGCGGCCCGGCGCGGTGACGTCGACGACATCCCCTGTGACCTTGCCGATCAGCGCGCGCGCGATGGGCGAGGTGACCGAGATGCGCCCGGAGCGGATGTCGGCCTCGTCCTCGCCGACGATCTGGTAGGTCACCGCCGCGCCCTCGTCCTGGTCCTCGAGCTCGACCGTGGCGCCGAACACGACCCGCCCGGTCGCCGGCAGGCTCGCGACGTCGATGATCTCCGCGGCCGCGAGCCGCGACTCGATCTCCATGATGCGGCCCTCGATGAATCCCTGCTGCTCGCGGGCGGCGTGGTACTCGGCGTTCTCGGACAGGTCGCCGTGGCTGCGCGCCTCGGCGATCGCCCGGATCACGCGCGGCCGGTCCTCGGACTTCAGCCGCTTGAGTTCGGTGCGCAGCAGCTCGGCGCCGCGCAGGGTCATCGGCGAGCGCTTCATGTGCCCGACCTCGCGGTGCAGGTCCTGCAGGCGGTTGACGCCGACCTCGTCGATGTGATCGAGCGCCTCGCAGGTCGCGAGCGCGGCCGCGAGCGTCGTGTAGTAGGTCACGCGCCGGTGCACCGCTTCGCGGCGGATCGAGTTGGACTCGAGGATCGCCTGCTTGCCCTCGGTCGTGTTCACGATCAGGTCGATCTCGTCATTCTTGATCATGTCGACGATGTGCGGCCGCCCCTCGCGCACCTTGTTGACCTCGCGGCACTCGATGCCGGCGGCCGCGCAGCGTCACGTGCGGTACCGCTGGTCGCGACGATCGTGAAGCCGTGCGCGATCAGGCGGCGCGCCAGCTGCACGGCGCCCGGCTTGTCGCGCTCGCGCACGCTGATCAGGCAGCAGCCCGAACGCGGCAGCACGACCCCGGAGGCGCTCTGCGACTTGGCGTAGGCCTCGCCGAAGGTGCGCCCGGTGCCCATGACCTCGCCGGTGGATTTCATCTCCGGGCCGAGGATCGGGTCGGCCTCGGGAAACTTCACGAACGGGAACACCGCTTCCTTGACCGAATAATACTGCGGCACCCGCTCCGTGAGCACGCCCAGATCGCGCAGGCTGGCGGCCGCTCATCACGCGCGCCGCGATCTTCGCGATCGGCACGCCGGTGGCCTTGGACACGAACGGCACCGTACGCGAGGCGCGCGGATTGACCTCGAGCACGTAGACGGTGCCGTTCTGGATCGCGAACTGGACGTTCATCAGCCCGATCGACGTTCAGCGCCCTGGCGAGCTTGCGCGTCTGCGCGCGCAGCTGCTCCTGCACCTCGGCCGACAGGCTGTTGGGCGGCAGCGAGCAGCTGGAGTCCCCGGAATGCACGCCGGCCTGCTCGACGTGCTCCATGATGCCGCCGATCAGCACGTCCTCGCCATCGCAGACCGCATCCACGTCGACCTCGATCGCGACGTCGAGGAAGCGGTCGAGCAGCACCGGACTGTCGTTCGAGACCTGCACCGCGCGCGACATGTAGGAGCGCAGGTCGTCCTCGTTGAACACGATCTCCATCGCCCGGCCGCCCAGCACGTAGGAGGGCCGCACCACCAGCGGGAAGCCGACCTCGCGGGCCAGCACCACGGCCTGGTCCTCGGTGCGCGCCGTGGCATTGGCCGGCTGGCGCAGCCCGAGGCGGCGCACCAGCTGCTGGAAGCGCTCGCGGTCCTCGGCGATGTCGATCGAGTCCGGCGAGGTGCCGATGATCGGGGCGCCGGCCGCCTCCAGGGCGCGCGACAGCTTCAGCGGCGTCTGGCCGCCGAACTGCACGATGACGCCCTTCGGGGCGCTCGCGCGCGATCACCTCGAGCACGTCCTCGAGCGTGAGCGGCTCGAAGTACAGCCGGTCCGAGGTGTCGTAGTCGGTCGAAACGGTCTCCGGATTGCAGTTGACCATGATGGTCTCGAAGCCGTCCTCGCGCAGCGCCAGCGCGGCGTGCACGCAGCAGTAATCGAATTCGATGCCCTGGCCGATGCGGTTCGGGCCGCCGCCCAGGATCATGATCTTGCGCCGCCGCGGTCGGCTCGGCCTCGCACTCCTCCTCGTAGGTCGAGTACAGGTAGGCGGTGGAGGTGGCGAACTCCGCGGCGCAGGTATCGACGCGCTTGTAGACCGGCGCGATGCCGAATTCGCGGCGCTTGCCGCGCATCGCGCTCCTCGCGCGAGCGCGTCAGGCGCGGCCAGGCGCCGGTCGGAGAAGCCCTTGCGCTTGAGCGCCGCGCAGCCGGTCGACGCCCGAGGGCGCTCTCGCCTTCGCGCCGCACGCGGCCCTCCTCGGCGACGAGGTCCTCGATCTGCGCGAGGAACCAGGGGTCGATCGCGGTCAGCTCGCTGCACGCGCTCGAGCTCCAGCCGGCGCGGAACGCGTCGGCCACGTACAGCAGCCGGTTCGGCGCCCGGGGCGCGCAGCTCGTAGCCGAGCTGGCTCTCGCTCTCCTCCGTCGAGCGGCAGCGTGAGCGATCGGGTCGAGGCCATCGAGGCCGGTCTCGAGGCCGCGCAGCGCCTTCTGCAGCGACTCCTGGAAGGTGCGGCCGATCGCCATGACCTCGCCGACCGACTTCATCTGCGTGGTCAGGCGGTTGTTGGCCGCCGGGAATTTCTCGAAGGTGAAGCGCGGGATCTTCGTGACCACGTAGTCGATCGACGGCTCGAACGAGGCCGGCGTCGCCCCGCCGGTGATCTCGTTGCGCAGCTCATCGAGCGTGTAGCCGACGGCGAGCTTGGCGGCGATCTTGGCGATCGGGAAGCCGGTCGCCTTGGAGGCCAGCGCCGAGGAGCGCGACACGCGCGGATTCATCTCGATCACGAGCATGCGCCCGTCGCGCGGATTGACCGCGAACTGCACGTTCGAGCCGCCGGTCTCCACGCCGATCTTGCGCAGCACCGCGATCGAGGCATCGCGCATGCGCTGGTATTCCTTGTCGGTCAGGGTCTGCGCCGGCGCCACGGTGATCGAGTCGCCGGTGTGCACGCCCATCGGATCCAGGTTCTCGATCGAGCAGACGATGATGCAGTTGTCCTTGCGAATCGCGCACCACCTCCATCTCGAATTCCTTCCAGCCGATCACCGCCTCCTCGATCAGCAGCTCGCGGGTCGGGGAGGCTTCCAGGCCGCGCTCGCACGATGGTCTCGAATTCCTCGCGGTTGTAGGCGATGCCCCCGCCGCTGCCGCCGAGCGTGAAGGACGGGCGGATCACGACCGGAAAGCCGATGCTCGCCTGCAGCGCGAGCGCCTCCTCGAGGCTGCGCGCGACCTGCGAATTGCGGCACCTCCAGCCCGATCTCGCGCATCGCGTTGCGGAACAGCTCGCGATCCTCGGCCATGTCGATGGCCTCGCGCGAGGCGGCGATCAGCTCGACGCCGTACTGCTCGAGCACGCCCTCGCGCACCAGGTCGAGCGCGGTGTTCAGCGCGGTCTGGCCGCCCATGGTCGGCAGCAGCGCGTCGGGCCGCTCGCGCTCGATGATGCGCGCGATCGTGCGCCAGTTGACCGGCTCGATGTAGATCGCATCGGCCATCTCCGGATCGGTCATGATCGTGGCCGGATTGGAGTTGACCAGGATGACGCGGTAGCCCTCCTCGCGCAGCGCCTTGCAGGCCTGGGCGCCGGAGTAGTCGAACTCGCAGGCCTGGCCGATCACGATCGGGCCGGCGCCGATGATCAGGATGCTCTGGAGGTCGGTGCGCTTGGGCATCGCGCTCAGCCCTCGGCGCTTTGCTTGCGGCCGCGCGCGCAGCACGCGCAGCTGCTCCTGCAGCCGGCGCACCATCGCCTGCGCGAAGCCGTCGAACATCGAGCGCAGCTCGTGCGGACCGGGGCTCGCCTCCGGGTGTCCCTGGAAGCTGAAGGCCGGGCGGTCGGTGCGCGCCAGGCCCTGCAGGCTGCCGTCGAACAGCGAGCGATGGGTCGGGATCAGGCCCGGCGGGAGCGTGGCCTCGTCGACCGCGAAGCCATGGTTCTGGCTGGTGATCAGCACGCGACCGGTGCCAGGTCCTGGACCGGATGGTTGGCGCCGTGATGGCCGAATTTCATCTTGACCGTGCGGGCGCCACTGGCGAGCGCCAGCAGCTGGTGCCCGAGGCAGATCCCGAACAGCGGCAGTGCCGGTCTGCAGCAGCTCGCCGATCGCCGTGATCGCGTAGTCGCAGGGTTCCGGATCGCCCGGCCCGTTGGACAGGAACACGCCATCGGGATGCAGTGCGAGCACCTCGGCGGCCGCGTCGTGGTCGCCGGCACCACGGTGAGGCGGCAGCCCATGTCGGCGAGCAGCCGCAGGATGTTGCGCTTGACCCCGTAGTCGTAGACCACGACGTGCAGGCGTTGCGCGGCGCGCAGCGAGGGCGGGCTCTCGCGACCGAGGGTGCCATCGTTCCACTGGTAGCTGCTGGCGGGTGGTCACGACCTGCGCCAGGTCCATGCCCTTGAGCCCCGGAAAGGCGCGCGCGGCGCGCACCGCCGCCGCTTCATCGATGCGCTCGCCGGTCATGATGCATCCGGCCTGGGCGCCCTTTCTCGCGCAGCAGGCGCGTGAGACGCCGCGTGTCGATGCCCGCGATCGCGACGACCCGCGCGCGCGCGAGGAAATCCGGCAGTGTCCCGGCTGCGCGCCAGCTGCTGCTGACGAGCGCGAGATCGCGCACCACCAGGCCGCTACCGTAGACCTGCGGGGATTCCATGTCCTCGGGAGTCGTGCCGGTGTTGCCGATGTGGGGACAGGTCAGCGTGATGATCTGGCGGGCGTAGGAAGGATCGGTCAGGATTTCCTGGTAGCCCGTCATGGCCGTATTGAAGACCACTTCGCCGGTGGTATTGCCGGGGGCGCCAATGGATTGGCCTTTGAAGATGAGTTCCGTCGGCCAGAGCGAGCACCGCCGGTACACTCACGTCATCCCGCTCCTCATGATGTACGGGTGGCAGATGCACAAAGCGGGAGGAGTCCTTGTGGAACGCCCTCCCGCCTTGTGCGGACTAACCCGACTATCGGATTACGGGCAAAAGTGTAAAGACCACGACCGCCCCTGTCCATGCCAATCGCCGTCTCCGGGGGCTTCATCTGGACTAACAATGCGAAATCTAAGGCTCAGCGCCGGCTTCCTCGCACTTCGCACCGCATTAGTCATTTAAGTTATTGTTTTAAATCCAAAAAAGTCCCTCATCGTGTAGCGTCCGGGGGGCTGGCCGGCCAGCCAGAGGCCCGCCTGGAGCGCTCCGCGCGCAAACACGGCCCGATCCGTCGCGACATGGCCCAGCCGCACCCGCTCGCCTTCCCCGAGAAACCACACCTCGTGCTCGCCCACCACGTCTCCGCCGCGCAGCGCGGCGAACCCGATCTCGCCGGTGCGCCGCGGGCCGGCCGGCAGCCCCGCACCCTGGCGCAACCGCTGCGCCTCGGGCGACGCGCCGCGCGCTGCCGCGACCGCCTGCCCAAGCGCCAGCGCGGTCCCGGAAGGCGCGTCGCGCTTGTGTCGGTGGTGAATATCGAGAATTTCGATATCGAACGGCGGCGGGCAGGCTGCGCGCAGCGGTGGCTGCGAGCTCGAGCAGCAGGTTCACGCCCAGACTCGTGTTCGGCGCGACCAGCACGGGGATGTGGCGCGCGGCCGCCACCAGTAGCGGGTCGATCGACGCATCGAGCCCGGTCGTACCGAGCAGCAGCGGCACGCGCGCCGCTGCGCACGCCGTCGAGGTTCGCGGCCGCAGCCGCGGCGGTGCGAGAAATCGATGACCAGCTGCGCCGTGGCCGAGCAGCGGCGGCCAGCCGCGCGCTGACCGCGACGCCGGTGCTCGCGGCGCCGGCCGCCGCCCCGGCATCGGCGCCGAGCTGCGGGCTGCGCGCCGGAGGCCACCGCGCCGGTGAGCTGCAGCTGCGGATGGCGCGCCCATTCGCGCAGCAGGTTCGTGCCCATGCGCCCGGTAGCGCCGATGAGCACGGTGCGGACCGGCTCCGCGCGGCTGCTGATGGCGCCGCTCACGGCGTACCGCTGGCGAAGAAGCGCTTCAGACCCTCGAAGAAGCTCTTCTGGCGCGGCGCATGCTTGGCGCCGTCGGCCTTGAGCGATTCCTCGAACTCGCGCAGCAGCGCGCGCTGCTCGTGCGAGAGGTGCACCGGCGTCTCGACCACGACGCGGCAGAACAGATCGCCGCGCGCACTGCCGCGCACCGACTTGACGCCCTTTTCGCGCAGCCGGAATACCCGCCCTGACTGGCTCTCGGCCGGAATCTTCAGCGTGACCGGACCGTCGAGCGTCGGCACCTCGACGCTGCCACCGAGCGCCGCGGTCGCGAAGCTCACCGGCACCTCGCAGCTCAGGTGCATGCCATCGCGCTCGAAGATCGGGTGTTCGCGCACCTGGACCTCGACGTACAGGTCGCCGGGCGGGCCGCCGTTGCGCCCGGCCTCCCCCTCGCCGCTCAGGCGCACCCGATCGCCGTTGTCGACGCCGGGCGGGATCTTGACCGAGAGCTTCTTCGCGCGCCGGATGCGTCCCTGTCCGAGGCAGTTGTCGCAGGGATTGCGCACGATGCGGCCGCTGCCGCGGCAGTGCGGGCAGGTCTGCTGCAGCGTGAAGAAGCCCTGGGAGACGCGCACCTGGCCAGCGCCGCCGCAGGTGTCGCAGGTCGCGGGGTTGCGTGCCCTTGGCGGCGCCGCTGCCATGGCAGATCTCGCATTCGGCGAACTTGTTGACGTCGATCTCGATCGTGCGCCCGAACACCGCCTCCGCCAGATCGAGCCCGACCTCGTAGCGCAGGTCGGCGCCGCGGAAGCTCTGGTTCGCGCCGCCGCGGCGCGCACCCCCGAAGATGTCCCCGAACACGTCGCCGAAGATGTCGCTGAACGCCTCGGCGCCGGCACCGTGCGCGCCGCCGGAGTGCGCATTGCGGCTCGCCTCCAGGCCCGCGTGGCCGTACTGGTCGTACACCGCGCGCTTCTGCGTGTCGGACAGGACCTCGTAGGCCTCCTTGGCTTCCTTGAACTTCTCCTCGGCTTCCGTGTCGCCGGGGTTGCGGTCCGGATGGAATTTCATCGCCAGCCGGCGATAGGCCTTCTTGATGTCGGCCTCGCTTGCGCTACGGGCGACGTCCAGGATCTTGTAGTAATCGCGCTTCGCCATGCCTTGCCGTCACAGTCCGGTTTACGGTCGGATACACGCATGCTGCCGGGAGCCCCTCGGCCCCCGGCAGCATGCTGCAGGCTCGAAGTCCCGTGGCTCCGTCAGGAAGCCCGTCGGCCCTTGTCCCGCACTTCCTCGAATTCCGCATCGACCACGTCGTCCTTGGACCGTGGCTGCGACGCTCCGCCAGCCGCTCCCGCATCCGGACCCGGCTGCGCCGCATCCGCGCCCGGAGCCCCGGCCTGGCTGGCCGCGTAGGCGCGCTGGGCAATGCCGCCGGAGGCCTGCGCCAGCGCTTCAGTCTTCTTCTCGATGATTTCCTTGTCATCGGACTTCAGCACCGCCTTGAGATCGCCCAGGGCCGATTCGGCCCGCGCACGCTCGTCGGGGCTGACCTTGTCCGCCAGGTCCTTCAGCGCCTTCTCGACCTGGTGCACGAGCGCATCGGCGCGATTGCGCGTGTCGACCAGCTCGCGGAACTTGCGGTCATCGGCCGCATGCGCCTCGGCGTCCCGGACCATGCGCTTGATCTCCTCCTCGGCCAGGCCGCTCGAGGCGCGGATCACGATCCGCTGCTCCTTGCCGGTCGCCTTGTCCCGCGCCTGGACGTTCAGGATGCCGTTGGCGTCGATGTCGAACGTGACCTCGACCTGCGGCAGGCCGCGCGGTGCCGGCGGAATATCCGTCAGGTCGAACTTGCCCAGCGACTTGTTGTCCGATGCGCGGTCGCGCTCGCCCTGCAGCACGTGGATGGTCACGGCCGTCTGGTTGTCGTCCGCGGTCGAAAACACGTTCGCCGCCTTGGTCGGGATGGTGGTGTTCTTCTCGATCAGCTTGGTCATCACGCCGCCCAGCGTCTCGATGCCGAGCGAGAGCGGCGTCACGTCCAGCAGCAGCACGTCCTTGACCTCGCCGGCCAGCACGCCCGCCTGGACCGCCGCGCCCACGGCGACCGCCTCATCCGGATTCACGTCCTTGCGCGGCTCCTTGCCGAAGAAGTCGCGCACGTACTTCTGCACCAGCGGCATGCGGGTCTGGCCGCCCACCAGGATCACTTCGACCACCTGGCTCGGATCCAGGCCCGCGTCCTTCAGGGCGACGCGGCACGGACCGATCGTGCGCTGCACGAGATCCTCGACCAGCGACTCGAGCTTGGCACGCGTGAGCTTGACGCTCAGGTGCTTCGGTCCGGCGGCGTCCGCCGTGATGTACGGCAGGTTCACTTCGGTCTGCTGGCTCGAGGACAGCTCGATCTTCGCCTTCTCCGCGGCTTCCTTCAGCCGCTGCATGGCCAACGGGTCCCGGCGTACGTCCACGCCCGATTCCTTCTGGAATTCATCGGCCAGGAAATTGATCACGCGCAGGTCGAAGTCCTCGCCGCCGAGGAAGGTATCGCCGTTGGTCGAGAGCACCTCGAACTGGCGCTCGCCGTCGACCTCCGCGATCTCGATGATCGAGATGTCGAAGGTGCCGCCGCCCAGGTCGTAGACCGCGATCTTGCGGTCCGCACCCTGCTTGTCGAGGCCGTAGGCCAGCGCGGCCGCGGTCGGCTCGTTGATGATGCGCTTGACGTTGAGGCCGGCGATGCGGCCCGCGTCCTTGGTCGCCTGGCGCTGGGAGTCGTTGAAGTAGGCCGGTACCGTGATCACCGCCTCGGTGACCGGCTCGCCCAGATAGTCCTCGGCGGTCTTCTTCATCTTCATCAGCACCCGGGCGGAGACCTCCGGCGGGGCCATCTTCTTGCCGTGCACCTCGACCCAGGCGTCGCCGTTCTCGGCCTTGACGATCCTGTACGGGACCATCTTGATGTCCTTCTGCACCACGTCGTCCTCGAACTTGCGGCCGATCAGGCGCTTGACGGCGAACAGCGTGTTCTGCGGGTTCGTGACCGCCTGGCGCTTGGCCGACTGGCCGACCAGCACCTCATCGTCCTTGGTGAACGCGACGATCGAGGGCGTGGTGCGATCGCCCTCGCTGTTCTCGATCACGCGCGGCTTGCCGCCCTCCATGATCGCCACGCACGAGTTCGTCGTGCCCAGATCGATGCCGATGACCTTGCTCATGGGTCGCACTCCAGACGCTATGCCGCTATTGAGACCTGGAAGTTGGGACCTTCAGGCTTGTTTTCAAGTCGGTTCCATGCCGTTCGCAAACCGGATCGCGCCGCCTCAGGACGTGCCTGCCCCCGCCGGCGCCCTGGCGACCACGACGCGAGCCGGTCGCAGCAGCCGGCCGTTGAGCTCGTAGCCGGCTGGACCACCGTCAGCACGGTGTCGGGCGCGCCTCGGCGGAATCCTGCATCAGTACCGCCTCGTGCTGGCCGGGATCGAAGCGCTGTGCCGGCCGGATCGATCGGCGCGATCGAGAACTTCTCGAACGCGCGGTCGAGCAGCTTGAGCGTGGCCTGCTGGCCGGCGAGCAGCGTCGCCGCGTCGGCGTTGGCGCCGTTCGCGACGCCGAGGGCGAGGCTGTCGTGGACCGGCAGCAGCTCGCCCGCAAAGCGCTCGAGCGCGATAGCGATGCGCGCTCTCGATGTCGCGCTGGGCGCGCTTGCGGACGTTGTCGAGCTCGGCGGCCGCCCGCAGATACAGGTCGCGCTGCACACGGGCCTGCTCCTGCGCCTCGGCGACGGCGAGCTGCAGCGCCGCGACATCGGTACCGGCCGGTTCGCGGACCTTCGGCCGGATCCGTCGATTCCTGCTGCGCGGCAGCCTGCTTGCTGGCATCACTCATGGCTTAAGAGTCCCAGGATAACAAAGACTTGGAGTAAAAATGTGCACCGCGCCCTCAAAACAGGCGCTGCCAGTCCTGCCCGATAGGTTGGGCTCAACGCCGGGAATTCAAGGCCGCACCGAGCAGTTTGGCGGTCAGGTCGACGATCGGGATGATGCGCTCGTAGGCCATGCGGGTCGGTCCGATGACCCCCAGCACGCCTACCACGCCCTGGTCCGAGCTGTACGGGCGCCGTGACGACACTGTAGTCATCGAGGATCTGGTAGCCGGATTCCTGGCCGATGAAGATCTGCACGCCGTCGGCGCGCAGGCTCTGGTCGAGCAGCTGCAGGATGTCGCGTTTCTCGTTGAACGCCTCGAACAGCCGGCGCAGCTTCTCGACATTGCCGAACTGCGGCGAACCCCATCAGGTTGGTCTCCCCGGCGATCACGTACTCGATGTCCTCGCGTGGGCCCGGACTGTGAAAACAGGCTCTGGGCCATCGCGATACCGTCGAGCATCTCCTGGTTCAGGTGCTCGTGCGTATCCTTGAGCTGCTGGATCATTTCCTGGTGGATCTGCGCGAGGGTACGCCCCGCGAAATGCTCGTTCAGGAAATTGGCCGCGCGTCGCAGCTCCTCACGCCGAATAGTGACGCTCGAGCTGGATGATGCGGTTCTGCACCTCGCGGTCATTGAGCACCAGCACCACCAGCAGCCGGTTCTCCGACAGCGGCGAGGAACTCGATCTGCGTCAGCGCCGGCGGACTGGGCCAGCGGCAGCGTCACGACGCCCGCGAGGTGCGTGATGTTCGAGAGCAGCTGCGAGGCGGAGGCGACCAGGGCCTTGGACGCTGTCGGCAGGGCAGGTCGAGCTGGCGGCGGATCTCCTCGAGGTCGGATTCGTCGGTCGGCAGCTCGGCCCGCATGAGGCTGTCGACGAAGAAGCGATAGGCCTTGTCGGTCGGTACGCGCCCGGCCGAGGTATGCGGCGAGGTCACGAAGCCGAGCTGCTCGAGGTCCGCCATGACGTTGCGGACGGTTGCGGAACTCGAGCGCGAGCCCGGAATCGCGCGACAGGGTGCGTGAACCGACCGGGGCGCCGTCACGGATATAGCTCTGCACCAGCACGCGCAGCAGCCGCTGCGCCCGCTCGTTCAGTCCTTCGTCCTTGCTGTCGGCGGCCATCGTTGATGCTTCAGCTAATCAGCCCCTCGCGGCCTCGTCAAGCACCACCCTGCCCGCCCAGCGGAGGGTACCGGCTCCTGCCCCGACGCGCGGGCGCGGCGAGCGCGTGCCCGACGGGGTCGTGTCATGCTACAAGGACGGCACCACCGCCGTTGAACGGGTTCCCGCGTTGCATAAGTCGATACGCACCTGCGCCCTGGTCGGCCAGTTCCAGGACCCGCGGGTGGGCGAATGCGCCCAGGCGCTGATCCCCGTGCTGCTCGCGCGAGCGCTCACCGTGCTCACGCCCGAGGCGGGTCCTGCCGGCGTGCCGCCAGCGGGCGCGCGCTCGGTCGCACTGCCCGAGCTGCTGGCGCGGGCCGAGCTGGTGATCGCGATCGGCGGGGATGGAACACTGCTGCACGCCGCCGGCCTCGTGGGCGACTCCGGGATCCCGCTGCTCGGCATCAATCGCGGCCGGCTCGGCTTCCTGACCGACGTGCTGCCGCAGGACATGGTCAGCTGCGTCGATGCGGTGCTTGCCGGCGAATGCACGGACGAACGGCGCCGCCTGCTGCACGCCCGGCTCTGCGCACCGGGGGGCGTCGCCGCCGAGTGCTTCGCGCTCAACGACGTCGTATTCAACCGCCTCGAAACCGGCCGCATGCTCGACTTCGAAACCCACGTCGACGGGCGCTATGTCAACTCGCATGGCGCCGACGGCCTGGTGGTGGCAACCGCCACCGGTTCGACCGCCTACGCGCTGTCCTGCGGCGGACCGATCGTCGATCCGCGGCTCAACGTGCTGGTGCTCGCCCCGATCAGTCCGCACACGCTCTCGGACCGGCCGATCCTGGTGCCGGGGGATTCGAAGATCGCGATACGGCTGACCGGCTCGAGCGACGTGAGCGCGCAGGTCACCTGCGATGCGCGCCTGCTCGGGGAGCTGCGGCCCGGCGGCCTGCTGGAAGTCCAGCCCTCCGAACGGGCCATCACCCTGCTGCATCCTCCGGGCTACGACTATTTCAGGCTGCTGCGCTCGAAGCTTCACTGGGGCCGCGGCGGACTCGAACACGAGCGCTAGGCCGTGCTGCGCTACCTGCAGATCCGCGACTTCGCGCTGATCGAGGCGGTGGAACTCGAGTTCCAGCCCGGCCTCACCGTGCTGACCGGCGAGACCGGGGCCGGCAAGTCCATGATCGTCGACGCCCTCGAGCTGCTGGCCGGCGGGCGGGCCGGGGCCGAGTGGGTGCGCAGCGGCGCCGAGCGCGCCGAGATCACCGCCACCGCCGACATCACCGCAACGGCCGGCGAGCTGCTGCACCTGCTGGAAGAGCATCGATCCCGAGCGCGAGGGCGAGCTGCTGCTGCGGCGCGTGATCGGCAGCGATGGCCGCAGCCGCGCCTGGCTCGGCGGCCAGTCCGTGCCGCTGCAGGTGCTGCAGGCTGCGGCCGCGCTGCTGTTCGATATCCACGGCCAGCACGAATTCCAGTCGCTGGTGCGCCCGGCGACGCAGCGCGCGCTGCTCGACAGCTACGGACGCCTCGAGGCGTTGAGCGCCCAGGTGCGCACCGCGCACAGCGTCGTGGCTCGCGCTGCTGAACCGCAGCGTCGAGCTCGAGAGCGCCGCCGACGAGCGCGGCTCGCGGCTCGAGCTGCTGCGCTACCAGCAGCGCGAGATCGAGGCGCTGCAGCTTCGGGAAGGCGAGATCGAGGAGCTGCATGCGGAGCATGCGCGTCTCGCAAACCGCGGACGGCTGCTGCTCGCCGCGCGTGCGGCCCTGGATGGCCTGTACGAGGCCGAAGGGGCCAACGCCCATGCGCTGATCGCGCGCTCGATGTCCGGCCTGCGCGCCGCGGCGGCCATGGACGCGCAGCTCGACCCGCTGCTGCCGTTGCTCGATGAGGCGGCGCTGCGCGTCAAGGACGCCAGCCATACGCTGCAGCAGTACCTCGACGCCCTGGACATCGATCCGCAGCGCGCCGACGCGATCGAGCGGCGCCTGGCCGCTGCCGAGGAACTCGCGCGCAAGCATCGCATCGCGCCGATCCGCGCTGATCGGCCAGGGCCAGGCGCTCGCCGCCGAACTGGCCGGCCTCGAGACCGCGGCCGCCGACCTGGGCGCGATGCGCGGCCAGCTCAACGCCGCGCTGGCGCGCTATCCAGGAGCTGCGCGCGGCAGCTTTCGGCGCGCCGCGCCGCGGCGGCGCGCGCGCTGGCCAAGGAGATCTCGGCGCGCATGCAGGAGCTCGGCATGGCCGGCGGCCGGTTCCTGATCGAGGTCACGCCACTGGATTCGGCGGAGCCCGCGCCGCACGGCCTCGACCGGGTCGAATTCCGCGTCAGCACGAATCCGGGTCAGGCGCCGCGCCCGGTCGCCAAGGTCGCCTCCGGCGGCGAACTCGCGCGCCTGTCGCTCGCCGTGCAGGTGTCGCTGCGCCGGCCAGGCGGCCGCCGTGCATGGTCTTCGACGAGGTCGACGCCGGTATCGGCGGCGCCGTGGCCGAGATCGTCGGTCGCGAGCTGCGCGCGCTCGGCAGCTCGGCCCAGGTGCTGTGCGTGACGCACCTGCCGCAGGTCGCGGCCCAGGGACACCAGCACCTGCGCGTGTCGCAAGCACACCGACGGACGCAGCACGCGCACCGGGATCACGGCTGCTCGACGAGCCGAGCCCGGGTCGAGGAGATCGCGCGCATGCTCGGCGGGGTCGAGATCACGCCGCGCACGCGCGCCCACGCGCGCGAGATGCTGCAGCAACGCCGGCGCGGCCGCCGACCGGCCAAGGCGGGCGCCAAGCGCGTCGACTGACGCTGCGGGCCGCCGCGTCAGGCGCCCGGCGGGGACGCGGCAGTCTTGACCCGGCCCTGCACGCGCGCCGGGCAGTCGGCGCGCTGGCAGCGCCCGTAGAGCACCATCGAATGCGCTTCGAGGCGGAAGCCGAGGCGCTCGGCGATCGCATGCTGGCGCGACCTCGATGTCGGGCTCGACGAACTCCTCGACCGCGCCGCAGTCCATGCAGACGATATGATCGTGATGGCTGCCGTGGTTGATCTCGAACACCGCCATGCCGTCCTCGAAATGATGGCGGTTGACCAGCCCCGCGGCCTCGAACTGCGTGAGCACGCGGTAGACGGTCGCGAGGCCGATATCCTCGGCTCGAGTCGAGCAGCCGCTTGTAGATCTCCTCGGCCGAGAGGTGGTGCATCGGGCTGCCCTCGGGCGATTGGGGATCTGCTGGACTCATCGTATTGCTGACAGGGCGGCGCAGCGCGCCAAGATCAGTGAAGTGAAGCTGCGGCATACGCTCTCCAGAGCGGAGCGCCTTCGGCGCAAGTTATCTTTTGAATGCGAGGGGTTCCCCTCGCGCTCTCCCGCTCGCCGCGTGGCAGGGATGCAGGACTTCGCCTGCACCCCATGAACGAGCTTGTGGAGTCGCCGCCGCGTCAAGCGTTGTCCTCGCTGCGCTGCGGGAACGCTTGACCCGGACGTCTGCTGAGACCAACCGGAAGTTGTCAGTGAAGCGTCTCCATGCCTGATTCTGAGACAGGAGCATAGAGTCAGGATAAGAGCAGTTTGTCGGATTTCGAGATCCAGAGCGCGCGGCGGCGGCCTTGCAGCCAGTTGTCGAGCACAATGCCAGCCGCCTGCCGGCCCTTGCCGCAGCCCGTGCCGTCGCCGAGAAAATAGCCTTTGCGGAACTGCACCGCGCCTTCCGCCTCTGGCGCGATGCGGTCCAGCCTGTCGAAGCTCTCATCGGCCTTGTAATGGCCGGCCAGAAAACCCTGATGGGCTTCGCCGGCATAGATGGTCGTCTCGATCTGCGCGTCGGACAGGATTCCTTCCGTGACCAGATTGCGCGGCAGCCGCGGCACATAGGATGGCATCGGCGGAGCGACGGAAGCCATCGACGCCGACTGCACAAGCGCGGTCGGATGCGGCTTGGCGCCGTCGATGGCGATGGTCTGAACGGCATAGGGCTCATAGAGCTTGTCGGTGGAGTGCGCCGTCTCCTCCATGGAGGTTTTGCGTTGATAGGTGACGGGCTCGCCGCCGGAGCTTTCCACGGAGAGAGGCGCCGCCGCGAAAGCGACAGAGCGCCGGTTTCGCGACGGGCTTTGGCGCAAAGGATGTTTTAGGCAGCGCCCGCGAAAGGACAGCCGAGGCCTCAAGGCGCGGCGGCACCCCCTCGTCGACAAGACGGAAAAGCACCGTGAGTCCGGTCGCATGTCCTGACGAGGCCGGAATTGCGGAATTCGCCACCGCCTCCTTGTCGAACACTAGGCTCAGGACCTATTAAATTTAAGGTTCCCGGCGGGTTGCAAATCAGATTCAAGGGTTTGGCAGGAGGACCCTGCCATGACCGATTTACTTTGGTTGTCGGACGACCAACTTGATCGCATCAAGCCTTATTTTCCGCTCTCTCATGGCGTGCCGCGCGTGGACGATCATCGTGTTGTGAGCGGGATCGTATTTGTGATCAAGAACGGGCTTCGCTGGCGGGACGCGCCAAGGGAGTATGGTCCCCATAAGACTTTGTACAACCGGTTTATTCGCTGGAGCCGCATGGGCATCTTCGACCGCATTTTTGCGAGCCTCGCGGGCCGATCGGGACAGCCGGACCGGCTCCTTATCGACGCCACTCATCTCAAAGCTCACCGCACAGCGGCGAGCCTGTTTAAAAAAGGGCTGTTCCCCGCCGTATCGGGCGCACGAAAGGCGGTCTGAACTCAAAACTCCACGCTGTGACCGATGGTAATGGCAACCCTTTGATCTTGCTGTTGAGCGAAGGGCAAATGAGCGATCATAAAGGCGCAAGGCTCATGCTCGATGCCTTGCCCAAAGCCAAATCGTTAACCGGCGACCGGGGTTATGACAGCGATTGGTTCCGAAATGCCCTGATCGAAAAGGGCATTGAACCCTGCATTCCCCCGAAGAAGAACCGCAAAATCCAGCATGATTACGATCAGGCACTCTACAAAAAGCGTCACAAGATCGAAAATAGCTTCGGATGGCTCAAAGATTGGCGGCGGATCGCAACGCGTTATGACCGGTGCGCGCACACCTTCTTCTCAAGCATTTGCATCGCCGCCAGCTTTATCTTCTATCTGCGTTAATAAAC